>NZ_JBFRHD010000005.1:0-288066 GCF_052115685.1 Cupriavidus sp. 2KB_3
CTATTCCGTGCTTCCGGCTCAGTGTCCCAGTCCCAACTCCCCCGGACAAATATTCCTGAACCACCTGGCGCTTGAACGCCTCGTTGTACTTCGCCATGAAAAACACCCCAAAGGTTGAACGGGTGTCCAACTTTTGGGGTGCAGTTCAAAGATCGCGCCCTTTTGCTTGCTGCGTGGCAGCGGGGGATGCGGGTGCCGTCAGCCGTCCAGCTTCACGCCTGCGGCCTTCACCACCTGGGCCCAGCGCTTTTCCTCGGTCGAGAAGAACTTGCTGGTTTCCGGCGGCGTCATGGTCACCACCTCGGCGCCCTGGCCGGCCAGTTGCGCGCGGATTTCCGGGGTGCGGATGATGCGGATCAGCTCGCTCGAGAGGCGGGCCACCAGCGCATCCGGCATGCCGGCCGGCGCCATCACGCCCTGCCACGTACCCGATTCGAAGTTCGCCACGCCTTGCTCGGCAATCGTCGGCACCTGGCCGACCAGCGCCATGCGCGTGCGCTTGGACACGGCCAGCAGCTTGAGCTTGCCGGCCTGCACCTGCGGATACGTCGCCAGCATCCCGTTCATCAGCACCTGCGCGGTACCGCCCACGGTGTCCGCAATCGCCTGCGCGCCACCCTTGTACGGCACGTATTGCCAGGCCGCGCCGGTGGCTTGCTGCACCGCCACGCCCGCCAGGTGCGGCGCGCTGCCGATGGCCGTCACGGCGAAGTTCAGCGTCTGCTTGTGCGACAGCGCCACCAGTTCCTTGAGGTTGTTGGCCGGCACCGACGGATGCACCACCAGCAGGTGGGGCGAGTAGGCCAGCATCGCCACGCCCTTGAGATCTTTCTCAGGGCTGAAGCTCAGCTTGGTGTACACGGACGGGCTGATGGCCAGCGCGCCCACATCGCACAGCAGCAGCGTGTGGTTGTCCGTGCCGGCCTGCGCCACCATGGCCGCGCCGATGTTGCCGTTGGCGCCCGGGCGGTTGTCCACCACCACGGCCTGGCCCAGCGCTTCGCCGAGCGGCTTGCTGATCAGGCGGGCGATGATGTCCGACGAACCGCCGGCGGGGTAGGGCACCACCAGCCGGATCGGCTTGGTCGGCCACTTGTCGGCGGCCCAGGCGGATGCCGGGGCGAGGATGCCAGAGGTGCCGAAGGCGCTCAGTGCGGCCAGGCCCGATGCCTGGCCAAGGAATTGGCGGCGAGTACTCATGCTATGTCTCCGAAAAGCATTATCGTCTGTTGTCGTACAACATGGCAGCAGTGTAGACGCGATTTTGCCTTTGGTCATCAGGGTTATGGCTAGGGATAGTACTCGGTTGTCTGATGACATGCAGACAATCACCCCCCAAAACGCACATCGCCCCGGCAGTGCGGGGCGATGTCTGGCTGGAAGATGCAGGATCAGGCGCCGGATTTCTGGGCGTAGGCCCAGCCCATTTCAGCCATCGGGCGGGCGCGCTTGCCGGCGTCCGTCGCTTGTGCCGACGACGCCGTGCCATCGACCACGCGCTTCATGATCCCCTGCAGGATGCCCGCGATGCGGAACATGCTGAAGGCGAGATAGAAATTCCAGTCGCCCGTGATCTGGCGGCCGGTGCGCTGTTCGTACAGGCGCCGGTAGGCGGCCTCGTCCGGAATGCCCAGCGCCTGATGGTCGAGCCCGGCGATGCCCCGGAACTGGCCCGGCTGGATATGCCAGCTCATGCAGTGATAGCCGAAGTCGGCCATCGGATGGCCGAGCGTGGACAGCTCCCAGTCGAGCACGGCCAGCACGCGCGGCTCGGTGGGGTGGAACATCAGGTTGTCGAGTCGGTAGTCGCCATGGACGATGCTGGTCAGTTCATCGGCATCGGCCGGAATGTGATTCGGGAGCCATGCGATCAGCTGGTCCATCGCCGGGATCGATTCGGTCTCGGACAGCTTGTACTGCTTGCTCCAGCGCTCGATCTGACGCTGGAAGTAGTTGCCCGGCTTGCCGTAGTCAGCCAGTCCGATCGCCTTGTAGTCCACCGAATGCAGCGCGGCGATGACGCGGTTCATCTCGTCGTAGATCGCGCCGCGCTGGGCCGGGGTCATGTCCGGCAGCGCCTGGTCCCACAGCACGCGGCCGCTGACGAACTCCATGATGTAGAACGCGCGGCCGATCACCGATTCGTCTTCGCAGAGCGCGAACATGCGGGCCACGGGCACGTCGGTCTGGGCGAGGGCGGCCATCACGCGGTATTCGCGCTCGATGGCATGCGCAGACGGCAGCAGCTTCGCCTTTGGCCCCGGCTTGGCGCGCATCACATAGGTCTGCCCGGGGGTGATCAGCTTGAACGTGGGGTTCGACTGGCCACCTTTGAACTGCTCGACGGTCAGCGGGCCGGCAAAGCCCTCTACGTGCTGGCGCATCCAGGTCTCGAGCGCGCCCACGTCGAAGCGCTGCTGGTCGGCCACGGGGCGGGTGCCTTCAAAATGCGAAACGTTGCTGCTCATGCTGTCTCCGGTCTGTCTTTTTTATGTGGCGATGGCGTCGGTGCTTCGGCGGGCAGTCTCCCGGCCCCTTCAGCGGTAGTTCGGCTTGCGCTTCTCCAGGAAGGCGCTGATGCCTTCGCCTGCGTCCGGGTGGTGGAGCGCGGTCACGAAGCTGTCGCGCTCGGCGGCCAGGTGCTCGGTCAGCGAGGCGCTGCCGGCGTGGTTGATCAGCGCCTTGATGCCCTGGATCGCGTTCGGCGATTCCTTGGCCAGGTTCTCGGCAATGCGCAGCGCCTCGGTCACGGCCTGCCCCGGCGGCACCACGCGGTTCACGATGCCGAAATGCGCCAGCCGCGCCGGATCGACCGGCTTGCCATCCATCATCATTTCACTGGCGAGCTGGCGCGGCAGCATGCGGGCCAGTTCGTACGAGCCGCCGCCATCCGGCGTCAGGCCCACCTTCACATAGGCCATGACGAACTTGGCGTCGCTGGCCGCCACCACGAAGTCACAGGCCAGCACCAGCGAGAAGCCCGCGCCGGCGGCAGGGCCTTCCACCGCGGCGATGATCGGCTTGGGGAACGCGTGCAGCGTTTCGATCCAGTGATTGAGGGTTTCGATGCTCTTCGCCTGCACCTCGGCCGGCTGGGAGCGGTTGCCGAGCAGCCGGTTCAGGTTGCCGCCGGCGCAGAACACACCGTCGGCGCCAGTCAGCACCACCGCGCGGATGGTGTTGTCGCGCGCCGCCACTTCCAGCGCTTCCTGGCTTGCCGCGTAGATGTCCGGATGCAGCGCGTTGCGCGCCTCGGGGTTCGAGATGGTCAGGACGAGCGTGGCGTCCACGCGTTGGGAAAGCAGCTGGGCGGTCATGGCGGCCTCTTGGTGGGCAATGCGGCAAGAAAAAAGGCGCCCCGTGTCTCGGCGGGGCGCCCGGGAGGATCAGGCTTCTTCGGTCAGCAGCGACAGGCCCAGGCTGGCCCGGCGCCACAGCCACGGGCTCGGGCGGTAGCGCATGTCGCCCGTCAGGCGGTCCAGGTTGTGCAGCACTTCCAGGATCTGCGCGGCGCCAATCGCATCGCCCAGGGCCAGCGGCCCCTTGGGGTAGCCCAGGCCCAGGTTCACGGCGAGGTCGATGTCGGTCGGCGTGGCAATGCGCTGCTGCGCGATGTCGCTGGCGATATTGACGATGCAGCTGATGATGCGCTGGGCGACGAATCCGGCGGAGTCGCGGATCACGGTGACCGGCACGCCGTCGCTGGCGAACAGGCCGTGCGCGGCGTCGCGGGCGGCGGCGCTGGTGGCCGGCGTGGTCATCAGCGTGCGGCGCTTGGTGGCTTCGAACGGCAGCAGGGTGTCGATGGCGACCACGCGACTGGCATCGAGCCCTTCCTGCAGGGCGGCCGTGGTGGCGTCCAGGCCCAGCGGGGTGACCACGATCAGCGCGTCGGCGGACGGGGCGTTGCCGCCTTCCGGCGTCACGCCCAGCGCGGTCAGCAGCTTCACGGTCATGGCATGGCCACGCTCATTGGCGCGGCTCACCCACACGCTGGCCGGGCGCGCATCGGGCACCGGCTTCGCGGCGGGCACCTGCTTCTGGCCGTCCGGGTAGGCGTAGAAGCCGGCGCCAGTCTTGCGGCCCAGCAGCCCGCCAACGTAGCGCAGCGCCGTGATCGGGGACGGACGATAGCGCGCTTCCTGGTAGAACTGGTTGTAGATCGACTCCATCACCGGGTGCGACACGTCCAGCCCGGTCAGGTCCATCAGCTCGAACGGGCCCATGCGGAAACCGGCCTGCTCGCGCATGATGTTGTCGATATCGACGAACTCGGCCACGCCTTCCTGGGCGATCTTCAGCCCTTCGATGTTCATGCCACGGCCGGCGTGGTTGACGATGAAGCCCGGCATGTCCTTGCAGCGCACCGGCGTGTGACCCATGCGGCGCGACAGCTCCATCAGCTGGTCACCGATGGCGGGGTTGCCCGACAGGCCGTCGATCACCTCGACCACCTTCATCAGCGGCACCGGGTTGAAGAAGTGGTAGCCCACCACGCGGCCCGGGTGCCTGGCGCCCACGGCGATGGCCGTGATCGACAGCGACGAGGTGTTCGACGCAATCACCGCATCTTCCCGGACGATGGCTTCCAGCTTGGCGATCAGGTCGCGCTTGACCTCAAGCTTCTCCACGATGGCTTCCAGCACCATGTCGCAGCCGGCCAGGTCTTCCAGCGCGTTGCACGGCTTCACGCGGGCCAGCGCGGCCTCGCTGTCGGCAGCGCTGATCTTGCCCTTGTCGGCCAGCTTGGCGAACGTGTCCTGCAGATACTGGCGCGCGGCGGCCACGGCTTGGGCGTTGACGTCGAACAGGTTGACCGTCAGGCCCGCCTGTGCGGCAATCTGGGCAATACCGCGGCCCATGGCGCCCGTGCCGACGATGCCGAGCGTTTGAATAGTGGGTTGGCTCATCGTTCGTCCAAAAAAAGTTGTGGTTAAATTAGCACGATCGTACGATTTCTGCATCTTCCGCGACAGCGGGTAGGCTTACGTGGCGTGCGAAGATCGGCCAGGCGGGGGCGCCTCAAGCGTCCTCGGGTCTACATGGACGCGACCCGGACGATCCATTTCAATAACGGAGAGAGACGACATGCTGAAGCTCTGCGGCTTTGCCGCCAGCAATTACTACAACAAGGTCAAGCTGGCGCTGCTGGAAAAGAACCTGCCATTCGAGGAAGTGCTGGCCTGGATCGGCGAGACCGACCTGTCGGCGACGCCCCTCGGCAAGGTGCCCTACATCATCACCGATTCCGGGCCGCTGTGCGAATCGGAAACCATCGCGGAATACATCGAGGCCGCTTATCTCCAGGCGCCGCTGCTGCCGCATGACGCCTACCAGGCAGGCAAGGTGCGCGAACTCGTCACCTTCATGGAGGTATATCTGGAGCTGACCGCGCGGGAACTGTATCCGGAGGCGTTTTTCGGCGGCAAGGTGAGCGATAACCTCAAGGAGCGCCAGCGCCGCCTGCTGGACCGCTATATCCCCGGTTTCGCCAAGCTGGCGAAATTCTCGCCCTTCGTGGCCGGCGATACCTTCACGCTGGCCGACTGCGCCGCCATCTGCCACCTCCCGCTGGTGTCGTCCTGCACGAAAATCATCTACGGCGAAGACCTGCTGGCGGACCTGCCGGTCAAGGCCTACCTCAAGGCCATGTCCGAGCGGCCGAGCGTGCAGAAGGTGAATGCCGACCGCAAGGCCAATACCGAGCTGATGCTGAGCCGCAACCGGTAAATCGCCGCAATTCACCGGATAAGCCTCGATCAGCATTTTCCCAGCGCCCCGCTTGCGGGGCGCTTTGCATTGGCAGGCCCGATGGGAAATGCGCCGCTCGGGATTTTCCGAGCGCTCACCATTTGGTGAAAATTAATCAGGATTCTTCTATATACGGCCGATTTTTTCGTCGGTTAGATGGCGGCTCATCTAACAACGAAGGGGTACGTATGGCGGGTCAAAAAGGCATCGTTCGCCGGGGCGATACGACGACACACGGCGGCAAGGTATTGGAGGGCGAGCCCACCTTCGTCTTCTACGGGGAGCCGGCGGTAGGCGTCGGACACATGGTCTGGTGTCCGCAGTGCAAGGGCTCCTTCCCGATCATCGAAGGCGATCCCACCTTCCAGGCCATGGGCCGCGCCATGGCGCTCGACGGCATGCTGACGGCATGCGGCGCCCGGCTGATTTCCTCGATGGGCGCCCAGGCGACCGTCCGCCACCCGGTAAGCGGAACCTCGGCCGGCCCGGCGCCCGATGAAGAGGACCGCTTCGACGACCACTACATCCTGCGCGACAGCGCCACCGGGGAACCGCTGCCCAACACGGAGTACGCGGCAGTCCGGGCGGGCGCCGAGCCCGAATTCGGCACAACCGACGCACAAGGCCGCACCCATCTGCTGGCCGCCCAGCAACGCGCCGACAACGTGACGATCTACGTCGAGGGGTGAGCGATGACCGAAACGCTGACCTCTCCGACCACGGGCAAGACGCTGGTGCGCGCCGGCGTCTGGGCGACTACGTTGACAAGGTTTGATGAAGCGAAGCCGATTCCCGTGCAGCGGGAGTTTATTGAGGTGGTGGTGTTTGATTTAAGACCCAAACCAACATCGCTATTTGGCCATGCTGCGATAGCAATCGGCGACATCGTTTACAGCCGTGCGCCCAAAACGTACTTCAAAGGCGGCTATAGGCGCTATCTCATTAGCAATACCCGGGCGCCTCGCGTGAATCCGGATGGCACGCTGGAGCGCGGGCGCCCACATCGAACTGGAGTCGGGTTCCTTTTGTGGGTGTCTCCGCGCGAGAGGAAGCTCATTCAGGACGAACTGGAGCGGCGCGTGGCGGAAGATAAGCCATACCACCTGTGGAGCAATTCGTGCAGCACCAACGTCACGGATGTGTTGGAACTCGCCGGCATCATGGCGCGTGATCCGCGCGGCTTCGGTGAGGCGACGCCTGTCACGCCGGCCGAACTGCATGGTGTCCTGAAGAAATCAAACCGTCTCGTTGAGACACGAATCTACAAAAAGGGGTGGGAAGGTGGCGCGTCGGCAAACTGGTAAGGCGTGGCCATGGTCCGTTGCAGCATTGATCAGCATCTCCTTGGCCCTGGGATATTGCAATGGCTATCGAATACCGATCAGAACGCATGTGGCGGCGAAGTCCATTCCAATCTACGGGAATCCCGAAGGGATGGTGCCTCCGGTTGACCCCTTGGTTGGAGAAATTTCACAGGGCGCGCGATGCAGGTTTGTGCAAGTCGGCATTGCCGTGGAGATGATGTACACGTACCGGGTGATGTGCGGGGATCTAGATGGTTGGACCGAGGAAGGGTCCGCTTTCAAGCCGGAGTTGGATCCGTATGAGCCCAGCTAACAGAAAGAAAGGAGGAAAGGTGGCGCGTCGGCAAACTGGTAAGGCAAGGCCGTGGTGGATCGTGTGGCTGCTCGGTATCGCGGCTGCCACGCTCTGGATTTACTGCGAGTTTTTTGGATATCGACTTTCATTCAGGGAGCGCGTCGTCACACAGCCCGTCAAGCTCTATACGTTTATTGAAGGGATGGTCTATAACCCACCCGGCCCTGTTGCAGGGGAATTGAAACCCGGGGACCGATGCCATTACATTCAGGTCGGTTGGGAAGTCATGATGCTGAACTATCGGGTCAGGTGCGGAGACATTGAAGGCTGGACCGATTCCCCCGACGCTTTCGAGCCGAACCTGCGCTCGGGCGAATGGTTCTAATGGCCCGCCCATGGCTGGTCGTCACGCTGCTTGCCTTGCCGTGACAATGGCGCTTGGCTATCTCTTCGGATACAAGCTTCCCATCGTCCCTCACGTGGCCAAAGAGCCCGTGAAGCTATACCGGGACTTCGAAGGGCAGTGGTTCCCGGACGGCGTAGTAGTGGGCGTCGTACAACCCGGCCAACGATGCTTTGTATTCCGCTGCGATGCAAAGCTGTTTCCGGCCTGCAATTACAAACTGAAATGCGGTGATTTGTCCGGCTGGACCGATCAAGGCTACGCGTTCGAGCCGCCTGTTACTGAGTACGTTCCTTTCTAACCCATGCAGCCCGGGAACCCACCTCGTTCCCGGGGCTGCCGGAATCCCCTCAAATCTTAGCCAGCCGGTCCAGCGCCAACTTCAGCGTCTCTTCCTTCTTGGCGAAGCAGAACCGCACCACGCCCGATTCGCGCGGTTGGGAATAGAACGCCGACACCGGAATCGCGGCCACGCCGATCTCGCGCGTGAGCCACATCGAAAAATCGGCTTCGCTCATATCGGAAATCGCCGAATAGTCGACGCACTGGAAGTACGTGCCGTCCGAAGGCAGCAGCTTGAAGCGCGTCGAGGCCAGCCCGGTGCGGAAGTAGTCGCGCTTGGCCTGGTAGAAGGCGGCGAGGTCCAGGTAGGGCGCCGGATCGGCCATGTAGTCGGCCAGCCCGAACTGCACCGGCGTGTTCACCGTGAACACGTTGAACTGGTGGACCTTGCGGAATTCGTTCGACAGCGCAGCCGGCGCGGCCACGTAGCCGACCTTCCAGCCCGTGACGTGATAGGTCTTGCCGAAGCTCGACACCACGAAGCTGCGGCGCGCCAGTTCCGGATGACGCGAGACCGACTCGTGCCGCTGGCCGTCGTAGACCATATGCTCGTACACCTCGTCCGAGAGCAGCAGGATGTCCGTGCCGGCTAGCAGATCGGCCAGTTTCTGCATGTCATCGGCACGCCAGATGGTCCCCGTGGGGTTGTGCGGCGTGTTGATGAGGATCATCCGCGTCTTGGGCGTGATGGCGGCGGCGAGCTTGTCGAAGGGGATGCGGAACGCTGGCGCTTCAAGCGTGACGGGCACTGCGACGCCCCCGGCCAGTTCGATGGCGGGCAGGTAGCTGTCGTAGCAGGGCTCGAGCACGATCACTTCATCGCCCGGATGCACCGCGCACAGGATCGACGTCAGGATGCCCTGCGTGGCGCCGGCCGTGATCGTAATTTCCGTATTCCAGTCGTAGGTGTGGTCGTACAGCGTGGCGATCTTGCCGGCGATGGCCTGGCGCAGCGCAGGCACGCCGGCCATCGGCGGGTACTGGTTGTGGCCGGTGCGCATGGCGTGGGCCACGGCGTCGACGATGCGCGCGTCGCAGTCGAAATCCGGGAAACCCTGGCCGAGGTTGACGGCGTTCATCTCGGCGGCCAGCGCCGACATCACGGTAAAGATGGTTGTGCCGACCTTGGGCAGGCGCGACAGCGGCGGGGTCAGGGGTGCGAGCGAGGATTCTGCGGACATGGCGCGGGAAGGTGGCAGGTTAGGGCGGGTTCAGGACAAGCCGGTCATTCTAGCGGGATCGGCGCCGGCAGTGGCAGCCTCGGTCGCCGCAGCCAGCCAGGCGGCGAAGGCCGGCGGCGGCAGGATCTCCACGCCGCTCATGCGGCGCAGGCGGCTCCTGAGCTTCAGCACCGCCTTGTCCTTGGACACCAGCAGCGCGGCGCGCGCGAAATGCGCCAGTTCGATGAACTTCTGGTCGTCGGTGTCGCGGCACTTGGGCAGCCGTACGGCGTCGAAGTCGGTCTGGTCCGGGGCGGGTTCGAGCGTGGCGAGCCGGTCCACCTGGGCCAGCGCGGCATCGATATCGACCGAAAACCGCGCGAATTGCGGGTAGGCCAGCACCCGGCGCAGCTCCTCCCGGCAGTCGGCGCGGATCACCGGGGCGATGGTCCCGGCGTCCAGCGCGGCGCGGATCGGCGCCACGTGGGGGTCCTGGAAGACGAGCAGGTCGACCCAGATATTGGAGTCGAGTACCACGCGGGGCGGCGGGGCGGCAAAAGCGACGCAAGGGGCGCCGGCGGTGGTGTCTGTGGGCATTCGCTACAATCTGGTCTTTGTTCCTGCCCGCGATTTTGCCATGCTCATCGTTCTGTCTCCTGCCAAGTCGTTGGATTACGAGACACCCCCGCGCATCAAGACCCACACGATGCCGCGTTTTATCGACCGTTCCGCCACGCTGATCGAGCGCCTGCGCCGGCTGGCGCCGCAGGACGTGGCCGCGCTGATGGACATCTCCGACAAGCTCGCCGTGTTCAACGTCACCCGCTACGCGGACTGGAGTTCCGAGTTCACGGCGGCCAACAGCAAGCAGGCGGTGCTGGCCTTCAATGGCGATGTTTACGATGGCCTGGACGCGAATTCGCTGTCCACCGACGACCTCGCGTTCGCCCAGAAGCACATTCGCATCCTCTCCGGCCTGTATGGCGTGCTGCGCCCGATGGACTGGATGCAGCCGTACCGGCTGGAAATGGGCACGCGGCTGGACAACGCGGCCGGCAAGGACCTCTACGCGTTCTGGGGCGACGATGTCACGGCCCTTATCAACAAGGACATGGCCGACCTCAAGCACGAGGGCCCGGCCACGCTCGTGAACCTCGCCTCCGAGGAATATTTCAAGGTTGTACGACCCAAGGTGCTTGCCGCGCGCGTGATCACGCCCGTGTTCGAGGACTGGAAGGGCGGCCGCTACAAGATCATCTCGTTCCACGCCAAGCGCGCCCGGGGCACCATGGCGCGCTACGCGGTGACACACCGCGTGACCGAGGCCAGCAAGCTCAAGCGCTTCGCCGAGGACGGCTACGCCTACGACAAGGCCGCGTCGGACGACACCCGCTGGGTGTTCCGCCGCCGCCTGGAAGACTGATATAGACCGATCGCTGACTGGAGAACCCGATTCCCATGACCTCAGCCCTGCATATCTCCACGCTGTTCGATTCCGGTGCGGTCGAAGTCGAGGCGCTGGACCGTGCCGACGACATCCGCCTGCGCATCCGCGCCGACTCCCACGCCGATTTCCGCCAGTGGTTCCATTTCCGGCTGCAAGGGGCAGCGGGGCAGGCGTGCCGGCTCCAGTTCCTGAACGCCGGCGAGTGCACCTATCCCGATGGCTGGCGCGACTATCGTGCGGTGGCGTCTTACGACCGCGCGCACTGGTTCCGCGTGCCCACGCGCTATGACGGCGGCACGCTGACCGTCGAGTTCACGCCCGAGCACGACAGCGTGTGGCTGGCCTATTTCGAACCGTATCCCGAGGAGCGCCACCTGTCGCTGCTGGCCACGTGCCAGCGCTCGCCGCTGGCGCGGCTGTCGCACCTGGGCAGCACCGTCGATGGCCGCGACCTGACCTGCGTGACCGTGGGCCAGCCGGGGCCGGGCAAGAAGACGGTCTGGATGATCGCCCGCCAGCATCCGGGCGAGAGCATGGCCGAATGGTTCTGCGAAGGGGTGCTCCAGCGGCTGACCGGCACCGGCATGTGGGCTGGCGATCCGGTGGCCCGCAAGCTGCTGGACCGGGCGGTGTTTCACATCGTGCCGAACATGAATCCGGACGGTTCCGCGCGAGGCAACCTGCGCACCAATGCCGCTGGCGCGAACCTGAATCGCGAGTGGATGCAGCCGAGCCTGGAAACCAGCCCCGAGGTGTGGCACGTGCGCCGCGCCATCGAGGCCACCGGCGTGGATTTGTTCTTCGACATCCACGGCGATGAAGGGCTGCCCTACAACTTCGTGGCCGGGAGCGAGATGCTGCCGGGCTTCACCGATGCGCAGCGCGAGCAGCAGGCGCGCTTTATCGAAGCCTTCAAGCGCGCCACGCCGGACTTCCAGGACGTACACGGCTACGCGGCCAGCAAGTACAACGCGGACGCGCTGAAGCTGGCGTCGAAGTACATCGGCCACACCTTCGGGTGCCTGGCGCTGACGCTGGAGATGCCGTTCAAGGACAACGCCGACCTACCCGACCCCGTGGTGGGGTGGAATGGCGCGAAAAGCGCGCTGCTGGGCACGGCGATGCTCCAGGCGGTGCTGGAGTATCTGGAATAAGGGCTTGCTCCCCTCCCCGCAAGCGGGCGGGGGGGCATCCTGCGCTTAATGCTTCTTCTTCGTCTTGGTTGACGTCTTCGTCGTCGATTTTGTCGACTTCGATGACGATGTCGACGCCTTGGCGCTGCTCTTGCCCTTCTTCTTCGAGGTCGCCGTCGGCGTGGCCACGGCCGGCGCGGCGGCCGGCTCGGCAATCACGTCGCCGTTGCTGTCGAGCAGCTCGTAGGCCAGCATCATTCCCTCGTCATAGCCACAGCGCACCCGCACGGGTTGCCATTGCGCCTCGCCGACACGCTTGTGGGCGGAGGCCGCGAACGTCACCACCGAATTCACCGGCACGGCCTGCTTGCCCTGCGAGAACCGGCCGCTCCACGGCTCCACCGTGGCCTGTCCGTTGCTCAGTGCGCCGGTGGGGATCTTGAGCGCGTCAAAGGTGGCCGAGCGTGGCACCACCCAGCTGGCATGCGCGGCGCAATCGGCCACGCTGGCCGTTGCGTTCTCGGTCTTCATCAGTTGTTCGCGCATCCGGGTCCGGTACTCGGCCAGGCTCACGCGGCCCTTGTCGGGCAACGTCACGGTCTTGGTCGGCGGGTTGGTATTGACGACGGGGGGCGGCTTGACGGCCGGTGTGGCGGAAGCGGGAGCAGTGCCGGTGGCGGCGGGTGTGGCGCCCGGGGCGGCGGTGTCGGTGGCCTCATCGCCCGGTGCGGTGGCGCACCCGGCGAGGGCCAGCGCGCCTGCCACTGCGGCGGTCAGCATGCACAGCCGGCCACCAAACAGTTCGGAAATTCGTCGGATCACGGGATCGTCTTTGCTTATTCAGCAAGGAGGGTTGGCGAAGGATTGCCATGATAGAGGAAAGCCCCGCGGCAAAGTTCCGAAATGTTGTTACGTTCCGTTCTAATTGCGCGTAACCGCAGCACAACCGCCGTGATCACGCAGCGTTCATGCGGGATCGGGGTCGTTGCAATATCAGAAAAGGCGCACGCGGCGCAAGTCAGGCGAACCCCGAGGCAGTGCACGCGATGGAATGATCCCCGCCCGCGAGCGCGGGCGGGAACGGTCAGGGCTGACCTTGGCGGAGACCTCAGGCGGTGCGCGTGAAGCGCAGGAGGTCGTCCATCAGCGCGTTGAGGTCGCGCTTGAGCTTGTCGAAGCCGGCGTTGGGCGCCAGGCCCACTTCGTCCATGTACAGCTTGCGATTGATCTCAAGCTGCAGGCTGTTGCGGTTGGCCTGGGGCTGGCCCACCACCCGCACGATCTCCACGCCCTTGTACGGATGGTTGCGCCAGACGTCGTAACCCATCTCCTTGAGCACGCCTTCCACACGGTCGGTGAAGCGCGTGTCGCAGGTGGTGCCGTCACGGTCGCCTACTACGAAGTCCGGGTGTTGCAGGCCCGGGTGCTCGGTCGCGTACTGGGCGGCCTCGCTCGGCATGGAATGGCAGTTGATGTGCCAGACCTTGCCGTGGCGCGCCACGCCCGCGTCCGCCAGCCGTTGCAGCTGGGCGTAGTAGGGCACGTAGTAACGGTCGATGCGGGCCTGGAGTTCGGCCACGCCAAGCTTGCGGTCGTAGATCGGCTCGCCGGTGTCCAGCACGCGCCAGACCAGGCCCTTGCCGAGGCGGGTCTTGGAAGTTTCCTGCTTGGCGCCGGGCCACGGCGTGTCCAGCAGGACTTCGTCGATCTCCTCCAGGCCACGGTTGGCGTCGAGGTAGCTGCGCGGAAAGCCGGCGCAGAGCAGCGGGATGCCGCGTCCGGGGGCGTCGGCGTAGAGCGCATCCACGAAGGTGTCTTCCGCCTGCCGCAGCAGCGGCAGGGGCAGGTTGCCGGCGTAGCGGAAGTCCGCCGGGTACGTGGTGCAGCTGTGCGGGGAATCTAGAAAGAGCGGGCTGCTCTCGCCTTCCGGCATGTGCAGGAAGTACGGGCTTTCCGCGGTCTTTCGGTCTGCTTCAGTCATGCTTTGCCTGGGTTTGTTCCGAGGTTTAGTCCAGGGAGATCTTGGCGGCGGCTGCCACGCGCTTGTTCTTGGCCACTTCGGTGGAAATCTGCTTGGCGAACTGCGCCGGGGTGTCGCCCACCGGGGTGGCGCCGAGCTTCTCGAGCTTGGCCTTGACTTCCGGCATGGCCAGCACCTTGATGGCGGCGGCGTTCAGCTTGGCCTGGATGTCGGCCGGCAGCTTGGCCGGGGCGATCAGGCCGAACCATGCGGAGTCATTCACTTCGCCCAGGCCCAGTTCGGCGAAGGTCGGCACGTTGGGGAGGGCAGCCACGCGCTTCGGCGCGGCCACGGCCAGCGCGCGGAGCTTGCCGCCTTCGATGAACGGCAGCGAGGAGGGCAGGTTGTCGAACAGCACCTGCACCTGGCCGGCCAGCGCGTCGTTCAGCGCCGGGCCCACGCCCTTGTACGGCACGTGCAGCAGTTCGGTGTGGCTGCTCATCTTGAACAGTTCGCCCATCATGTGCGAGACGCTGCCGTTGCCGGCCGAGCCATAGGCCATCTTGTTCGGCTCGGCCTTGGCCAGCGCGATGAACGACTTCATGTCGGTGGCCTTCACGCCCGGGTGGATGCTCATCACGTTCGGCACCGAAGCCAGGTTCGTGATGGTGGTGAAGTCCTTGGTGGCGTCGTATTGCAGGCGCGGGTACACGGCCGGGTTGATGCCGTGGGTCGAGGCGGTGGCGATGCCCAGCGTGTAGCCGTCCGGCGCGGCCTTGGCGAGGTAGCCCGTGCCGATGCTGCCGCCGGCGCCGCCGCGGTTATCCACGACCACGGCCTGGCCCAGTTGCTGGCCCAGCTTGTCGGCGACGATGCGGGCCACGATGTCGGTGGTGCCACCGGCCGGGAACGGCACGACCAGCGTGATCGGCTTGGTCGGATAGGTGCCCTGGGCAAAGGCGGGCAGGGTCAGGCCAGCGGCCGCAAAGGCAGTGGCGGCGGCGATGGCTTGGAGCAGGGGACGGCGTTGCATCAGGTCGATTCCGAGGAGGGAAAGAGGGGAAAGAGGGGAAGAGATCGAAAAGAACGGTTTTTCCGATTCTGCGCGTGCGTGCAATGGACTGGCAAACGAAATAAAATCCCCGGATCATTCCAATTGGTATTGAAGGGGGTCAGATTTGGGAGGTGAAGCATGCGCCGCTTATGTCCGTCGATGACGGAGTTGCAGGCCTTTGAAGCAGCGGCGCGCCACAACAGCTTTACCGTTGCCGCGAGTGATCTGCACGTCACACAAGGAGCCGTGAGCAAGCAGGTGCGCAGTCTGGAAGCGTTCCTGGGGGTGGAACTGTTCGAGCGTGTCCGCCAGCGGCTGATGCTGACCGACGCGGGCGAGCGCTATCTGGAGCGCATCCGCCCGAGCCTCAACGAGATCGAGGCCGCCAGTGTGGAGTTGATCGCCCGACAGGGGCGCGGCGGCATCCTCCATATCGCCAGCATGCCCACGCTCGGCGCCAAGTGGCTGATACCGCGCCTGCCGCAGTTCTTCGCCCGGCACCCGGAAGTCACGCTGGAATTTGTGCCCCATGCCCAGGGCTACGATTTTTCCCAGCCCGATCTTGATGCGGCGATTCGTTTTGGCGATGGCGTCTGGCCGGGGAGCCTGGCCGACTATATGACCGGCCGCGAGGTGCTGCCGGTGTGCCGGCCCGGCCTGCTCGCCCTGGAGCCTGACGGGGTGGCGCGCACGCCGGCGGCCCTGCTGCGCTACCCGCTGTTGCACCACACCACGGTGCCCGAGGCGTGGCCAGACTGGCTGTCCGAGCTGGGCGTTTCCACCCGGCAGGCCTGGAGCGGCGCCCGCTTCGACCAGTTCTCCCTGCTCACGCAGGCGGCGGTGTCAGGGCTGGGTATCGCGCTGATTCCGCGCTGCCTGATCGAGGAGGAGTTGGCCACCGGCACGCTGGTCGTCGCCCATCCGGCGCGCGTGCTGGCGAAGAAGGGCTACTACCTGTGCTACCCGGAACAGAAGGCGCACCTGCCGGCGCTGCAGACGTTCCGGGAGTGGGTGATGGAAGGGGTGGACGTGGTGGCGTGAGGCGGAAAGGCCGCGCCGGGACTACTTCGACAGCACCTTCATCGCCTGTTCCAGCCCGGCGAGCGTCACCGGATACATCCGGTTCTTCATGATCTGGTTGATCACCGTGATGGACTGCCGGTACTGCCACAGCCCCTCCGGCTCCGGGTTGAGCCAGACAAAGCGCGGGAACTGCTCGATCATCCGGTTCAGCCACACCGCGCCGGCCTCGGGGTTGTTGTACTCGACCGAGCCGCCCGGCTGAAGAATCTCATAGGGGCTCATCGTGGCATCGCCGACGAAGATCACCTTGTAGTCCGGCGTGTACTTGTGGATCAGGTCCCAGGTGGCGATCTTCTCGGCATGGCGGCGCCGGTTGTTCTTCCACACGTAGTCGTACAGGCAGTTGTGGAAGTAGTAGTACTCGAGGTGCTTGAACTCAGTCTTGGTGGCCGAGAACAGTTCCTCCACGCGCTTGATGTGATCGTCCATCGAGCCGCCGACGTCCATCAGCATCAGCACCTTGACCTTGTTGTGGCGCTCCGGCCGCAGCTTGATGTCGAGCAGGCCGGCGTTGGCGGCCGTGGAGTGGATCGTGTCGTCGAGGTCCAGTTCGGTGTCGGCCCCCTCCCGCGCGAAGCGGCGCAGGCGGCGCAGTGCCACCTTGATGTTGCGCGTGCCCAGCTCCACCTGGTCGTCGTAGTCCTTGTAGGCGCGCGCTTCCCAGACCTTGATCGCGGTGCGGTTGCCCTTGGACGGCCCGCCGATGCGGATGCCTTCCGGGTTATAGCCGCCATGGCCGAACGGCGAGGTGCCGCCCGTGCCGATCCACTTGTTGCCGCCCTCGTGCTTTTCCTTCTGCTCTTCCAGCAGCTGCTTCAGGCGTTCCATGAGCTTGTCCAACCCGCCCATGGCCTCGATCTTGGCTTTTTCCTCGGCGGACAGCTCGCGCTCGAGCGTCTTCTGGAGCCAGTCGAGCGGGATGTCGCTCTTCCAGTCCACCAGGTTCTCCACGCCCTTGAAATAGGCGGCGAAGGTCTGGTCGAACTTGTCGAAGTGCTTTTCGTCCTTGACCAGCGTCATGCGCGACAGGTAGTAAAACTCGTCGATCGACGGCGAGATGACCTGCGCGCGCAGGGCCTCCAGCATGGTCAGGTATTCCTTGACCGAGACCGGCAGCTTGGCGTGCCGCAGCGAGAAGAAGAAGTCGATCAGCATCGCATTTCCCTTGGTGTCTGGCTGCGATCAGCGCGGCCGCTCGAGCTGGAACTGCAGGTGCGCGCGCACGGTGGGCCATTCGCTGGCGATGATGGAGAACACCACCGTGTCGCGCAGCGAGCCGTCCGGCATGCGCGAGTGACTGCGCAGCACGCCGTCCTGCTTGGCGCCCAGGCGGGCGATGGCGGCGCGGCTCTGGTGGTTCATCCAGTGCGTGCGGAATTCCACGGCGATGCAGTCGAGCGTCTCGAACGCGTGGCGCAGCAGCATCAGCTTGCATTCGGTATTCAGCCCGGTGCGCTGCACGCGGCGCGCGTACCAGGTCGAGCCGATTTCCACACGCCGGTTGGCGCCGTCGACATTCATATAGGTGGTCATGCCGGCCAGCCGGCCGGCGGCGTCGCGCACGGCGAACGGCTGCATCAGGTCGCGCGCCTGGAGGTCCAGGCGGCGCCGGATCTCGGCCTCCATGCCCTCGGGCGTCGGCACGCTGGTGTACCAGAGCCGGTGCAGTTCGCCGTCGGTGGCGGCTTCGCGCAGGCCGGCGGCGTGGTCGGGCGAGAGCGGTTCGAGCGTGGCGTGGCGCCCGGTCAGCGTGACGGGTTGGACGAAAGCCATGCGGATCAGCGGTTCGCGCGGTTCATGAACACCAGGCGCTCGAACAGGTGCACGTCCTGCTCGTTCTTCAGCAGCGCGCCGTGCAGCGGCGGAATCGCGGCCTTGCGGTCGGGGCTGCGCAGCGCTTCGGCGGGAATGTCCTCTGCCATCAGCAGCTTGAGCCAGTCGATCAGCTCGGACGTGCTCGGCTTCTTCTTCAGCCCCGGCAGGTTGCGCATCTCGTAGAACGCGTCCAGCGCGGCGGCCACCAGCTCGCGCTTGATGCCCGGGTAGTGGACGTCCACGATCTGCTGCATGGTGTCCGCGTCGGGGAACTTGATGTAGTGGAAGAAGCAGCGGCGCAGGAAGGCGTCCGGCAGCTCCTTCTCGTTGTTCGAGGTGATGATGACCATCGGGCGGTGCCTGGCCCGGATCAACTCGCGCGTCTCGTAGACGTAGAACTCCATGCGGTCCAGTTCGCGCAGCAGGTCGTTCGGGAACTCGATGTCGGCCTTGTCGATCTCGTCGATCAGCAGCACCACGGGCTCGTCGGCCTCGAAGGCCTGCCAGAGCACGCCCTTGACGATGTAGTTGCGAATGTCGTGGACCTTGTCGTCGCCGAGCTGGGAGTCGCGCAGGCGCGACACCGCGTCGTACTCGTACAGGCCCTGCTGGGCCTTGGTGGTCGACTTGATGTGCCATTGCAACAACGGCATGCCCAGCGCGGCCGCCACTTCCTCGGCCAGCATGGTCTTGCCGGTGCCGGGCTCGCCCTTGATCAGCAACGGCCGCTGCAGCGTGCGGGCGGCGTTGACGGCCAGTTTCAGGTCATCGGTGGCAACGTACTGGGCGCTGCCCTCGAAGCGCGTGGACGGAGACGGATTGGCGTTGGCGGACGTGGACATGAGGCAACCTGTTTTAGGCGGAATGGGCCAGTATAAAAGCAGAAACCGATTCGCGTTTAGTGGGGGACACCCGGGGCCGGTCGTCTGGACTGCCACGTGTCGCCTGCGGTACAATGCGCCGGTTTGACGCGCCCCCAAAGTCAAGTTCCCACATGCCCGGCAGTCTGCCCGTTGTCATGGCAGATCCCCCGGTGCCGGCAACAAGCGCGAGATGGTTGCAGAATGGTGTCAGAGCACCCGCGGCACATCCACAACGCTTTTCCGCGATTGCATCCCCACCCCCGTTCCCAAACCGTCTCCGGCCAGCAGGGCAGGTCACGCACGGTTTAACACTTCCCAATCATCTAAAGACAATGAAAAAGCTCCTCACGATGGTGGTGTTGGGCGCGGCCGCAACGGCTGCGCAGGCCCAGGACGCAAAGGGCAATGTGGACACTGCCAAGGACAAGGTTGCAATGTGCATTGGTTGCCACGGCATTCCGGGCTACCGTGCATCGTTCCCGGAGACATACGAAGTACCGATGCTGGGCGGCCAGTCCGCCAAGTACATTGAAAACGCGCTCAAGAGCTATCAGAAGGGCGATCGCAAGCATCCGACGATGCGGGGGATTGCCGCGAGCCTCTCGGACAAGGACATTGCAGACGTGGCGGCCTACTACTCGCAGCAGAAGGCCGATACCAAGAACAACACGCTGAAGTAAGAGGCTCAGAGACATGAAGACGCTGATGACGCTGAACAAGCTCCGATTCGCGGTGGGCGCGCTCGTGCTGGGCGCTGCCACCCTCCCGGCCGCCGCCGCCGACATCGCCGCCGGCAAGGCACTGGTGGAGAAGGGCGCCTGCGTGGCCTGCCACGGCGCGGGCATGAACGCTCCGATCACGCCCGACTATCCCAAGCTGGCTGGCCAGCATGCGGACTACCTCTACCACGCACTGGTGTCGTACCAGATCAGCGGCAACCCGCTGGTGGGCCGTACCAACGCGATCATGGCCGGCCAGGTCAACGCCAACCCGGCCGTGACCGACAAGAACGGCAAGCCGCGCCCGTTCACGCGCAAGGAGTTGAAGGACATCGCCGCGTATATCGAGTCGCTGCCCGGCGACCTGGTCCTGAAGAAGTAAGCCCCGCGCGGGGATGTAAAAAAGCCGCTTCCGAGGAAGCGGCTTTTTGTTGCGCCGGCGCTGCGGTGGCTACCGTAGCGTCAGTTGCCGCTGCCGGTGACCAGGCGGCGCTGCTTCACCGCGTTGGCCAGGGTTTCGAGCACGGTCACGGAGTCG
Organism: Cupriavidus sp. 2KB_3; assembly: GCF_052115685.1. NCBI lineage: Bacteria > Pseudomonadati > Pseudomonadota > Betaproteobacteria > Burkholderiales > Burkholderiaceae > Cupriavidus > Cupriavidus sp. 2KB_3. The sequence continues at coordinate 19,868 of NZ_JBFRHD010000005.1, forward strand.
TCCCAGCCGATGCAGGCATCGGTCACGGACTGGCCGTAGGTCAGGTTCTCCACCGGGGTGCCCTGCACGTGGTCCTGGCGGCCGGCCACGAGGTGCGACTCCACCATCACGCCGACGATGCGCTGGTCGCCCCCGCCGATCTGGCGGCCGATGTCCTCGCAGACCGGGATCTGGTTCTCGTGCTTCTTGCTGCTGTTGGCGTGCGAGGCATCGATCATCAGCCGCGCGGCCAGGCCGGCCTTCGAGATGGCGTCGCACGCTTCCTGCACGCTGGCGGCGTCATAGTTCGGCGTCTTGCCGCCGCGCAGGATGATGTGGCAGTCCTCGTTGCCGGAGGTCGACACGATGGCCGAATGGCCGCCCTTGGTCACCGACAGGAAATGGTGCGGCTGCGAGGCGGCCTTGATCGCATCGACGGCAATCTTGACGTTGCCGTCGGTGCCGTTCTTGAAGCCCACCGGGCACGACAGCCCCGATGCCAGCTCGCGGTGCACCTGCGATTCCGTGGTCCGGGCGCCGATCGCGCCCCAGCTGACCAGGTCGGCAATGTATTGCGGGCTGATCATGTCGAGGTACTCGGTGCCGGTCGGCACGCCCAGCTCGCTGATGTTCAGCAGCACCTCGCGCGCGGTGCGCAGGCCGTCGTTGATCTTGAAGCTGCCGTCCATGTGCGGGTCGTTGATCAGCCCCTTCCAGCCCACCGTGGTGCGCGGCTTCTCGAAATAGACCCGCATCACCACTTCCAGCTCGTTGGCGAAGCGGTCGCGCTGCACCTTGAGCATCTTGGCGTATTCCAGCGCGGCGCGCGTGTCGTGAATGGAGCAGGGTCCGATGATGACGATCAGGCGGTCGTCCATGCCGTGCAGGATGCGATGCATGGCCTGGCGAGCACCGTAGATCACGTCGGACGCTGCCTCCGAGCAGGCGAACTCGCGGATCAGGTGCGCGGGCGGCAACAGTTCCTTGAGTTCGCGAATACGCAGGTCGTCGGTGTTCTTCAACATGATGGCTCCGGGTCTTTGTGAGGTCGTTAGTCTGGTGGTGGGTTGCGACGCGGCCGTGGCGGGGATAAAAAAAGCCGCCAGGTTCGCTGGCGGCTTTTTCTGAATTTCGGGCTGCTTACAACTGTCCCTCTCCATCCGCCAGCGGTGCGAGATCGCTAAAAAAGTAAAAGTAAAACTTGGCGGACATGGCGGTGTTTCGGGTCAGCTTGTGTCGGAATCTGGGTGATGCGTCGAATTTATGCTGTGGTGCGTGTTGAAAAGGCATTTAATTGCGCGGCTATCCCTCAAATCATGGCTCGCAATCGCCACACGCCCGACAACGAAGCATCTTTATATCGCTTTTCAAGATCGATGGCAAGCGTCAATCGCGTGGAATCGCAACAGATTTCACCAAAAATGGCATGCCGCCGCCATCGATCTCGGATCAGTTCCTGGCCTCAGGCGGTGCCGCCCACGGTCATGTTCTCGATCCGCAACGTCGGCTGGCCCACGCCCACCGGCACGCTCTGGCCTTCCTTGCCGCATACGCCCACGCCCGAGTCCAGGCGCATGTCGTTGCCGATCATGGTCACGTCCTTGAGCGATTCGGGGCCGTTGCCGACCAGCGTCGCGCCCTTGACCGGCGTGGTGATCTTGCCATCCTCGATGAGGTAGGCCTCGCTGGCCGAGAACACGAACTTGCCGTTGGTGATGTCCACCTGGCCGCCGCCGAAGTTCACCGCGTACAGGCCGCGCTTCACGCTGGCGATGATCTCCGCCGGGTCCTTGTCGCCGTTCAGCATGTAGGTGTTGGTCATGCGCGGCATCGGCAGGGCGGCGTAGCTCTCGCGGCGGGCGTTGCCGGTGACCGGCATCTTCATCAGGCGCGCATTGAGCGTGTCCTGGATGTAGCCACGCAGGATGCCGTCCTCGATCAGCGTGGTGCATTGCGTCGGGTTGCCCTCGTCGTCGAGGTTCAGCGAGCCGCGCCGGTTGGCCAGCGTGCCGTCATCGACCACGGTCACGCCCTTGGCCGCCACGCGCTCGCCCATGCGGCCGGCGAAGGCCGACGAGCCCTTGCGGTTGAAATCGCCCTCCAGCCCGTGGCCGACGGCTTCGTGCAGCAGCACGCCAGGCCAGCCCGGGCCGAGCACCACGGTCATCGCGCCGGCCGGGGCGGGGCGCGCCTCCAGGTTCACCAGCGCCGACGCCACCGCTTCGTCGACATACTTGGCCAGCAGTTCGTCGCTGAAGTAGCCGTAGGCATAGCGGCCGCCGCCGCCCGAGGAACCTACCTCGCGCCGCCCGTTCTGCTCGGCGATCACCGTGACCGACACGCGCACCAGCGGCCGCACATCGGCGGCGATCACGCCGTCGCTGCGTGCCACGAGCACCACGTCGTATTCGCCGGCCAGCCCGGCCATGACCTGCACCACGCGCGGGTCCTTGGCGCGCGCCATCTTCTCTATGCGCTCCAGCAGCGCCACCTTCTCGGTGGCGGTCATCGAGTCGAGCGGATCGTTCGGCGTATAGAGGTTGCGCCCGGTCTGGGAGGCCAGCGCGCCGGCCACCTTCACGCGGCCGCTGCCGCTCTTGCCGATGGTGCGCGTGGCCGCCGCGGCCTGCGACAGCGCCGGCAGGCTGATGTCGTCCGAATACGCGAACGCGGTCTTGTCGCCGGACACGGCGCGCACGCCCACGCCCTGGTCGATGCTGAAGCTGCCCGACTTGACGATGCCTTCCTCCAGGCTCCACGCCTCATTGCGCGTGTACTGGAAGTACAGGTCGGCATAGTCGACCTTGTGCGTGAAGATGTCGGCCAGCACGCGCTGGAGCTTGGCCTCGTCGAGCCCATACGGCGCCAGCAGCAGCTGCTGCGCCGTGGCCAGGTTGCGGATTCCGAGATCACCGGCGTTCATGATTGTCCTTTCAGCATTCATTGAAGCCGGCACGGGCCGGCTTCAGATCGTAGTCGTTGGGGTAGATGCTACAGCACCCGATGCCGCAGCGCCGGCAGGTTCTGACGGACTTCCGCCAGCCGCGCCGGGTCGATCACGCCGGCCACCACGCCCTCGCCCTCGGGCAGCACGCCGAGCACCTCGCCCCACGGATCGACCAGCATCGTGTGGCCCCACGTGCGGCGGCCGTTTTCGTGCTTGCCGCCCTGTGCCGCAGCCAGCACATAGCACTGGTTCTCGATCGCCCGGGCCCGCAGCAGGATCTCCCAGTGCGCCTGGCCCGTGGTGTAGGTGAAGGCGGCCGGCATCAGAATCAAGCTCGTGCCGCCGCCGGCGGCCAGATGGCGGTATAGCTCGGGGAAGCGCAGGTCGTAGCAGACCGACATTGCCACGCGGCCGCACGGCGCCTCGAACGCCACCGGCTCGGTGCCGGCCAGGATGGTGCGGGACTCGTCGTAGCTTTCGGTGCCCTTGGTGAAGCCGAACAGGTGGATCTTGTCGTAGCGCGCCACGCGCTCGCCGCGCGGGTCGAAGGCAAGCGAGGTGTTGTAGACCCGGCCTTCGTCGCCGCAGTGCAGCGGCAGCGTGCCGCCCACCAGCCACACGCGGTGGCGCCGCGCGGCATCGGCCAGGAAGCGCTGCACCGGGCCGTCGCCGTCCTGCTCGCGAATCGCCACCTTGTCGGTCTCCTGCCGGCCCATCATGCAGAAGTACTCGGGCAGCAGCACCAGTTCGGCGCCGCCGCGCACGGCCTCGGCGATCAGCGCGTCGGCGCGGGCGAGGTTGGCATCGAGCGACGTGCCCGTCACGGTCTGCACGGCGGCGACGCGGAACGGGGCGGCGGGTGCGGCGGAAGCGGCGGAAGCGGTCATCGTGAGGCGTCCTGTGTCGGGGCGGCGAGCCCGTTCCTAGCGGAGGAACTCGGTCGCGCGGTCCTGGATCGACGGCTGTCGGGGCTTATTGTCCTCCACTTTCGTGATCTTGGGATCGGCCCACGACCCGGACACGTGATAGTGCAGCGTGAACACCTTGGAGAACTCGTCCGCGAACAGCAGCTGGGCGGCCAGCGTGCCGATGCCGAGCACCGGATTGATGAACGCGGCCGCCACCGAGGTGGTCGTGGCGTTGATGCGCGGCACCACCGAAACCTGGAGGTCCTGCGTCTCGCGCAGCAGGTTGGCCGTGCCGGTCATCGACGCCATCATCTGGCTGCTCTTGAGCTGGAATTCGTCGATCTTGCCGACGCCGTTCTCGATCGTGCCGCTGCCGGTCAGGTCGTCGAACACCACGCCCCGGTTGGACAGGCTGCGGAAATCGAGTGTCGCGAACTTCAGCAGGCTTTGCAGGCTCAGCACGCCCAGCAGGCGTGCGGCGCCCGGCTCCACGCTGAGGATCTGGCCGTTCTCCAGCTTCAGCGAGAGCCGGCCGGACAGCGACGGATAGTCGATCGACAGCGGCGAGCCGCGCCACGCGATGCGGCCTTCGAACGCCCCCTTGCCGTCGCGCAGCGTGTGCGCCATGCCCATGCGGTCCAGCACGTCGCCGGCGTCGCGGATGTCCAGCTTGAAGTTCAGCAGCGTGCGACGGCCCTCGGTGGGGGAGGCGGTGCTGCTCGCCACTGCATCGCGCAGGCGGCGCGGCACGCGCCAGGTGCCGTTGCCGGTCAGCGTGGCGCCCGGTTGCTCGATGGTGAGGTTGTCCAGCGTCCAGACCGGCTCGTTGCCGGCGTGGCTGGTGTGCGCCTTGACTTCCAGCTTGCCGAAATCCTTGCCGCGCAGCACGAACTTCTCCGCCACGAGGTCCAGCGCGGGCAGTTCCTCGATATTGCGCGCCATGGTGTCGGTGGCGTGGCCGTCATCGGCGGCCTCGGGGAAGTCCAGCCGCGACAGCCGCACGGACAGCGCGCCGGACGGCGTGTTGGCATCGCGCCGCCACTGCGCCGTGCCGGCGATCTGGCGCGACGTCATCTGCGCGTTCCAGCCGCTGCCCTCGCGGTTGGCGTCGAGGGAGACGTCGTCGAGGCTGCGCCCGAACGCATCGAGCGTCTTGGCGCGCACGGTGACGCGCTCGGGCAGGAATGGCGAGTTGCGTTCGATGTTGTTCGGGTTGTCGCGGCCCGGCGCGGCCGGCGTTGGCACCGTGCCGCCCAGCGCGTTGCGCCAGGCATCGACGTCGAGCCGCTCGGCGGTCAGCGCTGCCGTGACGCCGCTGGCCGGCTGCGGCGCCGGCTGGCCCACGCCGATGCCGCCCGAGATGACCTCCAGGCCCTCTGCGCCGCGCCGCAGGACATAGCGCGCCGCCACCGCGTTGCCGAGTTGCACGGTCAGGTCGTCCTGCCCGGCGCGGGCCGCCGCCGTAGTGGGGCGCAGGTCGAAGCGCAGCGGCATTTCCTGGGCCGCCGTCTTGACCAGCGGCGCCGGCAGGTTCAGCGCCATGCCGACGAGGCTGGAGCCCACCTGGATCTGGAGATGCTTGTCGCGGATGCCGATCTCGGCGTTGTAGGCCGTGGCACCTTCCATATGCGTGCCGGCGTTGCTGCCCGCCGCGGCCAGCGCTTCGCGCAGGCCGGCCGCCGTGGCGGTGCCGCCCACGGTCACGCGCGTGGCGCCATCGGACTGGGTACCGCCCCCGATCCGCGTCTCGCCGCCAAGGAAGCGGCCGCGCACGTTGTCGAGCCGGAAGCCGTGCTCGTCGAACGCCACCACGCCCGTCGCACCATAAAGCGTGGGCAGTTCCGGGAACAGCGTCACATCGTTGCCGGGGAAGCGGAACTGGCCGTCCACCTTGGTGCCGGCCGCGTGGTGCAGCGGCAGGTCAAGCTTCAGCTTCAGGTCGCCCTGACCGGGTGCATGTGAATTTTCCGTCACGTTTCCGGTCCAGCCCTTGACCGGGGTATTGGCGATGAAGCGCAGGAAGCTCTGCACCGGCCCGTTGGCCATGCCGTCGATCATCAGGTGGCCATGGTCGCTCAGATCGTCGATGCGGCCGTTGACGTTCTGGAGCACCACGCCCGGCACGCCGCGCACCGCCGCCCGTTTGGCCAGGAACGTCAGGCTGCCGCGCTCGAACATCACATTGCCCTGGATGTCGGTGAAGTCGGGCCAGGCCGTGCCGGCGTTGGCCTTGCCGTGGCCGTTGCCATTCACGCCACCAGTCACGTTCGGCCCGGTCTCGTGCGGTGCCACCTGGTAGCTCACGTTCTGCACCGGAATCTCGGCGCGGAAGTCCCCCGCCTTCTGGAACGGCGGATGGAACGGGAAGTGGGACAGGTCGCCCTTGATCAGGAACTTGGCGCCGGTGGCCTCGCCGCCGACCAGCGCGCCGCCCAGGTAATCGCGTGTGCTGGGCAGCGTCAGCGGCAGGTAGCGGACGATGCGGTTGGCCAGCGCGCGGTCCAGTTCGCCTGAAAGATCGGCGATGCCGCCGTTGCCGTCGCCGCCGGCGCGCCAGGTGCCGCGCACCGTGCCGGCCGTGTCGGCGTTGGCAAAGCGCACGCCATCGGTGTGCACGGCGAGCTTGCCGGCGTCCTGCGTCCAGCGGATCTCGCCGCGCAGTTCGTCGAACGGGATGCGCGGCTCTTCGAACACGCCGGGGAACATCAGCGCGGCATCGGTGCTGTCCACGCGCGCCGTGCCCTGGCGGTCATCGAAACTGAAATTGCCCGAAAGCTGGGCGAAGCCCGGCGTGCCGGCGCGGGGCAGGCCATCGGCGGCCATGGCCGGTACGGCCGGCTGGCTGTTCACCGAGACCTTGCGCAGCGTGCCCTGCACGGCGTAGTGGGACGCGCCCGGGCTGCGCGAGAGCAGCCCGGCGCGCTCGCGCGACCATGCCACGTCGAGGTTATCGATATGGCCGGCCGGCTGGAGCACGCGCAACTGGCGCAGCAACGCGGTATCCAGCGGCAGGGAGGTAGCCAGCGCGCGTACGGTGTTCAGGTCGAACGTCGGCGCCTTGAGCGCGAACTTGCGCAACTCGCCCCGATCGTCGCGGGTCCAGTTCACGGTGACCTTGCGCATGCCTTCGCGCCAGGTCGTATCGGCGCTCGAAGGCGGCCCGGCCAGCGGTTCGGGCTGCCAGAGCAGCGTGTCGATGGTCAACTGGTGGTTGCCGGCGCGGTCGCCCTTGTGCAGCAGCAGCGCCTGCGCGTTGGCCAGCTTGAGCGGCTCGGCGGCGCCGGCCAGTTGCAGGGCCACGCCCGTGGCGCGCATCCGCATCTGGCTGCCGATCAGGTGGCCTTCGCGGAAGTCGACCGAACCGGACGTGCTGAAGACACCGCTGTCCACGTGGTCGAAGATGGCGAGGTAGCGCTGCACCACCGGCAGCTGCAACTGGCTGAAGTCCCAGTTGGCCTGGCCGGTCCAGTGACGCCAGTCGCCGGTGGCACGCAGGTAGTCGTGGCGCAGTGCGGCCTGAAAGACCAGCGGCTGGGGCGCCAGCGAGGCGCTGCGCGCCTCCAGCCGGAGCGTGTGCTGGGCACCGTTGCGGTGCGCGGTGAAATGGATGTCGGCCACATCCAGCTGCGGCAGGCGGGCCTTTTCGTCCAGCCAGCGCAGATTGCCGCTCATCAGCTCGATATGGCCCTGAGCGAGCAGCCAGTTCAGGAACGGATCGTCGTTGGTGGTGGACGGATGGGCCTCGATCGGCACGCCGGCCACCAGCAGGCGGCCCTCGGGCGTGCGGCGCACCAGCACATCGGTGCGCTCGGCCATCAGGGTGGCGAACTGCAGGGTCAGCGCCGGCACGGAATGCCAGGAGAGCTTGCCGTCGAGCGTGCCGGCGGAGAGCAGCACGCGCTGCTGGCTGTCCACGGCGCGCACGTTGCGTGCGCGGAACGCCGGATGCCAACCGTCCCAGAATGTATCCAGTTCGCCGATGGTCAACTGGGCGGACAAGGCCGCCGAGCCTTGCTGCTCCAGCCACTGGCGCGCGGTATGGGCTTGCGGCCACAACACGAAGCGGATCAGCAGCACTGCCACCACGGCCAGCGCGGCCAGCGCCAGTGCGATGCGCACCAGCACCCGCCAGAGCCGGGGCCAGACCGGGTGCGTCACGCCGGCGCGCAGCGCGCGCCAGCCGCCACGGGCGGCCGCACGCAGCCGCTCACCCACGCCGGGTGCGGAGGAGGAATGAGAAGCCTGGGAAGCCTGGCCGGCGGTGGCGGCGGACGCCTCGGCAGCGGCGCTGGCGGACGCGGAACCGTCGGCGGGCGCGGCAGGGGCGGCGGGGCGTCTGGACATGCGCAGATTATCCGACAATACTAGCCGCTCTCCAAAGTGGTCGATAAGGGTGCGTTGTTGCGCCACCGCGTATCGCCACGGCGCCTGCCCGCATTGCAAAGTTACTGGAATGACTGTCCCTGATCCGACGAGTTCCGCCGCGGGCGCCGCCCCGGCTCACCCCCTTCCCACCGAGGCGCCGGATGCGCCGCCTGGCCCCATCGGCAACATGGTCGAAGGGGCCTATGCCACGGTGATGGCCAGGGAGTTACCCGCCACGGATTCCAATGCCGCAGGCGAGGGCGACGTATTGTACTCGGCGCAGGCCTCCCATTACGCCCGCCGCGTGCTCCAGGCGCGTCCCGAACTGGCCGCCGTGGTGGCGGATGCCGCCCGGGCGCCCCTGACGCGGGCATGGATGGAGGCACGGCTGCAGGCGCTCCACGCCCCGTCCGCCGATGCCGAGGCCGCCGCCGCCCAGGCGCTGCGCCGGCTGCGGGCCGAAGTCATGTGCGTGGTGATCGAGCGCGACCTGCGCGGGCTGGCCCCGCTCGGCGAGATCACGGGCGCGATGACCGACCTCGCCGAACTCGGCATCCAGTTCGGCCTGCGCGTGCTCGGCGACGACCTTGCCGCCACCTACGGCCGGCCCACCGGCGCCCAGAGCGGCGAGGTGCAGGAGCTGGTAGTCGTGGGCATGGGCAAGCTGGGCGGGCGCGAACTCAACGTTTCGTCAGATATCGACCTGATCTTTCTCTACGACGAGGATGGCGATACCCAGGGCGGCGCGCGCAGCCTCTCGAACCACGAGTATTTCATCCGCGTGGGCCGGCGCCTGATCAACCTGCTCTCCGAGGTGACCGCCGACGGCTACGTGTTCCGCGTGGACATGCGGCTGCGGCCCAACGGCGACGCCGGCCCGCTGGTGTGCAGCTTGGGCATGCTCGAGGAATACCTTGTCGTGCAGGGCCGCGAGTGGGAGCGCTACGCCTGGATCAAGGGCCGCGTGGTCTCCGCGCTGGATACGCCGCACGCCACGCGCACGGCGGCCCTGCTGGGCCGGCTGACCACGCCGTTCGTGTTCCGGCGCTACCTCGACTATGGCGTAATCGCGGCCATCCGCGCGCTGCACGCCCAGATCCGTGCGGAGGCGGCCAAGCGCAGCGGCGGGCTGGCCGGCCATGGCGTGAACCAGCGTTCGTTCAATATCAAGCTCGGGCGCGGCGGCATCCGCGAAATCGAGTTCATGGCGCAGGTGTTCCAGCTGATCCGCGGCGGCCAGGACGCCGCGCTGCGCGTGCGGCCGACGCTCGAGGTCCTCGACGTGGCCGTGGCCCGCAACCTCCTGCCGGCGGGGCAGGCCGAGCAGCTGGCCGATGCCTACCGCTTCCTGCGCCAGCTGGAACACCGGCTGCAATACCGCGACGACGCCCAGACCCACCACCTGCCGACCAGCGAGGACGAACAGCTGGCCGTGGCGCGGATGATGGGCTATGACGACTGGCCCGCGCTGGTGGCGCAGATGAATGCGCTGATGGCACCCGTGGCGCAGCAGTTCGAGGCCACTTTCGCCGATCCGTTCAGCGACCCGGACGCGCCGCAGTGCGAGGCGCTCTGGCCCGAGATCGTGCGGGAAGGGCAGGGCTCGCGGCCCACGCAGGACGGCCCGGACGAGACCGATCCCGAGTCGTCGCCGTGCCAGCGGCTCCAGGCCGCCGGCTTCAGCGACTGCACCGGCCTCTACGACCGCCTGCGCGCCATCGCCACCTCGGTACGCTACCGCGCGTTGTCCGAGTCGAGCCGGGCGCGCTTCGACCAACTGGTCAACCGTGCGCTCGACCTCGCCAACAAACAGGACGATGCCGACAGCACCATCGCCCGTTTCCTTGATTTTCTCGATGCGATCAGCCGGCGGGCGTCGTATCTTTCGCTGCTGTCCGAGTACCCGCAGGCGATGGACCGCGTGGCCCAGACGCTGCATGCCTCGCGCTGGGCGGCGGCCTACCTGACCCGCCATCCGCAGCTTCTGGACGAATTGCTCGATAGCGAGGCGCTGGCGAGCGCGCCGGACTGGCCCGCCTTCCGCGCCCGCGTGGCCGAGCGCCTGCAGGTGGCGCACGGGCAGGTCGAGATGCAGATGGACATCCTGCGCCGCGAGCACCACGCCGAGACCTTCCGGATCCTGCTGCAGGACCTGCACGGCCTGCTGACCGTGGAGCAGGTGGCCGACCGTCTCTCCGACCTGGCCGACGCGATGCTCGAAGTCACGCTCGGGGCGGTCTGGGCCCAGCTGGCCACGCGCCACGCCGAGACGCCGCGCTTCGCGGTCATCGCCTACGGGCGGCTGGGCGGGAAGGAGCTGGGCTATGCGTCCGACCTCGACATCATCTTCCTGTATGACGATGACCACGAGCGCGCGCCGGACGTCTACGCGGCCTACGCCCGCCGCCTGATTACGTGGCTCACGAGTCACACGGCGGCCGGCATGCTGTTCGATGTGGACATGCGGCTGCGGCCCAACGGCGCGGCGGGGCTGCTTGTGACGAGCTTCGACGCGTTCCGGCGTTATCAGCTGCGCGAGGGCGACAACACCGCCTGGGTCTGGGAGCATCAGGCGCTCACGCGGGCCCGCTGGTGCGCCGGCGACAGCGCGATCGGCGCGCGCTTCGAGGCGCTGCGCGAGGAGGTGCTGCGCCAGCCGCGCGACGCCGCCGCGCTGCGCGACGAAATCGTGCAGATGCGCGCCAAGGTGGCCGAGGGCCATCCCAACCCCACGCCGCTGTTCGACCTCAAGCACGACCGGGGCGGCATGGTCGATATCGAGTTCACGGTGCAGTACCTCGTGCTGCTGCACAGCGGCGCGCATCCGTCGCTGACCGGCAACAAGGGCAATATCGCGCTGCTGCGCATGGCCGGCGAGCTTGGTTTGATCGACAAGACCCTCGCTGTGGCCGTGGGCGACGCCTACCGGCTGTTCCGCGCACGCCAGCACAAGCTGCGGCTCGATGGCCAGGACCAGGCCCGCGTGCCGCCGGCCTCCGTGGCGGACCAGACCGCGCAGGTGCAGGCGCTGTGGCGCGCGGTCTTCGGTGGCTAGTTCGGTCCCGCCCCAGCCCGACCACGGCTGGCCGGCCATGCTGGCGACCATCGCCGGCGTGGCCGGACTGGCCGCGCTGTTCACCTTCGTCCCCTGGCTGCACGCCCACGGCCTGTACCTGCGCGACGCGGTGCGGCTGGACGGCCAGTGGTGGCGGGTGGCTACGGCGATGTGGGTGCATCTGGACTGGCGTCACTATCTGGCGGACATGGCCGCGGCCGCAGGCTTGCTGCTGCTGGCCGGCCGCGCCACCCGCATCCGCGAGATGCTGGCGGTCCTCGTCATCAGCGGGCTGGCCGTTCAGGTGGCCCTGCTAAGCATCCCCTCGGTCGGCTGGTACGGCGGGCTGTCCGGTGCGCTGCACGGGCTGGCCCTCTGGGCCGGCCTGCGGCTGCTGCAAGCCCCGGGCTTCTCGCGCGTGATCGGCGTCATCACCTGCGTGGTGGTGATCGGCAAGGTCTGGACCGAGCAATCCTGGCTCGCCGCCCTGGTCTTCGACCCGTCCTGGGGCTTCGGCATCGTCCGCGCCGCCCACGCCGCCGGCGCGATCGCCGGGCTGGCATGCTGGGTGCTGCAGGAATGGTGGCGCACGCGGCGGGGGAGTGCCGCCTAGCCCGCATCCCCGTGCGCACGGGCGTGCCGGCGCAGCTTGCCGTACCCATGAACTGTCGCGGTTCGTACCCCTCCCTGGGGGCATGCGGCTGGCATAGTTTGCCTACACCCAGCCGCACTACGCCGAGCTAGCGATGACAAGCATGTCCCTTCTCAAAGCGAACCCATCTTCGAGTCCTGAAGGCCTATGCCCGCGCGGCGCGCGCTGAGCGCAGCGGCGTGGCGGCGTGTCTGCCTGATGTTGCTGGCCGCGCCGGCCCTGGCGATGGCGCAGCCTGCGCCGGCACGGCAGGCGCAGCTTGCGCAGTGGCTGCGCCATGACTGTGGCGCCTGCCACGGCATGACGTTGCGCGGCGGGCTGGGTCCACCGCTGACGCGTGAGGCGCTGGCGGGCAAGCCGCCCGATGGCCTTGTCGCCACGGTGCTGTATGGCCGGCCCGGCACCGCGATGCCGCCCTGGCAACCCTTCATGACGCAGGAAGACGCGCAATGGCTGATCGAACGACTCCAGGCCGGTACCCCGCCGGTCGCCCGGCGGGCCCTCGCGGCGCCGGCTCGCTAAGGCGTGGCCTTGCAGCGGCGCTGGCCGGCGTTGCCGTGCTGACGGCGGGATGCGCCGATACGGTGCGCGGCACCGGCGATCTCGGCGTGGTAGTGGAGCGCGCGGCCGGCCGTGTGCAAATTGTGGAGACCACCGGCATGACGCGGCTGGCCACGGTGGATGGCTTGGGCGATCTGTCTCACGCGAGCGTGGTGTTTTCGCGCGATGCCCGCTACGCCTACGTGTTCGGCCGCGACGGCGGCCTCACGCGTGTGGACCTGCTGACCGCACGCATTACCCATCGCATCCTGCAAGCCGGCAACAGCATAGGCGGCGCGATTTCCCAGGATGGCCGCGTGGTGGCCGCGCAGAATTACGCGCCGGGTGGTATCCGCCTGTTCGACGCCCAGACGCTCGAGGCGCTTGCGGACGTGCCCGCCATCGGCGGCGATGGCTGTCGCTCCAAGGTCGTGGGCCTCGCGGACCTGCCCGGCCGCCGTTTTGCAGCGAGCCTGTTCGAGTCAGGCGAGATCTGGATCATCGACGCCGCCGAGCCACGCCATCCGCAGGTCACGCGGCTGCCGGCAGGCCGCGAGCCGTACGACGCCCTGGTCACGCCCGATGGCCGCTGGTACCTGGCGGGGCTGTTCGGTGAAGACGGCCTGACCCTGGTCGACCTGTGGCAGACGCCGCCCCAGGCGCGTCGCATCCTCTCCGGCTATGGCCGGGGAAACCAGCCGCTGCCGGTCTACAAGATGCCGCACCTGCGTGGCTGGGCGATGGCCCAGGGCCGGGCATGGCTGCCGGCCATTGGTCGCCACGAAGTTCTGGTGGCGGATCCGGCGCGCAACTGGCAGGAGATTGCGCGCGTGGCGGTGGCCGGGCAGCCGGTATTCGCCATGGCCCGCCCGGACGGGCGCCAAGTGTGGGTCAATTTCGCATTTCCGCACAACGATGTCGTCCAGGTGATCGACACCGCCTCGCGTGAGGTGGTGCGGACCCTGCGCCCGTGCCGCGGCGTGCTCCACATGGAATTCACGCCCAAGGGCGAGGCGCTGTGGCTGTCCTGCCGGGACGACAACCGCGTGGAGGTCTACGACACCGCCACGCTGGCGCGTATCGGCACGCTGGCTGCCGACCATCCCAGCGGCATTTTTTTCACCGCCCGCGCGCAGCGCTTCGGGATGTAGGTGCCGGCCATGCGCGACGAATTCCTCAGCTTCGACAACCTGCAGCACGGCTTCCCGCTGCAACCCCGGCCTTACCAGGTGCTGGCCGCCCGGCTGGGCTTGTGCGAACACACGCTGCTGGCCCTGTTGGCGCGTGGCCTGCACGGCGGACGCATCAGCCGCGTGGGCGCGGTGTTCGCGCCCAACGTGATCGGCGTCAGCACGCTGGCGGCGCTGCGCGTGCCGCCGGATCAGCTCGATCGCGTGGCGGCGCTGGTGAGCGCCTGTGCCGCTGTCAGCCACAACTACGCGCGCAGCGGCCATCCGTACAACCTTTGGTTTGTCGCGGGCGCCCGCGACCGTGGCGCGCTTGACGGCACGCTGGCGTCGATCGCGGCCATGACCGGTCTCGCGCCGCTGGACCTGCCGATGGCGCGCGAGTACCACATCGACCTCGGCTTCCCGCTCGCGGGCCCGCGCCGCAAGCGCCCGCTCCAGGCAGCGCCGGGCCCGGTGGCGCTGGACGACGCCGCATGGCGCCTGGTGGCTGCGCTGGAAGCCGGCCTGCCATTGGTGCCACGTCCCTTCGATGCCCTGGCGCAACGCGCCCGCCTGCCGCTGGCGTGGGTGCTGGAGCGGCTGGCGCAGTGGTCCGCGCAAGGCGTGATACGGCGCCTGGGCGTGGTGCTCCACCATGGCCGCTTCGGCTATCGGCACAACGCCATGTGCGTCTGGGACGTGCCGGATGCGCATGTCGATGCGCTCGGGGTGCGGCTGGCCCAACTGGAGCGGGTCACGCTCTGTTACCGGCGAGCACGCCGGCCGCCGGCGTGGCCCTACAACCTGTTTGCCATGGTGCATGCGCGCGATGCCGGGCACCTGGCCCCCGCGCTGGCGCAGATGCGTGCCGTGCCCGAACTCGCGTCGGCCCCGGGCGCGGTGCTGGTCAGCACGCGCTGCTACCGGCAGCGCGGTACACGTTACGCGCTGGAGGTGCCCGCATGACTTGCACGTCCGATTTATCCCCTGCAGCGACCCTGGACGACACGGACCGGAACATCGTCAATGCGCTGCAGCGCGGCTTGCCGCTGGTCCCGCGCCCGTATGCCGAAGCCGCCCGGGCGCTCGGCCTTGCTGAAGACGAATTGCTGGCGCGGCTGCGCGCCTTGCTGGCCGCGGGCGTGCTGACACGCTTCGGGCCGCTTTACCAGATCGAACGGGCGGGTGGCCGGTTCGTGCTGTGCGCCTGCCATGCCCCGGCGCCACGGCTCGAAGCCGTTGCCGCCGCGATCAATGCCTTCCCGGAAGTCGCGCACCACTACCTTCGTACCCACCGTCTCAACCTGTGGTTCGTGCTGGCCGTCGGGCAGGCCGGCGCCGTCGCGCCGGCACTGGCGCGCATCGCCGCCGCCACGGGCGTCGAGATCCTGTCGTTTCCCAAGGAACGCGAGTTCTTCGTCAACCTCTATCTGCCCGCGTGATGACCCCTGCCAATGTCAGCCCCCAGCCGGACGCCGTCGACCTGGCGCTGATCCGCGCCACTCAGGCCGGCCTGCCGCTGACGTCCGCGCCGTACGCTGCCGTGGCCGAACGGCTTGGCATCGGTGAAGCGGAAGTCATTCAACGGCTCGCCGCGATGCAGGCCCGTGGCGCGCTGCGCCGCATCGGCGCGGTGCCCAACCACTACCGGCTCGGGTGGCGCGCCAATGGCATGACGGTGTGGGATGTGGACGATGCCCGCATTGATGCGCTGGGCGAGCGCATTGGCGCGCTGCCCTTCGTCAGTCATTGCTATCGCCGCCCGCGACGGCTGCCGCAGTGGCCGTACAACCTGTTCGCGATGGTCCACGCGCACACGCGTGCGGAAGCCGTGCCGCAGATCGCGCGTATCGCCATGCTGCTGGGCGACGCCTGCCGCGCGCACGACGTGCTGTGGTCGGTTCGCATTCTCAAGAAAACCGGCCTGCGCCTGCCGCCGGCCGACCCCGTCCGACTGGAGGCGCGCTGATGTTCCGCTTGTCCCGCTTCATGGAAGCCCTGCGCGACGCCGGCCCGGTGCCGCCGGCACGCCGGGCCGCCGGGCCGGTTGTGATCTGGAACCTGATCCGGCGCTGCAACCTGAATTGCCGCCACTGCTATGCCACGTCCGCCGATACGGACTTCCACGGAGAACTGGACACGGCCGAGGCGCTGCGTGTGCTGGAGCAGTTGCGGGAAGCCCGCGTGCCCGCACTGATCCTCTCGGGCGGCGAGCCGCTGCTACGCCCGGATCTGTATCGGATTGCCGCGCGTGCGCGCGAGATGGGGTTCCATCTCTCGCTGTCCTCGAACGGCACGCTGCTCGATGCGGACCATGCCACGCGGCTGGCCGAGGCGGGCTTCGACTACGTTGGCGTGAGCCTGGATGGTCTGCCGGCCACCCATGACCGTTTCCGGCGCAGCGACGGCGCCTTTGCGCGCGCACTGATGGGGTTGCACACCGCGCGCGCTGCCGGGCTCCGGGTGGGCGTGCGCATGACCTTGACCGACGAGAACGCCGCGCAGTTGCCCGACGTCGTCGCGCTGACCGAGCGCCAGGGCATCGACAAGTTCTACCTGTCCCACTTCAACTACGCCGGCCGGGCCCGCCGCCATCGTGCCGACGACGCCCGGCACGCGCGCACCCGTACCGCGCTGGACTGGCTTTTCGCGCATGTGTGGCAACGCGCGCAGGATGGCCATGCCGGCGACTTCGTCACCGGCAACAACGATGCCGATGGGGTCTACCTGCTGCAATGGGTCACGCAACGGTTTCCGCACCGTGCCGGCGAGATGCGTCGGCGGCTGGAGCAGTGGGGCGGCAACGCGACCGGCGTCGGCGTGGCCAATATCGACAACCTCGGCAACGTTCACCCGGATACGATGTGGTGGCAGGTGACGCTGGGTAATGTGCGCGAACAGGCGTTTGGCGAAATCTGGGCCAGTCGCGCCGATCCGTTGATGGCGGGCCTTGCCAGCCGTCCCCGCCCGCTGGAGGGACGCTGCGCCGCCTGTGCGCATCGCGCGATCTGCAACGGCAATACACGCGCGCGCGCCTTCGCGCTGACCGGCAACCCGTGGGCCGAGGACCCGGGCTGTTATCTGTCCGACGAAGAAATCCTTCCGGGCGCCGCCGCAGAGGCAGGGGCGAAGGCAGGGGCGGGGACATGACCGCCATGATCGGGAGGCTCGGGAGGATTCTGGCCCTTGTGCTGACCCTTGTGCTGGCCGTTGGCACGCAGCCGACACTGGCCAGCGATCCGGCGGCGCTTTACACCCAGCACTGCGTGGCCTGCCACGGTGCGGCCCGCCTGGGAGGCATGGGGCCCGCGCTGCTGCCCGAAAGCCTGGCGCGGCTGCGCGAAGGGGAGCTCGGCGCCGTGCTGCGCGATGGTCGCGCCGCGACCCAGATGCCGGCCTTCGGCGCCACGCTGGCGGCGCCGGACCTGCAGGCATTGGCGCGCTGGCTGCGAACGGCGCCGGCGGAGGCGCCGCAGTGGGACGCCGGGGCGATCCGGGGCAGCCACGTGGTGCACCACGCGCCGGGCACGCTGCCGGCGCGGCCCGTGTTCAGCGCGGACCCGCAGAACCTGTTCGTGGTGGTGGAGGCCGGCAGTCACCATATGAGCGTGCTCGATGGCGACCGGCTCGCCCCCATCCATCGCTTCGCCACCCGCTTTGCGCTGCACGGCGGCCCCAAGTTCAGCCCCGATGGCCGCTACGTCTACACGGCCAGCCGCGACGGCTGGATCAGCAAATACGACCTGTGGAACCTTGTTCCGGTGGCCGAGATCCGTGTCGGCGTGAACACGCGCAATATCGCGGTCAGCGACGATGGCCGTTGGGTGCTCGCCGGCAATACCCTGCCGCGCACGCTGGTGTTGCTGCATGCCGGCGACCTGTCGCTCGCGCGAGTGATCGATGTCACGGGGCGCGACGGCCAGGCGTCGCGGGTATCGGCCGTGTATGACGCCGCGCCGCGCCAGAGCTTTATCGCCGCGCTCAAGGATATCCCCGAAGTGTGGGAGATTCCGTACGCCGCCGACCCCCTGACCCCGACCCTGACCCTTACCCCGCGCACGATCGCGCTGGACGATGTACTCGACGACTTCTTCTTCGACCCGCCGTACCAGCACATCCTGGGCGCCTCGCGCGGGGGCGGCGGGCAGGTGATCGACCTCGATCAGGGCCGCAAGGTGGCGGCGCTGGCGCTGGGCGGGATGCCACACCTTGGCAGCGGCATCACCTGGACACGCGGCAGCCAGGCGGTGATGGCTTCGCCCGATCTGGGGCAAGGCCGCATCACGGTGATCGACATGCAGGACTGGCGCACCGTCGCCACCGTGCCGACGAACGGCCCGGGCTTTTTCCTGCGCAGCCATGAGACCTCCCGCTATGCGTGGGCCGACGCGATGATGAGTACGCGCCGCGACACGCTCCAGGTCATCGACAAACAGACCCTGCAGATCGCCGGCAGCGTCACGCCGAGCCCCGGGCGCACCGCGGCGCATGTCGAGTTCACGCGCGATGGCCGGTATGCGCTCGTCAGCCTGATGGAGCGCGACGGCGCCATCGTGGTCTATGACGCCGCCACGCTGCAGGAGGTCAAGCGCATCCCGATGGACAAGCCCATCGGCAAGTACAACGTCTTCAACAAGATCACAAGGTCGGCGGGCACGAGCCATTGACGTGCCGGCGCGAGACAGGAGTTTCCCAGGATGAATGCTTCCCTCAAGCCCGGCAAGGTCTGGCTCGTCGGCGTCGGACCGGGCAGCCCGGACCTGATCACGGTGCGCGCGATGCGTGCGCTGGCCGCCGCCGATGTATGGCTGGTCGATGACCTGGTGTCGCCGGAAATGTCGAGCTATGCGACGCCGGGCACCGAGGTCGAGTGGGTGGGCAAACGTGGCGGGCGCTGCTCGGTCAGCCAGGCGCGCATCCAGCAGCGTACGCTGGAATACGCGCTGGCCGGCCGCAGCGTGGCGCGCGTCAAAGGGGGCGATCCCCTGCTGTTTGGCCGAGCCGGGGAGGAAGTGGCCGCCCTGCAGGCGCATGGCGTGCCGGTGGAGGTGGTCAATGGCATCAGCAGCGGCCTGGCCGCCGCCCAGGCGCTGGGCATTGCGCTGACGCACCGGGCGCACTGCCACGGCGTGACCTTCGTCACCGGGCACACGTTCGAGCACGGTTCGCCATGCTGGGCGGCACTGGTGCGCGGCGGCACCACGCTGGTGATCTACATGGGCATGAGCCGGCTTGTGGCGATACGGGACGGCCTGCTGGCGGCGGGCATGCGCGCCGCCATGCCCGCCGCCGTGGTGATGTCTGCCGGGGGCGCGGCACAGCGTTCGTGGACCGGCACGCTTGGCACGCTGGACGAGGCGCGCGCCGCAGGGTTGGAGAGCCCCGCCATCATCGTGGTGGGCGAGGTGGTCTCCGACGCGAAGATTGCGCCGCCGATGCACGGCGCCGTCGTGCCAGCGGGCTAACCGTAACCATCAAATGTCGCAAGCCATGCCCTGTCACGGGCACGGCCCGCGGGCATAGTCGGTATCGGTTCATTCAGACCCAAAGACACTTACCCACGGAAAACGCCCATGCTTGCTCGATTGCTATCTCTCGCGCTGCTTCCGATCGCGTCCGGGACGTCGATCGCGATGACGGCTCAGGAGCTCTCCAAAGCCAACACGCTGTACGAGGCCCACTGCGCGGTCTGCCATTCCGCCAGCCGCGGCGGCTATGTCGGGCCCGGCCTGCACAAGGACCGTCTGCTGCAAAGCGAGGCGGCCCTGCGCGGGACCATCATGACCGGCATTCCGGACACGCTCATGCCGCCGTTCGTTGGCCGGCTTCCCGATGCCGACATACGGCTGTTGGCAAAGCTGATCAAGACCCAGCCGCCGGCGGAGCTGACCTGGAGCCTCGAGCAGGCGCGCGACAGCCTCGAAGTACTGGTGGACGAAAGCACGCTGCCGGCCAAGCCGGCCTACGAGATCGACACGGTGTACGACCTGATGGCGGTGATGGCGCGAGGCCGTTACGGGAGGGGAAGCCCCGGCGACAATGCCAGGCTGGTCTTCCTCGACGGCAAGACGAACAAGGTGGTCGGCGAGATCGCCACGCCCGTCGCACCCCATATCATCGATTTCAGCCCCACCCACGAGCGCTGGGCATGGCTGAAGACCGATGACAGCTATGTGTACAAGATCGATCTCTATACCCTGAAGGCCGTGCGCCGCGTGCGGACAGGCCTGACCGGCCCGGGCATCGCGGTGTCGAACGACGGAAAATGGCTCGCCGCCAGTTCGTTCGCCCCCAATGCAGTGACGATCCTCGATGCGCAGACGTTGCAGCCGGTCAAGTACCTGACGCTGGAAGGCACCGACCCCGACGGGAAGTTTGTGAAGTCGGCGGGCGGGCCGGTCATCGGCAGCCGCATCAACAACCGGTTCGCGCTCACGTTGCGCCAGGCGGGGCAGATCTGGATCATCGACCCCGATTTGCCGGGTATGCCGGTGACCAAGCTCGCCAATGTGGGACGCCTGCTGCATGACACGTTCCTGTCGCCCGATGGCCGCTATTCCATGGTGGCTTCCTATGACGACAACAAGGTCATCGCCATCGACCTGAAAGAGAACAGGGTGGCCCGGGACATTCCGGCCGGATGCCAGCCGCACCTGGGCGGGGGGTCGGTCACGCCAGTTGGCAACCGGATGCTGGCTTTTGGCACGAATATCGGCGAGTGCAGCAAGGGCGATGTGGTCACGGTGTGGGACACAAAGGACTTTTCGGTGGTCAAGAACATCAAGGTGGCCGGCCCGACGGAGTCGCCAGCGGCCCATCCGGACGCGCCCTATGTGGCGGTGGATATCGTCAGCAAGGACAAGCGTGCGAGCCTGATCCAGCTGATCGACAAGAATTCGCTCGAAGTGGTTCACACGCTCGACGTGGGCGGACACGCCTTCTTTCCCGCCTACAACCGCACCGGCAACCATCTGTACGTGAGCGCGGGCTACTACGGCGACCGGCTTCGGATCTATGACAGCAAAACGCTGAAGATGCTGGCCGAACACAAGATGGAGAGCCCGGCGGGCATCTTCTCGCGTGCGCGGACGCAATGGATTTCGGTCGGCCTGCCCAAAACCCGCGAACATTGAGGAGACCCATCATGCGAACCATATTTGTCGGGCGATGCCTGATGCTGGCCTGCGGCGTCGTGGCGCCCATGCTTTCGGCTTACGCCGCGTCCGATCCGCTAAAGCCCGCGGCGGCCATCGCAAGCATCATGCCGCTTTGTGCGTCCTGCCATGGGAACGATGGCGTCAGTGCCAACGGCCTGTATCCGAATCTTGCCGGCCAGAAGTCGGCATACCTCGTCAAGCAGCTCAAGGATTTCAAAACGAAGCGGCGCGACGATCCGGTGATGGGGCCGATGTCCGAATCCCTGAGTGACGACATCATCGAGGCGCTGGCGACGCACTTTTCCGGCTTGCCGGCCGCGCGCTAGCGCAAGGCGGGGCCGCGGGGAGAAGACCGGGCCCAGCCGCTCAGGCTGCGCCCGTTCCACCTTGGGTCAATGGCTGCCCAGCACCGGGAGGAGCCTCCCGAACGCTGCCTCGATCTGTGCCGGGTCCAGCGCGGCATAGCCGAAGAGGACGACACGATCGTGCTGCACCGGCTCATCTCCCCCTGCGGCATCGGGCAGGGTGTACAGCCGAACCCCCACGCCCAGCGCCCGCTTTACCACCTCGGCAGCGCCCGGGGCGCCGGGCGGGAGCCGACAGGCCACGTGCATTCCCGCGTCTTGCCCGCTTACCTGCCCCTCGCCGCCCCAGAGCGATGCGATGCCGGCCAGAACGGCATCACGCTGCTGGCTGTACTTGCTGCGCAGCCAGTAGATGTGCCGCGCATACTCGCCGCTCTCGAGCAACCGGGCCATCACGGCCTGGTCCAGCCATGGGCAGCCATTGTTCAGCAGCGCCTTGCGGCTCCCCAGTTCATCCGCGAGCCGGCGCGGGCAAACCATGTAGCCGAGCCTCACGCCGGGCCCCAGCGCCTTGGAGAAGGTGCCCAGGTAGACCGTGCGTGCATCGTCGAGCGCCATCAACGGCAGCAACGGCGACTGGTTGTAGCGGAAGTCCCCGTCATAGTCATCCTCGATGACCAGCGCGCCATGCCGCGCTGCCCACGCGAGCAGGCTTTTGCGGCGGGCCATGGACATGGTGTATCCGAGCGGATACTGGTGGGAAGGGGTGACGTAAGCCATCCGCACCGACCGCTCGGGCAGCATGTCGGTGCGCAAGCCGTCTTCGTCAACCGGCAATGCGATGCACGCCGCGCCGTGCGCGGCCAGTATGTTGGAGAATCCCGTGTAGCCGGGCGCTTCCATGACCACCTCGCACCCCGGGCGCAGGAAGTGCGCGGCGAGCAGGCTCAGACCTTCCTGAATACCCGCGACGATGATGATCTGCTCGGGGTCCACGCGCAGCGCCTTGCTGCGTTCCAGATAGTCCGAGATCTGCATGCGCAGTCCCCATAGCCCTGCGGCCGGGGTGTACTCGGTCATGGCGTGGCCGGCATGTCGCAGCAGCTGGTACGACCACGACGCCCAGCGGCGCCATGGAAAGGCGTACACAGCGGGCCGCCCGACCTTGAAATCGAAGCATATCGGGGCAGCGGGCGGTACGACATGGACGCCCGAGGCCGCCACAGGCTCAGGCAAATCGAGGCAGTCGTGCTCTGGCTGGATGGAAGACCGCTCGCGCCGGGCCGGCTTTACCTGAAGCGGTGGGTTCTCCGCGACGAAAAAGCCGCGCCCCGGGTCGCGCCGGACCAGGCACGCGTGTTCCAGCAGATCGTAGGCGCCCAGCACGGTATTGCGGGACACCCCGAGCCAGGCAGTCATTGCGCGGATGGAAGGGAGATTGGCCTGTGGCGACAGCACGCCTGATGTGATCAGCGCTTCGATCTGTCTGGCAATCTGGTGCTTGTATGATCCGGCAGCTTCGCGGACGATCGACATCGACTGAGCGAAGAGCGGACTCGAATCCGTCGTCATGGGCGTTGAGGTGGGGCCGTGCTCGAAATCTCACGTGTCGTTGCATGGTACGTCGATGCATGCCACGCCGCCTTGCGGCATCGCAAGGTCATCATCAGCGCACCGCGTCAGACACTGATGGCATGCGTCACACGGCCACCATCTACTACCGCCGTCGCATCCCAAATCCCACCACCCCAACCACGAGCAACACCACCGCGCTCCAGGGCGCGATGGCGCCGCCTCCGCCTCCGCCGCTGTCGGTTGCAGCCGGCACCGGTGCAGGCGTAGCCGTAGCGGCCGGGTTGGCAGCTGCCACCAGCGCGCCGTCGGCATCCAGCAACCCTGCGCCGCACTTGCCGACGTTCGCGCTGGCCGTGCAGAAGGTGTTGGCGGGATGGGGGCGTGCGGAGCTTTTCAGGCCGGCGGTGACCTGGGCTGGCGTCAGCGCGCCATTGACCGCGAACATCATCGACACCACGCCGGAGACCATCGGCGCGGCGAAGCTGGTGCCGGCGGAGTTGCTGATGACGAAGTTACCGGCTGTAGTCGTGCCGGAATTGCTCAGCGTGCGGATCAGCGACGAGCCGCCCGGCGTGGAGCAGGTGGGCGTGTTGCCGACCATCACCACGCGCGAGTTGCCGCAGCCGCCGCCCGGGGCGCTCAGGGCGACCTGCGGGCCGACGTTGGCGAAGCTGGCGTTCTCGCCATCGTTGGCGTGGGCGGTGACGGCGATGACGCCGGTGCAGTCGGCGGGGGCTTCCACGGCGCCGGCCGAATTGCCGGCTGCGGCCACGACCACCACGCCGGCGGCGTTCAGGTCGTTGACGGCCTGCTGTTCGATGGACGAGCAGCTGCCACCGCCCAGGCTGACGTTGACCACCTTGGCCGGCGTCGCGTTGGCCGGCACGCCGGGTACGGCGAGCCCGCCGGCCCAGCGCATGCCGTCAACCGTATCGGATAACAGCGCGCCGCAGCGGCCCGACACGCGCACCGGCTGGATCCGCGCGGCCCAGTCCACGCCGGCGATGCCCACGCCGTTGTTGGTCAGCGCGCCCAGCACGCTGGCCACGCGCGTGCCGTGCCACGTGCTGTTGGCCTGGCCGCTGCCGTCCTGGCAGGTCTGGCCGGCTGGCACGAAGTCGCCCGGATCGATCGGGTCGCTATCGCGGCCATCGCCGTCATTGGAGACGGTGGTGGTGCTGATGAAGTCGTAGCCCGGCACCAGCCGGTCGACCAGGTCGGGGTGGGGCAGGTAGCCGGTGTCGACCACGGCCACCACGATGCTGTTGCTGCCGCGCGAGCGGTCCCACGCGCGCGTGAGGTTGGCGGCGCCCACCACCTGGCTCGGCAGGCCCATGTAGGTCTGGTTGCCGGCGAATTCGGGGTCGTTGGGGATGGTGTCGTGCAGGCGCAGCCAGCGGTCGGGCACCGCATCGGCGATGCGCGGGTCCTGGCGCAGGCGCTTCGCCACCGTTTCGGGGTTGTCACCCTTGGTGTCGGTCACGCTCATCAGTTGCAGCGTGCCCGCCATCGGCCGCTTCACGCCGAGCGCCAGGCCGGTGTTGGCCTCCACGTTGCGCATCTGGGTGGGCGTGGCGGACTGGCTGCCATCCCGCCAGCGCACGATGTAGTTGCCCGTGTAGACCGGCGCGGCCCGCGCCCCGGTGGGGCCCTGCGCGGTCACCGGCAGGCTCCAGCATGCCGTCACGGCCAGCAGTGCGGCGGACAGCCCTTGGGCGGCGCGCAGGCCGCGCTTCAGCGTGTGGTGTGGCATCTACGACTCCTGGGGGCGTTGGTAGTGCGATGCGAACTGCTGAACAGCAACCTACAGGAAAACGGGCGCTTTATTGTGCTGGCATGTCCCGGCTGGTGGGCATGGTGCGATGCGGCTTGAGCGTGCGGTCCGACGTGGCCGATTCCACGCGCGGCGCGGCCTGCAGCGTGGCCACGGCCTGGTCCAGCGTGATGTCAGGCACGGCCGTGATGGCGGTGACCAGCCACACGCCGCCGGACATCGGTCGCTTCACCACGTACCGGACCGGGCCCTCGATCCCCGCCAGCAGCTTGCCGGCGTCCTCGGACACCGTCACCTCGGGCGGCGTGAACTTGACGAGGATATCGCCGATGGCGCGGTCGTCGGTGATGCTGCCGCGCGGCGGCGCGAACGATTTCGACTCCGACGCGCAGCCCGAGACGGCGCCCAGCGATGCCAGCGAGGCGGCGGCGACCAGCGCCATCGCCAGGACCTTGCGGCGGGGGCGGGGGCGGGGGTGTTGCGGGGACTGACCAGCGGTCATGGGGCGAAGCTCCTGAGATCTGTATCTATATATATAGCGGGATGCGGACGTGGCGACGGTGCGGGCTTCAGCCGGCGGCCCGGCGCGGGCGGCGCGAGCC
Organism: Cupriavidus sp. 2KB_3; assembly: GCF_052115685.1. Classification (NCBI taxonomy): domain Bacteria; kingdom Pseudomonadati; phylum Pseudomonadota; class Betaproteobacteria; order Burkholderiales; family Burkholderiaceae; genus Cupriavidus; species Cupriavidus sp. 2KB_3. The sequence goes on from NZ_JBFRHD010000005.1 coordinate 44,896, forward strand.
CCCTTCGCGCGGCGCGGTGGTGGCCTGATTTGCAGCCTGGCTCGCGGCCAGCTCGGCGGCGCGCGCCCCCTGCGCCAGCATCTCCTGCGCGTGTTGCGTCGTCGTGGCGGTGACCGTGGCCCCGCCCAGCATGCGCGCGGTCTCGTTGACGCGGCCCTCGGCGTCGAGCACGCGGATTCTGGACCGCGTGACGGCGGCCCGGGCCTTCGTGGCGTCGGCCGTCTCCTTGCTGACCAGCAGGTGCGTGCCGGCCTGCGCTGCCACCTGCGGCAGGTGGGTCACGCAGAGCACCTGCCGCGCGCGACCGAGTTCCTGCAGGCGCCGGCCCACCACTTCGGCCACGGCGCCGCCGATGCCGGTATCCACCTCGTCGAAGATCAGCGTCGGCGTGGGCGCGGCCTCGCTCGTGATAACCGAGATGGCCAGGCTGATCCGGGCCAGTTCGCCGCCGGACGCCACCTTGGCCAGCGGGCGGGCCGTCACGCCGGCATGGCCGGCGACGAGGAATTCCACCTGCTCCAGCCCGTGGCTCTGGCCTTCGGCCTCGTCGAGCGGATTCAGTGCCACCACGAAGGTGCCGCCAGCCATCGACAAGCCCTGCATGGCGTCCGTGACGGCGCCGGACAGCGCCTTGGCGGCGGTCTTGCGCGCGGCGGAGAGGTGCCGCGCCAGCGTCAGGTAGGCGGCGCGTGCGGCGGCCTCGCGGGCCAGCACCTTGTTGATGTCCTGCGCGGCCTGCAGGTCGTCAAGCTGCTGGCGGCGGGCCAGCAGTTCGTCCGGCAACTGCTCCGGCGGCAGGCGGTACTTGCGCGCCGCCGTGTGCAGCGCCTGCATGCGCGCTTCCACGGCCTGCAGGCGTTCCGGATCGAGTTCGAGCCGATCGACGTAGCGCGTCAGCGAATGCGCGGCTTCCTCGACCTGCACCTGCGCCGGTTCCAGCGCGGCGAGCACGTCGCGCAGCGCGGGATCGACATCGGCCAGTTGCTGGATCCGGTGCACCACGCTGTTGAGCACGGACAGCACGGCGCCGTCGGCCTCTGACAGCGCCTCGAGCGCGGCGCGGCTGCCGTCGATCAGGCCGGCCGCGTGCGAGAGGCGGTTGTATTCGCCCTGGATCTCTTCCCATTCGCCCGCCTGGGGCGCCAGCTTGTCGAGTTCGCCCACCTGCCATTCCAGCCGCTCGCGCTCAAGCTGCATTTCGCGCGATTGCGACTCCACGGCCTCGCGCTGGCGCACGCAGGTGCGCCAGGCCCGCCACGCCTCCGCCACCGCGCCGGCCTGTTCGGTCAGGCCCGCGTGGGCGTCGAACAGGTGGCGCTGGGCGTCCGGCCGCAGCAGCAGCTGGTGGGCGTGCTGGCCGTGGATGTCCACCAGCTGGTCGCCCACCTCGCGCAGCTGGGTCAGCGTGGCCGCCGTGCCGTTGATGAACGCCTTGCTTCGGCCGCCCGCATCGACGGTGCGGCGCAGCAGCACGGTGCCTTCGCCGTCCAGGCCGGTCTCGTCGCCGGACAGTTCGCGCTCGGCCAGCCAGGCGTCGAGCGCCGCGTGCGTGCCGAAGGTGGCGCTGATGCTCGCACGGGTGCTGCCTTCGCGCACCACGCCGGCATCGGCGCGTTCGCCGAGCACCAGGGCCAGTGCATCGATCAGGATGGACTTGCCGGCGCCGGTCTCGCCGGTGAAGACGGTGAAGCCGGTGGTGAAGTCGAGGTCGAGCGTATCGACGATGACGAAATCGCGGATGGACAGGCTGCGGAGCATCGTGGCCTTGGGGGGAGTGGGGGCCGGCTCAGAGCCGGTTGTCCTCGGTCGGGTATTCGTGCCAGTGCAGCTTCTTGCGCAGCGTGGCGTAGTAGTTGTAGCCCACCGGATGCAACAGGGTCACGGTCTTGCTGGAGCGGCGCACGACGATCCGGTCGCCCTGCAGCAGCGAGGTCAGAGACTGCATGTCGAAATTGGCACTCGCGTCGCGCGCGGTGGCCACCTCGATCGTCACTTCCGCGTCGTGCGGCAGCACGATCGGGCGGTTGGACAGCGCGTGCGGGGCAATTGGCACCAGCACCAGCCCGGACAGCGTAGGATGCAGAATCGGCCCGCCGGCGGCCAGCGCGTAGGCGGTGGAACCGGTGGGCGTGGAGACGATCAGGCCGTCCGAACGCTGGTTGTACATGAAATAGCCGTCCACCGAGACGGCCAGCTCGACCATGCCGGAAATGCCCGAGCGGTTGACCACCACGTCGTTGAACGCCAGCGCGGAGAAGATCACGCTGTCGTCGCGGATCACGCGGGATTCCAGCAGCATGCGGGTCTCGGCTTCGTAGCGGCCAGCCAGCATCTCGGGCAGGGCGCGCGTCACGTCTTCAAGCGGGATGTCGGTCATGAAGCCCAGCCGGCCATGGTTCACGCCGATCAGCGGCACGTCGAGCCCGGCCAGCTGGCGGGCCAGGCCCAGCAGCGTGCCGTCGCCGCCGAGCACCACGGCCACGTCGGCCTCGCGCCCGATCTCGTCGGCGGAGAATACCGGGTAGCCGGAGAGGCCGGTGGCCTGTGCGGTCTCGCGCTCGAAGACCACGTCCTGGCCGTTGCGGGAGATGCAGGCGGCCAATTCCTCAAGCGGGCCCTCGATGCCGGCGGTCGAGTACCGGCCGACCAGGGCAACGGTCTGGAACGCGGCGCGGGGCGCGGCGGCGGGGGCGATGGCTGGGTTCTGGGGGGCAGACATGCCGGGATTAGACCATACCGTCATGACCATTGTCAGTAGCCGGGCACACGCCGGTGCGAAGCCCGCCCGAACCGGGGAAAGTTGTTTAAAATCGGGGCACTATGGACGAACGTTCGAAAACGCTTCTCAAGACCCTGATCGAGCGCTACATCGCCGAAGGCCAGCCCGTGGGCTCGCGCACCCTGTCCAAGTACTCGGGTCTCGATCTCTCGCCGGCGACCATCCGCAATGTCATGTCCGACCTCGAGGAAATGGGGTTCATCGCCAGCCCGCACACGTCGGCCGGCCGGATTCCCACGCCGCGCGGGTACCGGCTGTTCGTCGATTCGATGCTCACGGCGCGCCCGCTGGAGGGCGGCACGGTGGAGATGACGGCCGAACTGGCCGCGCTGACCGGCCAGATCCAGGGCCAGTTGGGCGGGCAGCAGCTGGGGCCGCAGCGGATGATTACCGCCGCCGCGCACACGCTGTCTAACCTCTCGCGCTTTGCCGGCGTGATCATGACGCCGCGCCGGGGCCAGTCGTTCCGCCAGGTGGAGTTCATGCGCCTGTCGGAGAAGCGCATCCTGCTGATCATCGTCAGCCCCGAGGGCGACGTCCAGAACCGCATTATCCAGACCGAACTGCCGTACACCCCCGCCCAGCTGATCGAGGCGGCCAATTTCTTCAATTCCCACTACGCCGGCATGAGTTTCGATGCCGTGCGCAGCCATTTGCGGGTGGAATTGCAGGATCTCCGCCGCGACATGTCAGCGCTGATGCAGGCCGCCGTGGAGGCCGGCAGCAGCGCCATGGCCGAGGACGACGACCAGGTGTTCATCTCCGGCGAGCGCAAGCTGCTCGAGGTGGAAGACCTGTCGTCCAGCATGGACAAGCTGCGCCGGCTGTTCGATGTCTTCGAACACAAGACCAACCTGCTGCAGTTGCTCGATGTCTCGAGCCACGCGCAGGGCGTACAGATCTTCATCGGGGGCGAAAGCCAGCTCGTGCCGCTCGAAGACATGGCCGTCATCACCGCACCCTATGGTGTCGATGGGCAGATCGTCGGCACGCTCGGCGTGATCGGCCCGACGCGGATGGCCTACGAACGGGTGATTCCGATCGTCGACATCACCGCGCGGCTGCTCTCGAGCGCGCTCTCCCAGAACTGATTGCTGCGCGCGGGCATGCCACGTGACAGCGCGCGCGTGGCGCCCGCCATTTCCGGAAACCCTATGACGTTCTCGGCAGAACCGGCTTACCAGCATGGCCAGGCGCCCCGCACGGCCATCCTGCTTATCAACCTCGGCACGCCGGATGCGCCCACGCCCAAGGCGGTGGGGCAGTATCTGCGCGCGTTCCTGTCCGACCCGCGCGTGGTCGAGATCCCGCGTCTGGCCTGGCTGCCGATCCTGCACGGGCTGATCCTGCCGTTCCGCTCGCGCGCATCGGCCATGAAGTACGAGTCGATCTGGCTGCGCGAGGCGCACATGACCGGCTCGCCGCTGCTGGTGTACACCGAGCGTCAGGCCCATGCGCTCCAACAGCACATGCACCGGCTTGGCCACGACGTGACCGTGGCCTGCGCCATGCGCTATGGCAATCCGTCGATCGCCTCGGTCATGGAAGCGCTGCGCCGGCAGGGCATGGAGCAAGTGCTGCTATTGCCACTTTATCCGCAGTTTTCGGGCACGACCACGGCCACCGCCTTCGACGAGGTCTTCCGCGTGCTGGCCGGCTGGCGCAATCAGCCGGAATTGCGACTGGTCAAGCACTTCCACGATCATCCCGCCTATATTTCCGCCCTGCAGCAGCAGGTGAGCGGCTTCTGGGCGCAGCACGGCATGCCTGACTTCGCCCGGGGCGACAAACTGATCCTGTCCTTCCATGGCTTGCCGCGCCGGCTGCTGGATCTGGGCGACCCCTACCACTGCGAATGCCTGAAGACCGGGCGGATGCTGGGCGAGGCGCTGGGTCTGCAGCCGGGCCAGTATCAAGTGACGTTTCAGTCTCGTTTTGGCAAGGCCGAATGGCTCCAGCCCTATACCGCGCCGACGCTGACCGAACTGGGCAAGGTCGGCACGCATCGCGTGGACGTGTTCTGCCCGGGCTTTCCGGCCGATTGCATCGAGACGCTCGAGGAAATCGCCATGGAAGGGCAGTCCGAATTCCGCGTGGCGGGCGGCCAGGAATTCCAATTCATTCCCTGCCTGAATGATGCGGACTACTGGATTGCCGGGCTGGCCGAGATCGCACTGCAGCATCTGCAGGGTTGGCCGCTGCGCCAGCCGCATCCGCACGAGCTGGAAGCGCGGCGCTCGCGGGCGCAGACCCGGGGCGCTGCGGCGTAAGGAATCAAGGAGTTAGACGATGGACGTGGACTTCGAGGCGGATGCCCGGCAACGCATCGACAAATGGCTGTGGTGCGCGCGCTTCTTCAAGACGCGCTCGCTGGCGGCGGAGGCCGTGGAGCGGGGCCGGGTGGAGGTCAACGGCCAGCCGGTCAAGAATTCACGCGAAGTGAAGCCCGGCGATGCCGTGATGATCCACGCGCACCAGCAGCGTTGGGAGATCGAGGTGAAGGGCGTGGCCGCCTCGCGCGGGCCGGCGCCCGTGGCGCAGTCGCTGTATGCCGAAGCCCCGGAAAGCCAGGCCCGGCGCCTGGAAGAGGCGGAACGGCGGCGCATGCAGCCCGAGCCGACGGCGCAGCTACAGGGCCGCCCGACCAAGCGCGACCGGCGCCGGATCGACGACTTCAGAAGTTAGGGATAGATTCAGCGGTTGTACGGGAAGTACGGAACGATGTAGTGCTTGAACACCGCCTTGCCGCTGCCATACTCGGTCTCACGCGGCGTGAATGCGCCGGAGGCGCAGATGAAGAGTGTCATCACCGACAGCGCGGCGAGCAGGCAAATCGTAACAACAGGCAGCTTGTGCATGGCGAACCTTCCGAAGGATGCACCAAAATGATTCACAGCGTGCTCCCGTTATTTTTGTCATTTTTCATTGATAGATATTAGTCATTGCGTTGCAGCAAAGCAATGAACACCAGATTGCATCAATCACAGCTTTGTAACCGCGTATTTCGGCGTCTCGCCCCCTTCACACTTGAAAAAACGGGGACCGGCGCCAACTGCGGCTAGACTTGCCGGTTTGGCATCCCGACCCACCCGACGGCCTGCGCCAGGCGGGCCGAGTTTTAGATTTGATACGGATCGACATGGAAGAACAGAACCAGACCCAGACGCCATCCCCAGCTTCGAGCGCGCCGCAGGCGGCGGACGATGCCCTGCGCGCCCAGCAGCCTGGCACGGACGCCCCGGCCGGCGATGAGGTGGCCCGCCTGACGCAACAGGTGGCCGACCTGGAGGCCAAGGCCAAGGAAAACTACGAGCTGTTCCTGCGCGCCACGGCAGAGGGCGAGAACATCCGCCGCCGGTCGCAGGAAGAGGTCAGCAAGGCACACAAGTTCGCGATCGAGAACTTCGCCGACAACCTCGTGCCGGTGATGGACAGCCTCCAGGCTGCTCTGGCCGACAACACCGGCGATCTCAAGAAGCTGCGCGAAGGCGTGGAGCTGACCGCCCGCCAGCTGGCCGCCGCCTTCGAGCGCGGCAAGATTGTCGAGCTGAACCCGGTGGGCGAGAAGTTCGACCCGCATCGTCACCAGGCGATCTCGATGGTGCCGTCCGAGCAGGAGCCCAACACCGTGGTGAACGTGCTCCAGCGTGGCTACATGATTGCCGAGCGCGTGCTGCGCCCGGCACTGGTGACGGTCTCGGCGCCGCGCTAAGCCGTCGCACTGAACCGCCGCGCAAGCCTGAAACCCCAAGCCTGACCCAACGCCCGGTGCCTGAATGCCCGGGCGTTGTTGTTTCCAGGAACCTGCGATGTCAGACGATCAATCCTCCCATCCCGATCATCCCGCCCACCTCGATCACCGCGCCTTCGACGCCTTCGCCATGCAGGCCGTCGATGGGAGCACCATCGACGCGGCCATCGCCGCCGCCGGCGACGACCTGGTCTGCGTGTTCTTCTGGGGCGCGGACTGCTTCAACTGCGAGATGGCCAAGAAGGCGATGCTCGCCAACCCGGACCCGATCCGCGCGCTGAACCTGCGCTGGCTGCACGCCAACGTCTACGAACACCCTGAGCTGGGCAAGCGTTTCGGCCTGCACGGCATTCCGGTGTTCATGTTCTTCCAGCGGGGCAAGAAGCTGGGCCGCGCCACGGGCTGGCACGGCCACGGCCAGTTTGCGGCCGCCGTGGGCAACGCGCGGCTCAAGGCCGAGGGCAAGCCGCTGGCCGGCTGATCAGCGCGACAGCGCGTAGCCGATGCGGAACTGCCACGGCGTCTTCTGGTTGTAGTCGAGCAGGCTCTCGCCGTAGCCGTAGAAGTAGCCAGCCATCAGGTAGCCGGCCGTGCCCGGCAGCAGCCGCGCGAGCGGGTAGGTGAGCTGCGCGTCTACGCTGCCATAGCCCTTGCGCGTGCCCTTGCGCAGCGTGGCGGCAAATTCCCACGAATCGGGTCGGCCGTAGGCCACCAGCAGGTCCATGTAGCCGCGATAGTGCGCGATGTCCTCGTTGTCGCTCTTGCCGACGTAGCCGTAGACCTTGGGCGCCACGCGCCAGTGCCAGTCGGTCTGGTCGCCGAAATATATCGTCGGCTTCAGGAACAGCGTGTTGATGCTGCGCGACTGGTCGCCATCGCGCCCGTTCGATTCGTGCTCGAAACCGGTGGCCAGCGAGAGCCGGCTGATCACACGGTTCTTCACGCCCGTATCGGACAGGTAGTAATAGAGGCTGGGCCGGTAGTTGGTGTCGCGGAACGGCCGGGACTCGTCGCTCAGGTCCCATAGCGAGAACTGCGTGTAGGCGAAGTACAGGTTGTCCAGCACGCGCTTCGAGTTCGGGTTCTCGCCCTCGAAAATGCGGTACTTGAAGCTGATCTGGAACTTGGCGTTGGCGCCGTTGTGCGCACCGAACATCAGGTACATCGGCTCATTGAACGAGAGGCGCTGGCCATCGCGCAGGTCGGCCGGCGAGGGCCCCGGCGTGCCGCCGTTGGCGGCCGTGACGATCGGCGTGACGGGTACCGTGGCGGCTGGCGTGGCTCCCTCATGCTGGGAGGTGCCGGGGGCGGCGGCCAGGTCCTTGTGCTCCGTCGAGGCAGCGCCCGGGGCCACGGCCGCCACAGCCGGCGCGGCGGGGACTTCGCCCGGTAGCGGCGCGCGGTTCAGCGTGACGACTACCGGCGCGGCGTCGATGCCGGCCACGTCGAGCCGCACCTGGCCGCGCATGCCGTCCGGCCAGTCGGCGGCATAGGTGATGGTGCGGATGTCGCCGTGGCGCAGGTTCAGTACGGACGGGCCGCCGCCGGTGCGCTTCATCTCGATCCGCACGGGCGCGGCGAGGTCGCCGGTGGCGCTCACCTGGAGCGTTTCGGGCACCGCGTAGCGTCGCATCGACTGGTCGGCGCTGACCAGCAGCGTGAGCGTGAAGGGCCGTGTCCCGTCGATGACGCGCGGCGGCTGCAGCAGCGATACGGCGGCGTGCGCGGAAACCGGGCCCAACAGAGCGAACGAAATAAGCGCCGCGCTGCCGAAGCCGGCGCGGCGAGGCACGGAGAGAGACATGGATGCGTGCGCGTCGCGTCGGAGCAGGGTCCGCGGACACGTCAGAGTTTGGGATGCCCAACAGCCTAACACGTGGCTCGCGGGCATCTTGTGACGAATTGTTGGTGTGAAAAGTGCTGGATAAGGCCAGTCAGCCGGCGGCGCGGCGGCGGATGTTGTCCACGTAGGCCTGGCCATCCGGCGGCATGCCGGTGCGCTGTGCGTTCCAGAGCATTTCACCGAGGCATTCCATGATCTGGTGCTGGGCCTCGTGCGGCGAATCGAGTCGGCGCGAAAGTGCCTCGTACGCCGCGCGGATACCGGGCGGCTGGTCGATCGACACCTGTTCGGAGATCGACAGGTGCATCGCCAGATGCAGGAACGGATTGGTCTGGCCGCCCTCGGGCGTGTAGTCGCGCGTCAGCGCGCCTTCGGTGTCGGTCAGCAGCGGCTGGTATTCGGGATGCTCGTCGATCCAGTCGACGGCCATCACTTCGAGCGGGGTGAGGACATTGCCCGCCACCCGCTTCTGCCACGCTTCGCAGAAGAACCGGCGGACTTCTTCTCTTGAGGGATTGAACATGATGGGCGGTATTGTAAACGAGGCCCCCGAACGCTGCCGGCCGCCCGCCGCGCGCAAGTAGAATGCGGGCTTCCTGGTTCCCGCTTCCTGCTCCTTGCGCCACCCATGACCGCTTCCGCCACCCTCGGCCAGGCCCGCCACACGCTCGCCGGCGTGCTGATGATTGCGCTGTCCGCCAGCGCCTTTGGGGCCATGGCGATCTTCGCGCGCTACGCCTATGCCGCCGGCGCGGACGTCTATGGTCTGCTGGCGGTGCGCTTCGTGCTTGCCGCCATCGCGATGGCCGTGGTCATGCGTACGCGCGGCATCCGCCTGCCGCCGTGGCGGCGCGTGCTGGCGCTGGCGGCGATGGGCGGCATCGGCTACGTCAGCCAGTCCTATTGCTTCTTCACCGCGCTGAACTACGCACAGGCCAGCCTCGTGGCGCTGCTGCTCTATCTCTATCCACTGTTCGTGACCATCCTTGCGGCCATCTTTCTCAAGGAGCGGCTGACCAACGCGGCGGTGATCGCGCTGGTGCTGTGCTCGGTGGGCGCCGGCCTGACGGTGGGCGGCGGGGAGGGCAGCCCGCTCGGCATCGCGCTGGGCGTGGCAGCGGCGGTGATCTACTCGATCTATATCGTGGTGGGCGCGCGTGTAACGGCCGGCGTCAACGCCATCGCCACCACGACGGTCATCTGCACGGCGGCGGCGCTGGTCTATGTGACGGTGGGCATCCTGCGCACCAGCGCCGGCGTGCCGCCGCAGTTTCCGGGCGACGCGGGCGGCTGGCTCGCCTTGATCGCCATCGCGCTGGTCTCCACGGTGCTGGCCATCCTGACCTTCTTCGCGGGCTTGCAGCGGCTGGGGGCTTCCAGGGCGTCGATGCTGTCCACGCTGGAGCCGGTGGTGACGGTGCTGCTGGCGGCGATGTTGCTGGGAGAGCACATCGGCGCCACGCAGGCCATCGGCGGCGGGCTGATCCTGGCCGGGGTACTGTGGCTCACGCGCCGCGCCAGCGGCACGCCGGAGGTTGACGCCCGGTCGGACGCCAAGTCGGACGCCAAGTCGGACGTCTAGTCAAACGCCGCCGTCGACGAAAGGATTTGAGGGACATCGTGAAAGCCGTTGTTGGGCTTTCCGCGCACCCATCGGTACAATCGCGCTTTCTTTCATCCAGAAAACGGGAAGACGCGCAATGAAATCCATCGATCAGGCAGCTGTCGCACAATTGTTCACCGAAGCCCGCACGCACAACGTGTGGCAGGACAAGCACGTGGACGACGCCCTGCTGCAGCAGATCTATGAAGCGATGAAGTTCGGCCCGACCGCCGCCAACAGCAGCCCGGCCCGCATCGTGTTCGTGAAGTCGGCCGCCGAGAAGGCGCGGCTGGTGGAATGCGTGTCCGCCGGCAATGTCGAGAAGACCCGCACGGCGCCGGTCACCGCGATCATCGCCTTCGACAACAACTTCCACGACCAGCTGCCGAAGCTGTTCCCGCATGCCGACGCCCGCTCGTGGTACGCCGGCAACACCGAAAAGATCGCGCGCGATGCGCTGATGAACAGCTCGCTGCAAGGCGGCTACTTCATCCTGGCCGCCCGCGCGGTGGGTTTGGACTGCGGCCCGATGGGCGGTTTCGATGCCGCCAAGGTCAACGCGGCATTCTTCCCCGATGGCAAGTGGTCGGTGAACTTCCTGGTGAACCTGGGCTACGGCGAGGCCGCCCAACTGCATCCGCGCGGCCCGCGCCTGTCGTTCGACGAAGCCTGCCGGATCGTCTGATCCCCGCCGGCGCCGGCGCCGGGGCTTACGCCTTCGGCGCCGGGGCTAGGCGCTTGGTGCCGGGGTCTTCTCGCGGAACTCGCACAGCGGCTCGATGGCGCAATGCCAGCATTCGGGCTTGCGCGCCTTGCAGACGTAGCGCCCATGCAGGATCAGCCAGTGGTGCGCGTCGTGCAGGAATTCCTTCGGCACCACCTTGAGCAGCTTCTGCTCGACGATATCCACGTTCTTGCCCGGCGCCAGCCCCGTGCGGTTGGAGACGCGGAAGATGTGCGTATCCACGGCAATGGTCGGCTGGCCGAACGCGGTGTTGAGCACCACGTTGGCCGTCTTGCGGCCCACCCCGGGCAGGGCCTCCAGCGCCTCGCGGTCCGGCGGCACGCGCCCGCCATGCCGCTCCACCAGAATCCGGCAGGTCTCGATCACATGCTTGGCCTTGGTCTTGTAGAGGCCGATGGTCTTGATGTAATCGATCAGCCCCGCCTCGCCGAGCGCCAGCATCTGCTGGGGCGAGTGGGCCACCGGGAACAGCAGGCGCGTGGCCTTGTTCACGCCCACGTCGGTGGCCTGCGCGGAGAGCAGCACGGCAATCAGCAGCTCGAAGGGAGAGCTGTATTCGAGTTCCGTGGTCGGGGTTGGATTGACGTCTCGCAGCGTTTCGAAGATGGCGCGGGTCTTGGCGGCGTTCATGCGTCGGGAGTCTTCTTGTTGTTGTCGGGAGGCGCCTGCGTCAGGCCGGCCTTGGCGCGGCGGGCCTCGGCGGCATCGATCTGGGCCTGCACGGCCGGCGACACATTCTCGGTATTGCGCGGCGTGGCGGCCGCCTGTTTCTGGCGCGCGCGCTCGATCGCGGCCTGGATGATCGCCTTCTTGCGTTCCTGGGCGGCGCGCTCGGCATCGGACATCACGGGTTCCGCCTGCAGCGCCTCCAGCTTGGCCGCGGCCTTGGCGGCCAGGCGCGCGTCGTTCTCCTCGCGCTCGCGCACCAGCCGGACGCGGCGCGCCAGGTAGCGCGTGTGGGCGGCGTCGGCCTGTGCGGGGGACCACGCGGCCCAGCCCGTCTTCTCGCCCGTTACCGGAATCATGTCGATGCAGTCCACCGGGCACGGCGCCACGCAGAGATCACAGCCGGTGCACCAGTCGGGCAGTACGGTGTGCATCTGCTTGGCTGCGCCGGCGATGGCATCGACCGGGCAGGCCTGTATGCAGAGCGTGCAGCCGATGCAGCGCGACTCGTCGATGCGCGCCACGGCCCGCGACTGCTCCACGCCGTGCTCGGGGTCCAGCGCACGCGGCGCCACGCCGAGCAGGGCGGACAGCCGCACGATGCCCTCGGCGCCGCCCGGCGGGCAGCGGTTGGGCGCCGCCTCGCCCCGGGCCATGGCCTCGGCATAAGGGCGGCAACCGTCGAACCCACATTTGGTGCATTGGGTTTGCGGCAGCAGGGCTTCTAGGCGGTCCGCCAGGGTGGCGGCGGTGGTGAGGGTGATGGTCACGACTGCGAGGAACGATGTGAGGGACGGCTAACGCTTCTGCACGCCTCTGCGGGCGTGTGCGCGGCAAGGATTATCCCCGATTTCCCGAAACGGCAGAACCGGCGATGATTTGCGCGCCATACCGTCGCCTCACCCGTTTGGGCGATATGTGGCGGATCTTTGCATGAGACACGAGCAATATATGCTCGCCCGTGCCATATAATCCCGCGCAACCGACCGACTCCGGAACCCATGTCAAACGAGCCAAAAACCAAGCGGGATCCCGAAGGCACGCGCCGGCGCATCCTGGCCGCCGCCACCGAAGAATTCGCAAAGGGCGGGCTGGCCGGCGCGCGCGTCGATCAGATCGCCCGCCGGGCGGAGACCAACGAGCGGATGCTCTATTACTACTACGGCAGCAAGGAAGGCCTGTTCCTGGCCGTGCTCGAAAAGCAGTACGCCGAGTTCCGCGCCGCCGAGGAGCAACTGCATGTGACCGACGAAGACCCGGTCGCGGCCGTTCGCACGCTGGCGCGCTTTGTCTGGGACTGGTATTACCAGCATCCCGAGTTCATCCGCCTGGTCAACAGCGAGAATCTGCACGAGGCGCGCCACCTGAAGAAGTCCGCCCAGCTGCATCAGTTGATCAATCCGGTGGTCAACGTGCTGGCGGACATCATCCGGCGCGGTCAGCAGCAGGGGCTGTTCCGCGACAACGTGGACGTGCCCCAGTTCTACCTGACCATTTCGGCGCTGGGCTACTACGTGCTCTCCAACCGCTACACCATCAGCGCGGTGATTGGCCGCGACGTGGCCTCGGAAGACGAGCACGCCCGTTTTGCCGAGTTGCATACGGACATGCTGCTGGCCTTCCTGCAGAAGCGCTGAGCGGCTATGCCGCCGGGGAAAACAAAAATGCCCGCGAGATCATCGCGGGCATTTTTGCATTCGGCGTCCGACAGGCTTCAGCGGGATTTACGGATGAAATCGCGCAGTTCCGGATAAATATTCTCGCGCCAGCGACGGCCCGAGAAAATCCCGTAGTGGCCGGCCTTCGGCGCGGTGATGTGATGCCGCTTGGCCTTGGGAATGCCGGTGCACAGGTCGTGCGCGGCGGCGGTCTGGCCGGCGCCCGAGATGTCGTCCAGTTCGCCTTCGATGGTCAGCAGGGCCGTGGTCTTGATGTCCTGCGGACGCACCGGCGCGCCGTCGATCTCCCAGGTGCCGTTCGCCAGCCGGAACTCCTGGAACACTTCCTTGATGGTGTCGAGGTAATACTCGGCGGCCATGTCGAGCACGGCGTTGTACTCGTCGTAGAAGCGCACGTGCGCCTCGGCGTCGTCCGCATCGCCCTCGACCAGGCTCAGGTAATAGTCATAGTGCGAGGACAGGTGGCGGTCCGGGTTCATCGCCACGAAGCCGGCGTGCTGCAGGAAGCCCGGATAGACGCGGCGGCCGTGGCCCGGATAGTTCGCCGGCACGGTGTAAATGACGTTGTTCTCGAACCACTCGTACGACTTGTTGGTCGCCAGCGAATTGACCGCCGTGGGGCTCTTGCGGGCGTCGATCGGGCCGCCCATCATCGTCATCGTGCGCGGGGTGGTTTCCTTGTTGGAGGCCATCAGCGAGATCGCGGCCAGCACCGGCACCGTGGGCTGGCAGACCGAGATCACATGCAGGTTCTCGGCGCCGATATGGCGGATGAATTCCTGAATGTAATAAATGTAGTCAGACAGGTGGAACGGGCCGACGTCGGACGGGACCATGCGCGCATCGACCCAGTCGGTCACGTAGACCTTGTGGTCTTGCAGCAACGTGCGCACGGTGTCGCGCAGCAACGTGGCGTGGTGGCCGGAGAGCGGGGCGCAGACCAGCACCACGGGCTCGTCCTTGAGCAGCTTGATGGTCTCGGGGTCGTCCGCGTAGCGCTTGAAGCGCACCAGCTTGCAGAACGGCTTCTCGAACACGGTTTGCTCGACGATGGGGATGTCCCGGCCGTTGGAGCGCACCGACTTGATGTCAAAGGCGGGTTTCTCGTATTCCTTGCCGAGCCGGTAGAGCAGTTCGTAGCCGGCCGCGAGGCGGGGTGCGCCCGGCACCAGGGAAAGCGGACTGAGCGGGTTGGTGAAGGTCTTGGCCGTCGCCTGAGCCCACGCGGTCAGCGGGTTCAGCATCGAGCGCTGGAATTCGTGCAGTTGGTAAAGCATGCCGGTACCTGTTGCCTTTCTGTCGGGCGTATGTGCCCGATGGATTATGCCCGCAATCGAACGGTCGTGCTTTGCAGCATACGCTTCCAAAGTACGCCGCCAAGTGGGGAAGACAATAGGACATTGGCTTGAATTCGTGGTGACAGACACCTACAGACACAAAAAGGCGACGGGGAGTGGCCTTCCCGTCGCCTTTCTTGTGGCACTGCGTCAGAACTGGTGCAATCGACGTGTTGCTTTTTTGTGCAATGCGCCGAAGCTATGGTTCTGTGATGCTTAGTACACCGCGGCGATGGCGTTGACCACCGCGTCGATGTTGCGGCTGTTCAGCGCAGCCACGCAGATCCGGCCCGTACCCACGGCGTAGATGCCGTGGTCGTTGCGCAGGCGGTCCACCTGGTCGGTGGTCAGGCCCGAGTACGAGAACATGCCGCGCTGGGCCTTCACGAACGAGAAGTCACCCGGCACGCCCTTGGCGGCGAGCTTGTCCACCAGCGCATGGCGCATCAGCTTGATGCGATCGCGCATTTCGCCGAGTTCCTGCTCCCACATGGCGCGCAGCTCGGGGCTGTTCAGCACCGTGGCCACCACCGTACCGCCGTGCGTGGGCGGGTTGGAGTAGTTCGTGCGGATCACGCGCTTGACCTGCGACATCACGCGCTGGGCTTCTTCCTTGCTCGTGGTGACGATCGACAGCGCGCCTACGCGCTCGCCATACAGCGAGAAGCTCTTCGAGAACGAGCTGGAGACGAAGAACGGCAGGCCGGAATCGGCGAACAGGCGCACGGCGGCGCCGTCCGGGTCGATGCCATCGGCAAAGCCCTGGTAGGCCATGTCCAGGAACGGGATCAGGTTGCGTTCCTTGACCAGTTCCACCACCTGCTTCCACTGGGCTTCCGACAGGTCCACGCCGGTCGGGTTGTGGCAGCACGCGTGCAGCACGACGATGGTATTGGGCGCGTAGGACTTCAGCGATTCCACCATGCCGGCGAAGTTCAGGCCGTGGCTGGCGGCATCGTAATAGGCGTAGTTCACGACCGGGAAGCCGGCCGATTCGAACAGTGCGCGGTGGTTTTCCCAGCTCGGGTCGCTGATGGCGACCTTGGCGTTCGGGTACAGGCGCTTCAGGAAGTCGGCGCCGATCTTCAGGGCACCGGTACCACCAAGTGCCTGGGCAGTCACAACGCGGCCTTCCGTGATCAGGGCCGATTCCTTGCCGAACAGCAGGGTCTGCACGGCCTGGTCGTAGGCGGCGATGCCTTCGATCGGCAGGTAGCCGC
This sequence comes from Cupriavidus sp. 2KB_3, assembly GCF_052115685.1. NCBI lineage: Bacteria > Pseudomonadati > Pseudomonadota > Betaproteobacteria > Burkholderiales > Burkholderiaceae > Cupriavidus > Cupriavidus sp. 2KB_3. Next base: position 60,519 of record NZ_JBFRHD010000005.1, read on the forward strand.
GCGGCGTGGCGCTGGCCAGGCGAGCCTTTTCGGCCTCCTGCACGGCGCGCAGGAGGGGAATTTTCCCTTCGTCGGTGAAGTACACGCCAACGCCCAGGTTCACCTTGGTGGTGCGGGTGTCGGCATTGAAGGCTTCATTCAGGCCCAGGATCGGGTCGCGCGGGGCCATCTCGACGGCAGAAAACAAACTCATTTGGATTCTCGTGGTCAGCTGTGTAACAAAACGGAGGGCGTAGAATGCTTCGGGCTGCGCTGGCGGATCGCGTCGAGGGCCCTACTGACAGGAACTGACAGTAGCGTGATGCCACAATGCTTGAAGCGGGTCCGCGCAACCCCAAGATTCTAGCGTATCCGCCAGTTTTTCCTCAGGTTTTTCCCTACCCTATGACGAATCTCGCCGAAGTCGCCCCGGTCCTGGACGAAGACAAATTCGTCACCTTTCCGGGGTCGCCGTTCCAGCTCTACCAGCCGTTCCCGCCCGCCGGGGACCAGCCCGAGGCCATCCGCCAGCTTGTGGAGGGCGTCGAGGACGGCCTGTCGTTCCAGACCCTGCTGGGCGTGACCGGGTCCGGCAAGACCTTCACCATGGCCAACGTCATCGCACGCATGGGGCGGCCGGCCATCGTCTTTGCGCCGAACAAGACACTTGCGGCCCAGCTGTACTCGGAATTCCGCGAGTTTTTTCCGCGCAACGCCGTCGAGTACTTCGTCAGCTACTACGACTACTACCAGCCTGAGGCCTACGTGCCGCAGCGCGACCTGTTCATCGAGAAGGACTCGTCGATCAACGAGCATATCGAGCAGATGCGGCTGTCGGCCACCAAGAGCCTGCTCGAGCGGCGCGACACGATTATCGTGGCGACCGTGTCCGCGATCTACGGGATCGGTAATCCGAGCGAATACCATAAGATGATTCTGACGTTGCGCACCGGCGACAAGCTGAGCCAGCGCGACATCATCGCGCGGCTGATCGCCATGCAGTACACGCGCAACGAAACCGATTTCCAGCGCGGCACCTTCCGCGTGCGCGGCGACACGCTCGACATCTTCCCCGCCGAGCACGCCGAGATGGCCGTGCGCGTGGAGCTGTTTGACGACGAGGTCGATTCGCTCCAGTACTTCGACCCCCTGACCGGGCGCGTGCGTCAGAAGATTCCGCGTTTCACGGTCTACCCGTCGAGCCACTACGTCACGCCGCGCGAGACCGTGCTGCGCGCGATCGAGGACATCAAGGTGGAGTTGCGCGAGCGGCTCGATTTCTTCTACAAGGAGAATCGTCTCGTGGAGGCGCAACGGTTGGAGCAGCGCACGCGCTTCGACCTGGAAATGCTCTCGGAACTGGGCTTCTGCAAGGGCATCGAGAACTATTCGCGGCACCTCTCCGGCGCCAAGCCGGGCGAGCCGCCGCCGACGCTGGTGGATTACCTGCCGCCGGACGCGCTGATGTTCCTCGACGAGTCCCACGTGCTGATCGGCCAGCTCAACGGCATGTACAACGGGGACCGCGCGCGCAAGACCACGCTGGTGGAATACGGCTTCCGCATGCCGTCCGCGCTGGACAACCGGCCGCTGAAGTTCGACGAATTCGAACGCAAGATGCGCCAGGTGATGTTCGTCTCGGCCACGCCGGCGCAGTTCGAGAAGGACCACGCGGGGCAGGTGGTGGAGCAGGTGGTGCGGCCGACCGGCCTGGTCGACCCGATCATCATGGTGCGCCCGGCCACGACCCAGGTGGATGATCTGCTATCCGAGATCAACATCCGTGTGCAGGCCGGCGAGCGCGTGCTGGTGACCACGCTGACCAAGCGGATGGCCGAGCAGCTGACCGAATTCCTGTCCGAGAATGGCGTCAAGGTACGTTATCTGCACTCGGATATCGATACCGTGGAGCGGGTGGAGATCATCCGCGACCTGCGCCTCGGCACGTTCGACGTGCTGGTGGGGATCAACCTGCTGCGCGAGGGCCTCGATATTCCCGAGGTGTCGCTGGTGGCCATCCTCGATGCGGACAAGGAGGGCTTCCTGCGCGCCGAGCGCTCGCTGATCCAGACCATCGGCCGCGCCGCCCGGAACGTCAACGGCACCGCCATCCTCTATGCGGACCGCATGACGGACTCGATGAAACGCGCGATCGACGAGACCGAACGGCGCCGCATCAAGCAGATTGCCCATAACGAGGCCCATGGCATCACGCCGCGCGGCGTGGTCAAGCGGATCAAGGACATCATCGACGGGGTGTACGACCCGAACGAGGTCCGCGCGGAGCTGAGCGCCGCCGCCGAGCGCGCGAAATACGAGGACATGAGCGAGAAGCAGGTCGCGAAGGAGATCAAGCGGCTGGAGAAGCAGATGCTTGATCATGCGAAGAATCTTGAATTCGAGAAGGCCGCCCAGGTACGCGACCAGTTGGCCAAGCTGCGCGCCCAGGTGTTCGGGGCGGGCGGCGATCACATCCTATAGTGTCTAGGGTGTCCGGGCATCCACGCCGGACGGAGCCGGTCAACGACGAGGAGCGCGCCATGGTGACACAGTTCGAATACGGTGGTTACGCGGTGGTGGCGCGGGCAGTACCGCATGCTGGAGGCGGGTTTTCGGGGGTTGTGACGATCGCCGATGCGTTCGGCGAGCCCAGCGGGCCGACTTTCGAGTCGGAGACGGGCGCGGCAGCCACCCCGGAGGCGGCCCTGGCACTGGCCGAGGCCGCCGCCATGCGCACGATCGATGCCGGCGAGGTGAACTGACCCGGGCCAAGGGTCGCCGGCAGCACAGGAGACAAGACATGGCCTATAGCAGTGAATGGAAGAAGAGGGTTTTCGAGACGCACGAGATCCAGGTGCTGGTGAAACCCCGTTCGTCGATCGAGTGGGAGTACACGGTGCGCGTCTGCCGACCCGGCACCAATATCCGAGCGGCCGGCACGCTGGTGGAAACCGCGCCGCCGACGGCCCACTTCAAGACGCCGGAAGACGCCGAGGCAGCCGGTTGGGAGAGAGGGCGGGAGTTGGCGGTGCAACTGGCGTAGTGCCGGCGCCATCGGCCAAGTAAAATCGTGCCGATGAAAACATTTGCCATCCTGATGTGCTGCATGGGAAACATCTGCCGTTCACCGACGGCGGAGGGCGTGCTGCGCGCCAAGCTGGTTGCCGCGGGTCTCGCGGAGCGGGTCGAGCTCGACTCCGCGGGCACCCACGACTATCACCTGGGGCGCCCGCCCGATGCGCGCAGCCAGCGCTACGCGTTGCAGCGGGGGTATGACCTGTCCGCGTTGCGGGCGCGCAAGGTGGGGGTGGCGGACTTCCAGCGCTTTGACCTCGTGCTGGCGATGGATCACGCCAATATCTCCACGCTGCGCGCGCTCCATCCCGAAGTCAGCCCGGACAAGCTCCGGCTCCTGATGAGCTTTGCCACCCGGCACCATGCCGAGGAAGTGCCCGACCCCTACTACGGCGAGGGCGATGGCTTCGAAACCGTGCTCGACTACGTCGAAGACGCCTGCGACGGTGTGGTGGCCATGCTGCGCGAACAGTTGGCGCGCACGCGCTGAGACCCCCCGCCAAGCCCCGCAGCCCCAGGCCGGCAACCTTGCCGGCCCTCCAGAGAGATCCATGGTTTTTTCCCTGTTCCGCAAATGGCGCAAGTGGCGCGAGTCACGTAATGCGAGCTTGCAGCTCGACGCCATCCTGGCCTCGGCCAACCCCGACGCCTTGCTCGCGGACCGCAACGCCTGGCTCGTCGAGCTGGGCTACTGGCTCCGGCGCGACGGCCGCCTGGCCGTCGATCCTGATACTGGCCCCGATCAGGCCAACGCCCCGGCGCGCAGCTATCCCGCCCACGTACGGCTGCGCTACCTGCTCCAGGTGCTGGCGCGGCACCCCGACTGGGCGGACCGCTTCGCGCGCACCATCCGCTCGATCGTCCGCGACAACGATCCCACCTCGCTGTTCTGCGATACCGGCGTGGCCTCCCACCCAGGCTTCTGGGGCGAGATGGTCGATCGGCTCCAGGCGCGCTTCCTGCCCCCGCCGCCCAATCGCAACGACATGGCCGGCCTGTTCGCGCTGGTCTTTGCCGACGAGAGCGATGCCGATTGGGTCGATGGACTCGACGACGATTTGATCGAGCGCATCGCGTCAGCGCTGCAGGCTGGTGCCGAAGACGATCGCATCACGCTTGAGGACACGCTGGCCGCAAGCATCCAGGTGCTCGCCAGCCAGGTGCGTGCCACCGGCCTGAGCCAGTCGATCCGCTCACGCCTGCCCGGGCGCGCGCAGGACACGCCATTTTTTCGACTCGACGCGGCCATCGCGGCGCTGTGCGAGGAGGGGCTGGCGCATGACAACGAGGTGTTCGGGCATCGGCTCAACTATTTCCGCGCGTTGCTCGATGGCTGTCTGGCCGCCGCGCAGCACGTCTATGACGATCTCGAGGAGAACGGCGTCTCCGTCGAGGTGGTGTTCCAGATCGAACGCATGAAGGTCCGCCTGGCGCGGATCGACCTGCTGCTCAACGCCTGGGTGGACCCGGGCCGCCACAGCCGCCACGCGCACCTGATGGCCGAACTGATCCGCTCTACGCAGGCGCGGCGCAGCATCGCCCACCTGGCCGGCTCATCGTTCGCGCAGCTGGCGCGCAAGGTGGTGGAGCGCTCCGCCGAGACCGGCGAGCACTACATCACGCGGGACCGCAAGGAGTACGGTGAGCTGCTGCGGGCGGCGGCCGGCGGCGGGCTGGTTACGGTGGTAACGGTCTACCTGAAGTTCCTGATCTACGGCCTGCACCTGGACAAGTTCGTGGAGGGTCTGCTGGCCTCGCTGAACTACGCCGGCAGCTTCCTCGCGATCCATTTCGCGCATTTCACGCTGGCTACCAAGCAGCCGGCGATGACCGGCCCGGCGCTGGCCCACCGGCTCGATGGCGCGGGGCGGCCCGAGGGGCGCGAGGCATTCGTCGACGACACCATCGCGATGATCCGCTCGAACGCGGCGGCGATCTTCGGCAACCTGGCCGTGGTGTTCCCGGTGGCGCTGCTGGTGCAGTGGCTGGCCAGCAAGCTGCTTGGCGCCAACCTGATCACGCCGGCCAAGGCCATCGCCACGATCGAATCGTTCTCGATTCTCGGCCCCACGCCGCTCTATGCCGCGTTCACCGGCGTGCTGCTGTGGCTGTCGAGCCTGATCGCCGGCTGGGCGGACAACTGGTTCGCACTGCACCGCGTGCACGACGTGATGGCCTACAACCGCCGGCTGCGCTACGTGCTGGGGCAGGGCGGGGCGATGAAGCTGGCGGATTTCTGGAAACGCAACCTGTCCGGCATCGCGGGCAATGTGTCGCTGGGCTTCCTGCTCGGGCTCGGGCCGGAAATCCTCAGCTTTTTCGGTCCACATATGGAAGTGCGTCATGTGACGCTTTCCACTGGTTCCGTGGGCACGGCCATCGGCGTGCTCGGCATGGATGCCCTGCGCATGCCGTCACTCTGGCTGGCTGTGGCAGGTATCGCGTTGATGGGCGTGTTGAACGTGTCGGTCAGCTTTGCGCTGGCCTTCAATATGGCGATGCGGTCACGCAACCTGCCGCGCGTGGATCGGCGCGAACTCAGCGCAGCGGTGCGCCGGCGCATCGTGCGTCACCCGATGTCCCTGCTGATTCCGCCGCGGGCGGTGCCGGTGGCGTCACATGCGCCCGGCGATGCCGCCTGAGAAGCGCCGCGCCGGATACCGTGCAATGCAGCAGGGGTACTTGACTGATTTGGTCGGATAAATTTATACTTGAGCGAAACGATCAAGTATTTCCCTTTCCCCGAGCATCATGAGACTGACCACCAAAGGCCGTTTTGCGGTAACCGCCATGATCGACTTGGCCATGCGCCAGGATCAGGGGCCCGTCACGCTCGCCGGCATCAGCCAGCGCCAGAAAATCTCCCTGTCCTACCTGGAGCAGCTGTTTGGCAAGCTGCGCCGGCACGAGATCGTGGAAAGCGTGCGCGGTCCGGGCGGCGGCTACAGCCTCGCCCGCAAGGCCGAGGACGTCACCGTGGCGGACATCATCATCGCCGTGGACGAGCCGCTGGACGCCACGCAGTGCGGCGGGAAGGGTAATTGTAACGGAGATGACGGATCCGGGCGCTGCATGACCCACGAGCTGTGGGCCACGCTGAACCAGAAGATGGTCGAGTACCTCGACTCCGTCTCCCTGAAGAACCTCGTGGACCAGCAGCGCGCCCGCCAGCCGGCGGTGCTGCACGACATGCGCGAAGACGCCGCGCAGCCCGTGCCGGTGACGCGCAGCAAGGCCGAGAAGCAGGACAAGCCGGCGCGCCCGCGCGTGGTGAACTCGGTGTTCAGCCTCGCGCAGTCCTGAGCAGATTTCAGATAGTTGGTTTAAACTATCAGTAGACAGTAAGCGATTAGCGGTCCCTATAAGGCAGTCATAACGATGAGCACCCCACATTTCCCCATCTACATGGATTATTCGGCGACGACGCCGGTGGACCCGCGCGTAGCCGACAAGATGATTCCGTACCTGCGCGAGCAGTTCGGCAATCCGGCCTCGCGTAGCCACGCCTATGGCTGGGAAGCCGAGCGCGCGGTGGAAGAGGCGCGTGAGCAGGTGGCCGCGCTGGTGGGCGCCGATCCGCGCGAGATTGTGTGGACGTCGGGCGCAACCGAGTCGAACAACCTGGCCATCAAGGGTGCCGCGAACTTCTATTCGGGCAAGGGCAAGCATCTGATTACGGTGAAGACCGAGCACAAGGCGGTGCTGGACACCACCCGCGAGCTCGAGCGCCAGGGCTTCGAGGTGACCTACCTCGACGTCAAGGATGACGGCCTGATCGACATGGAAGTGTTCCAGCAGGCGATTCGCCCGGACACGATCCTGGTCTCGGTGATGCTGGTGAACAACGAGATCGGCGTGATCCAGGACGTGGCGCAGATCGGCGAGATCTGCCGTGCCAAGGGCATCATCTTTCATTGCGATGCGGCCCAGGCCACCGGCAAAGTCACCATCGACCTGAACACGCTGAAGTGCGACCTGATGTCGTTTTCGGCGCACAAGACCTACGGCCCGAAGGGCGTGGGCGCGCTGTATGTACGTCGCAAGCCGCGTGTGCGGATTGAGGCGCAAATGCACGGTGGCGGACACGAGCGCGGCATGCGTTCGGGCACGCTGGCCACGCACCAGATCGTCGGCATGGGCGAAGCATTCCGCCTGGCCCGCGAGGAAATGGCCACCGAGAACGAACGCATCCGCATGCTGCGCGACCGCCTGTGGCGCGGCCTGTCGGGCATGGAAGAGGTGTACCTGAACGGCTCGCTGGAACACCGCGTGCCGCACAACCTGAACGTCAGCTTCAACTTCGTGGAAGGCGAGTCCCTGATCATGGCGATCAAGGACGTGGCCGTGTCGTCGGGCTCGGCCTGCACGTCGGCCTCGCTGGAACCGTCGTACGTGCTGCGCGCCCTGGGCCGCAACGACGAACTGGCGCACAGCTCCATCCGCTTCACGGTGGGCCGCTTCACTACCGAGGAAGAGATCGACTACACGATCGAGCTGCTGAAGAACAAGATCGGCAAGCTGCGCGACCTGTCGCCGCTGTGGGAAATGTTCAAGGACGGTGTCGACCTGAACTCGATCCAGTGGGCCGCCCACTAAGCAGCGCGCCAACACAATAACGACCCCATTCAAGATTCGTCAGAGGTAGCCAAAATGTCTTACAGCAACAAGGTTCTCGACCACTATGAAAATCCGCGCAACGTCGGTTCGTTCGACAAGAACGACGACGCGGTGGGCACCGGCATGGTCGGCGCCCCGGCCTGCGGCGACGTGATGAAGCTGCAGATCAAGGTGAACGAGGCGGGTGTGATCGAAGACGCCAAGTTCAAGACCTACGGCTGCGGCTCGGCCATCGCGTCGTCGTCGCTGGTGACCGAATGGGTCAAGGGCAAGACCGTCGACCAGGCCCTCGAGATCAAGAACACGCAGATCGCCGAGGAACTGGCGCTGCCGCCGGTAAAGATCCACTGCTCGATCCTGGCCGAAGACGCCATCAAGGCGGCGGTCGAGGACTACAAGAAGAAGCACGGCGTCCCCGCCGCGCAGCAGGCCGCCTGATCGGCGGACTGGCTTTTTCGTTGGAAACTGCCACGCCCGGCGCCTGTGCCGGACGTGGTGTCTGACAGCAAGGCAACGATGATCACAATGACCGAAAAGGCGGCGAAGCACGTCGCCCGCTACCTGGAACGCCGCGGCAAGGGCGTGGGACTGCGCGTGGGCGTGAAGACCACCGGCTGCTCCGGCCTGGCCTACAAGCTCGAATACGTAGACGAAGTGCTACCCGAGGACCAGGTCTTCGAGACGCAGGGCCTCAAGGTGATCGTCGATCCGAAGAGTCTGCCGTACATCGACGGCACCGAACTGGACTTCGCGCGCGAAGGGTTGAACGAGGGTTTCCGCTTCAACAACCCGAACGTCAAGGACGAGTGCGGCTGCGGCGAGTCGTTCCGGGTCTGATTTCCGGCGACAAGCTGACGTGCGCTGAAGTGCAATGAAGTGCGAAAGGGGGGCGGCGTGGCCGCTCCTTTTTGTTGGGGAAGGTTTTGAAAGACGATTTTTTCTCGCTGTTCGGTTTGCCGGCACGCTTCGATGTGGATCAAGCCGCACTCGATGAAGCCTACCGCACCGTGCAGTCTCAGGCCCATCCGGACCGCTTTGCCAACGCCGGCGACGCCGAGCGGCGCGTGGCGATGCAATGGGCCGCGCACGCCAACGAAGCCTACCGTACGCTGCGCCAGCCGTTGAAGCGCGCTATTTACCTGCTCACGCTGCGCGGCGTGGACATCCAGGCGGAGAACAATACCGCCATGGCCCCGGCCTTCCTGATGCAGCAGATGGAATGGCGTGAGGCACTGCAGGAAGCGGTGGAAGACCGCGCAACGGACCGGCTCGACGGCCTGCTGCGCGACCTGCGCCAGGAACGGCGCGAGCGCCTGGAGGCGCTGGGCGCGCTGCTCGATGCCGGCAGCAATGAGGCGGCCGGCGCCGCGGCGCGGCAACTGATGTTTATCGAGAAGATCGAACACGACGCCAGCGAGGCGATCGACCGGCTGGAAAACTAGGCGAATCGCCAGTCTCCCGGCACGGTCCTCCCCGGCGAAGCCCGGACATCGCCCCCACAAGAACACGCGAAGAATCATCATGGCACTGCTCCAGATTTCCGAACCCGGCATGTCGCCGGCCCCGCACCAGCGGCGCCTGGCAGTCGGTATCGACCTTGGCACCACCAACTCGCTGGTGGCTGCCGTGCGTAACAGCATTCCCGAAGTGTTGTCCGACGAGCGCGGCCGTCCGCTGCTGCCTTCCGTTGTGCGTTACCTGCCGGACCGTACGGCCCATATCGGCTATCGGGCACAGGACGAAGCCGTACGCGACCCCAAGAACACCATCGTCTCCGTCAAGCGTTTCATGGGCCGTGGCCTGCGTGACGTGGCCAATATCGAGCACAGTCCGTACGACTTTGTCGATGCGCCTGGCATGGTGCAGATCAAGACGGCCGCCGGAGTGAAGAGCCCGGTGGAGGTGTCTGCCGAGATCCTGGCCACGCTGCGCCAGCGCGCCGAGGATTCACTCGGCGACGATCTCGTCGGCGCCGTGATCACGGTACCGGCCTATTTCGATGACGCCCAGCGCCAGGCCACCAAGGACGCAGCCCAACTGGCCGGTCTGGAGGTGCTGCGCCTGCTCAACGAGCCGACTGCGGCGGCCATCGCCTACGGCCTCGATAACGCGGCCGAGGGGATCTACGCGGTTTACGATCTCGGCGGCGGCACCTTCGACATCTCCGTGCTGAAGCTGACCAAGGGCGTGTTCGAGGTGATGTCTACCGGCGGCGACTCCGCGCTTGGCGGCGACGACTTCGACCAGCGCCTGCTGTGCTGGATCGTGGAACAGGCTGGCCTGCAGCCGCTGTCCGCTGAGGACACCCGGCTGCTGATGGTGCGCGCCCGCGCTGCCAAGGAAGCCTTGTCCGAGAGCGACAGCACGGTGATTGACGCGGTGCTGGCCAGTGGAGAGATCGTCCACCTGCCGCTGACCGCCTCGGAATTTAACGATATTACGAAGCACTTGGTCCAGAAGACGCTGGCGCCGGCGCGTAAGGCGCTGCGCGATGCCGGTGTGGAGACGCAGGATGTGAAGGGCGTGGTGCTGGTGGGCGGCGCCACGCGCATGCCGTCGATCCGCAAGGCCGTGGGTGAGTACTTCGGCCAGACGCCGCTGACCAACCTCGATCCGGACAAGGTCGTGGCGCTCGGCGCCGCCATGCAGGCCAACCTGCTGGCCGGCAACCACGCGCCCGGCGAGGACTGGCTGCTGCTCGACGTGATCCCGCTCTCGCTGGGCGTGGAGACGATGGGCGGCTTGGTCGAGAAGATCATCCCGCGCAACAGCACGATTCCCGTGGCGCGCGCCCAGGAATTCACCACGTTCAAGGACGGCCAGACCGCGATGGCGATCCACGTGCTCCAGGGCGAGCGTGAACTGGCGAGCGATTGCCGGTCGCTGGCACGCTTCGAGCTGCGCGGCATTCCGCCGATGGTGGCCGGCGCCGCGCGCATTCGTGTGACCTATCAGGTGGATGCCGACGGCCTGCTGTCGGTGGCCGCGCGCGAGATGCACTCGGGCGTGGAGGCGTCGGTCTCGGTCAAACCGTCCTACGGGCTGGCTGACGACGATATCGCGCGCATGTTGCAGGACAGCTTCCGCGAGGCCGAGCAAGACATGAAGAGCCGCGCGCTGGCTGAGGAACGCGTGGAAGCCGAGCGGCTGGTGGAAGCCACCACCCGCGCGCTCGAGGTGGACGGTGACCTGCTGACCGCCGAGGAACGCGCCACCGTGGAAGCGCTGATGGCCAGTGTGCGACAGATTGCAACAGGCGAAGACCACCACGCGATCAAGACCGCCGTGGAGCAGTTGTCCCACGGCACGGACGAATTTGCCGCACGCCGCATGGACCGCTCGATCAAGAGCGCACTGGCGGGGCGCAAGGTGCAGGAGCTCGGCTGAGCCGCGCCGGATTGAGACAAGTCATACCAGGATAGACATGGCACAAATCATCGTATTGCCTCACGTGGAACTGTGCCCCGAAGGGGCCGTGTTCGAGGCCCCCCAGGGCACCAGCATCTGCGACGCGCTGCTGAGCCAGGGCATCAACATCGAGCACGCCTGCGAGAAGTCTTGCGCGTGCACCACGTGCCACGTGGTGGTGCGCGAGGGCTTCAATTCGCTGGAAGAGGCCGAGGAAAAGGAAGAAGACCTGCTCGACAAGGCCTGGGGCCTGGAGCCGAACTCGCGCCTGTCTTGCCAGGCGCTGGTGGCGGACGCGGATCTGACCGTAGAAATTCCAAAATACACGATCAACCACGCCAAGGAAGGCCACTGAGATGAAATGGACTGACACCTTCGACATCGCCGCGGCGCTCTACGACAAGTACCCCGAGGTGGACCCGCTGACGGTGCGCTTCACGCAACTGCGCCAGTGGGTACTGGAGTTGGACGGCTTTGACGACCTGCCCGAGCGCTCGGGTGAGAAGATTCTCGAGGCGATCCAGGCTGCATGGATCGAGGAAGCGGCGTAAGGCTGCACCTCTCGTAGATCGATGAAAACTCGATGCAAAACGGCCGCGCTGGCATCCACCAGCGCGGCCGTTTCGCTTTCTCCGGGAAGCGCTTACCTCCCTTACCCGGTTACCAGCACGCCACGCTCCATGTGGACGCGCTGGCCCACATCGACCCCCGGCGGGTTCTTGTAGGTGAAGGTACGGCGCGTGCCGTCGTCCATTTGCACGCTGACGCGGTAGGCCTTGTCCTTGTTCACGTGTTTCTCGACCACGTTGCCGGCGTAACCGCCAGCCGCCGCACCGGCCACGGTGCCGAGAATCCGGCCATTGCCGCTGCCGATCTGGTTGCCGAGCAGCCCGCCCACCACGGCACCGCCCACCGCACCCACGCCGCTGGTGGGCTTTTCCGATTCCACCACGCTCACGGCCGTCACGCGGCCAGCCGTATGGCTGGGCCGGGCGGCGGGACGTTCCTCTGCCTGCGCTGGCTGCGCGGGCGGATCGTTACGCGCCGGCTGGGCCGGTTGGGCTTGCTGTGCTTGTTGGGCCTGTTGGGCCTGGGCGTCATAAGAAGCCGGCGGGCGCGTGGTCGAGCCCGGCGGGGGCGTGATGGATTGGGTGGCAACCGGGGCCGGATAGTCGGCAGGCCCCTGGTTCGCGTTGGTGAGCGGCAATACGCCGGTCACGGCCGCCACGGCGGTCAGGCTGGCCACTGCCACGGCAACTGCCGCCGCGCCGACCAGCGGGTGCAGTCGGCGCTGAGGCGGCAGCGGCGGGGTGGGCGAATTCGACGAATGGGCGGTAGCGGGAGTGGGGTGCTGCATTTGTTGTTCTCCGGGTGACCGGACTTGCCGGTCGATACCCCAAGTGTGGCCGAATCGCGCCCCGATTGCCGTTCGATTTTGTAAGCATTCGTAGCGCAGAATTGTCATTGAAATCAGCGACTTATGACGCTATCGGGTCTCGTCCTACAGGCTCTGCTGTAACAATTCCGGCTCGTGGAAGCTGGCGCTCTTTTCTCTAGCACTTCCCCTCATCTTCAAGCCCGTAAGTACACGCGAAAGGGTCGTACCATTTGTTCTTTCCATAGTAGACGTACACTTTATCGCCCCCGTGCGTCCATACCAATGCTGCCGTTCCGCCGGAATATAGGCTCCACGCCCCGGAACTGTTGTCTTCGAACACGACAGTGCCCGTGGCATAACACGGAGAATAGTAGTCGTGGAGCACATGCGCGCCTGGACAGGGTAGATCTTGGAAAAGAAGTTTTTGACCTGCGTGACCGTTGGCCGGAACTTCTTACATAGCTCGGCGGTCCGCGGATCTCCATCCGGTAGCGATTGGCCGACTTCTTCAATCACCACTTTTCTGACGTCTCTGGCTGAGCAAAGCGAGGCTGTCATGCACAGCAAAACGAATGCGGCCGATCTCAAGAGAGGAAGAGATCTTGCCCCTACCCTCTTGCGGTCCTCGCTTCGGTCATAAACAGCATCCTCTCTCCTGGTCAGGTCGCCCCTCCCGGCTGGGGGCGGCCATGAACCTAGCAGGAGCGAGCACGCGGAAACAATCGCTGATTCTTTAAACTCTGGGGCACAGAGACGTCGCGTTTCGGCGTCGCCAAAAAGAAAAACCCCACACCTGGAAAAATGTGGGGTTTGTCAGTGGTCTGCAACCCGCCACGCATGCGGTGGGTTGTCTGGGTGGGTACCTGCTGTTCAATCCTCGCGGCGCAGGTGCGGGAACAGGATGACGTCGCGGATGTTCGGGCTGTCGGTCAGCAGCATCACCAGACGGTCGATGCCGATGCCGCAGCCGCCCGTCGGGGGCATGCCGTATTCAAGGGCGCGGATGTAGTCGGCGTCGAAGTACATCGCTTCCTCGTCGCCGGCATCCTTCTGCTCCACCTGTTTGCGGAAGCGGTCGGCCTGATCTTCGGCATCGTTCAATTCCGAGAAGCCGTTGGCGATTTCGCGGCCCGTGATGAACAGCTCGAAACGCTCGGTGATGCCCGGCACGGTGTCCGAGGCGCGCGCCAGCGGCGATACCTCGACCGGATAGTCGACGATGAAGGTCGGCTCCCACAGCTGGCTCTCGGCCGTTTCCTCGAACAGCACCAGTTGCAGGGTGCCGAGGCCGGCGTTCAGGAACTGCGGCGCGCTCGTATTCACGCCGAATTTCTTCAGTTCGGTGCGCAGGAAGTCGGCATCGGCCAGTTGCGCGTCGGTGTACTCGGGCGCGAACTTCTGGATCGCCTGGCAGATCGTCAGGCGATGGAACGGCTTGGCCAGATCCAGCTCGCGGCCCTGGTAGGTGACCGTGGCGCTGCCGCGTGCATCGATGGCCGCCTGGCGGATCAGGTTCTCGGTGAAGTCCATCAGCCAGCGGTAGTCCGTGTAGGCCGCGTAGAACTCCATCATCGTGAACTCGGGGTTGTGGCGCGGGCTCACCCCTTCATTACGGAAATTACGATTGATTTCGAACACGCGCTCGAAGCCACCGACGACCAGGCGCTTCAGGTACAGCTCGGGTGCGATGCGCATGAACATCTGCATGTCCAGCGCGTTGTGGTGCGTGATGAAAGGCTTGGCCGCCGCGCCGCCCGGAATCGGGTGCAGCATCGGCGTTTCCACTTCCATGAAGCCGGCGTCGGCCATATGGCGGCGCAGCGAGGAAATGGCGTTAGTACGAGCCCGGAACGTGGCACGCGTCTCGGGCGAGACGATCAGGTCCACATAGCGCTGGCGGTACTTGGTTTCCTGGTCGGCCAGGCCGTGGAACTTGTCCGGCAGCGGGCGCAGCGATTTCGACAGCAGGCGCAGCTCGCGCACCTGCACCGACAGCTCACCCTTGTTGGTGCGGAACAGCTCGCCGCGCGCGCTGATGATATCGCCGAGGTCCCAGTGCTTGAACGCGGCATAGACCTCCTCGCCCACCTTGTCACGCGTGACATAGAACTGGATCTGGCCGCTGCCGTCCTGCACGGTGGCAAAGCTGGCCTTGCCCATCACGCGCTTGAGCATCATGCGGCCGGCGATGGCCACTTCCACGGGCTGCGCTTCCAGCGTGGCCTGGTCGGTCTCGCCATGCTCGGCGTGCAGCGCGGCGGCCTGGTGCGTCGGGCGGAAGTCGTTGGGGAAGGCCACGCCTTGCTGACGCAGGGCCTGCAGTTTCTCGCGCCGCTCCGCGATGATCTTGTTCTCGTCGGCGGCAGGTATATCGGCGGCTGGGGCGCGGGTCGGTTCGGTCATGATGTGTCGGTGGATCGCGCGGGCAGGGGCCGGCGCGGTTCGGTTCAGTTCGGTTCAGTAATTGCGGATGTCGTCGAGTTCGGTCTTGCCGAAGTCGGGACGATCCAGGTAGGCCACAATGCGCCGCGCCGTGTCTTCGGGCGAGGCGAGCTGGTCGTTGGCCTTGAGGTCGCGGAAGCGCTGCACGGCGGCGAAGTCCGCGCCCCGGATGGTTTCCTGCATGTCGGTATCGACCACGCCCGGCGCCAGCGCCACGGCGCGCACTGCGCTCGGCTCCGGCACGCTCGCGTACTCGGCGTTGACCGAGCGGATGAACATGTCGAGCGCGGCCTTGCCGGCGCAATAGGCGCTCCAGCCCGGCACCGGGTTACGCGCGGCGCCCGACGAGATCGCCAGCACCTTGCGCGCGCAGTCGAAGCGGGTGGTGTGCTCGATGAACGCGCCGGTCATGGTCATCGGCGTTGCCAGGTTGGTCAGCAGATGGGGGATGAGCGTGGTCTCGTGCAGCGCCGTGATCGGGCCAATCGGCTCTACAACGCCGGCGTTGAGGATCAGCGTCACGCTGGCCGGGGTCTCGTCCACGGCATCCAGCACGCTGCCCAGCCAGCCAGCGGCCGCGTTGGGCTGGGACAGGTCCTGCAGGTGCCAGGCCACCGGCACGCCGCTGGCGGCGATATCCGCCTCCAGTTCGGGGCTGCGGCTGCGCGCCACGCAGATCACCCGGTTGCCCGGTTTCAGCAACGCGCGGGTCAGTGCCGCGCCCAGGCCGCGCGATGCGCCCGTGACGATATAGAGATGGATACCTGCGCTCATGGTGCCCCGGATGTCTTGGTGGTCTTGGTGGTTCGAAGGTGAAGCGGAATGCGTCGAAGTTGGCCGGCGGGAACCGGCGCGCCACCCCGGGGGCGGCGCACCGGCCTGCTTACAGGCCCTGTTTCAGGCTGGCCTCGATGAACGGATCGAGGTCGCCGTCCAGCACCTTCTGGGTGTTGGACATTTCCACATTGGTGCGCAGGTCCTTGATCCGGCTCTGGTCCAGCACGTACGAGCGGATCTGGTGGCCCCAGCCCACGTCGGTCTTGCCGGCTTCGAGCTTGTCGGCCTCGGCCTGGCGCTTGCGCATCTCATGCTCGTACAGGCGCGACTTCAGCATCGACATGGCCTCGGCACGGTTGCGGTGCTGCGAACGGTCGTTCTGGCACTGCACGACGATGCCGGTGGGGATGTGGGTAATCCGCACTGCCGAATCGGTCTTGTTGATGTGCTGCCCGCCCGCGCCCGAGGCGCGGTAGGTATCCACCCGCAGGTCGGCCGGGTTGACTTCCACCTCGAACGAATCGTCCACCTCGGGGTACACGAACACCGACGAGAACGACGTGTGGCGGCCGCCCGACGAATCGAACGGCGACTTGCGCACCAGGCGGTGCACGCCGGTCTCGGTGCGCAGGTAGCCGAACGCGTAGTCGCCCTCGATCTTGATCGTCGCGCTCTTGATGCCGGCCACGTCGCCCTCGGATTCCTCGAGCACCTCGGCCTTGAAGCCCTTGCGCTCGCAGTACTTCAGGTACTGGCGCAGCAGCATCGATGCCCAGTCGCACGCTTCCGTGCCGCCGGCGCCGGCCTGGATATCGATGAAGGCGTTGGCCTGGTCCATCTCGCCCGAGAACATGCGGCGGAATTCCATGCCGGCCACGATGTCCTCGAAGCCCTTGACGTCGGCCTCGATGGACTCGAGCGTTTCATCGTCGCCTTCCTCGCGCGCGAGCTCGAACAGCTCGTCGGCGCCGGTCAGGTCGTCCGTCAGCTTGCCGAGGACCTGTACCACGGCCTCGAGCGCTTTCTTTTCCTTGCCCAGGTCCTGGGCCCGCTTGGGGTTGTTCCAGACCTCGGGGTCTTCCAGCTCGCCGTTGACTTCGTCCAGGCGTCCTACTTTGACATCGTAGTCAAAGATACCCCCGTAGATCTTCCGTCCGGGAACGGAGATCGGAGATGGCACCGGAGATGGCGTTGAGGCGTTCTGCTTCCATGATGTTCCTGCGCTTCCAAAACCTTGAATTATAGCGGATTGGC
Organism: Cupriavidus sp. 2KB_3; assembly: GCF_052115685.1. NCBI lineage: Bacteria > Pseudomonadati > Pseudomonadota > Betaproteobacteria > Burkholderiales > Burkholderiaceae > Cupriavidus > Cupriavidus sp. 2KB_3. Next base: position 77,449 of record NZ_JBFRHD010000005.1, read on the forward strand.
GCCGTAAATCCCGGGAGGGATCGTCGCGTGTGGCGAACCGTTCGCGATGCGAACGGTCTACCAGGGGGTCGCGGCGCCACTTGGCAACACTTCGGCGACAATATCGGTGAATAACAGGAGTGAACTCGGACGCATGACAGCAAGCAACTTCGCCAGACCAGACGTGTCTGCGGCCCGCCGCCGCACACTGGGCCGCCTTGGCGCGGCAACGATGGCCACGCTGACGGCCTCGCTGCTCGCCGCCTGCGGCACGACCCCCACAGAGCCGGCGCCGGACGGCTTCTACCGCGTGGAACGCGGCGACACCTTGTACTCGATCGCCCGGCGCAACCGGCGCTCGGTGGCCGAGTTGGCCCGCTGGAACGACCTGACGGACACCAATCAGATCGAGGTTGGGCAGCTGATCCGGGTGCGGCCGCCGGCCGGCGCGGCGGCCGCGTCGGCGTCGGGACCGTCCAAATCATCGGAAAAATCTGAAACGCCGGCCAAACAGGCCGACGCCGCGCCATCTCGCCCGCCCGCCAACGCCATCAAGCTGCAATGGCCGGCCGATGGCCGCGTGACGGGCCGCTTCGCCCTGCCGGCCGAGAAGGGTTTGCGGATCGAAGTGCCGGCCAACGGCAAGGTCCGCGCCGCCGCCAGCGGCTGGGCCATCCACGTCGGCACGCTGCGTGGCTACGGCATGCTGGTGATCGTGAAGCACAGCGACGACTGGCTGACCGTGTACGGCAACCTCGACAAACCGCTGGTCAAGGAAGGCGCCCGCGTCACCACGGGACAGGAGATCGGCAGCATGGCCAGCGCGGCCGAACTGCACTTCGAGGTGCGCGGCAATGGCAAGCCGGTGAATCCGGCCACCTACCTGCCGCCGCGCGGCTAGGCAGACGGCCGGCGGCAGGCTATTCGGCGTCCGGGGCTTTCGGCCTCGGCGCCTTGAACGGCTTGATCACGTATTTCTCGCCACGCTTGCGGCAGTCATCGGCGACGGCCCGCCACCAGGCTTCGGTGACGAGATAGGTGCTGCCGTTGATGTCGTTGGGGGTGGGGACGGTGTCAGTAGCCAGTTCGAGATGGCGGTTCGACATGATGAGGCTTTCATGTACGTACTCTGGATAGCGGCTTCCTCCCCACAGGATTAACGTTTGCGGCTCCCGCCAGTGCACCCAAACCTGCTTTCTTCCATCCGACCACTTGTAGCCGACTACGCAAAAATGGTTTCGTTGGTCGTTCTTATGGAATGTGGCAAGAAAATGGCGTATTGCGCCCGCCGGATTTCGATAATGGCGTTCCTTGGAGACCGTGAAACGACCCACCGGTTTTTCAGAAAATCCATCCGGCAGGCCGTCGCCGGCGTATCCGCTCAGAGAAGCGGCGGCCAGCAAAGCAAACGATACGCACTTAGATCTCATCGTCTTTCCCTTAGGGCTTGGCCTTGTTTTTCGGCTGCAAGCTGGCGAGAAACCCCTCGGTCAAGGTATAAAAATCCTGTCCTCCCTTGCTCTGGAATTTCTGGAAATTTTGGCCTGGGTGGCTCGAGTCCAGCGTGCGCCAGGCATACAGCCCGGTTCGGCTTGGATCGGGGCCGAAATTCTCGCCTTTTGCGACCGTCAACGCGCTGGCGACGTACGCCATGTATTCCTTTTGACGGAGATGGGTTCCATCGTGAGCAATGTCCAGTGTGCGATTGAGCATCTGGTGTTGATCGGGCGCAATGGCTGGATAGTTTTCGAAGCCCCTTACCTGGTTCTTTGCCTTAATCAATGTAGTCAGGTCGGTCGCACCGCGCGCGGCGAAATGCTGGGCGCCAAGTTTCAGTCGATTGCGCAAGACATGCACCATCCATTGCATGCTTTCGCGTGCGTCGCCTTGGTTTACGTATTTTTCGTGGTCGGGGCTTGCATTCTCAACGATTAACATCCGCGCGAGAACGCCCTGTTCGGTATTCGGTTCCGGTAGAACGAGTTTCGGATGAATCTCGACCGTCACCCTGCTGGTATTAGTGTCCCTAAGCTGCGGCCGTCCTTGCGCGTCAGTCGCGTACGCATCCACATGAACAATGTGGCGGCTCACGATACTGTGAGCCTGGACCTCAAGCCGAAGTACCTGCTCGATCCGCCTATCGTCGACCTTCAACGGTACGACTGTCAGGATACTGTCGGTACTCCGGAGCACCAGATGTTTCTTGTTTGGCCCCAGACCGGACACCTTGAACTGGAGCCGATTCCCCGGGAAAAGGGTGATCTGCGCGCCGAGTGGCGCGCCGTTGCTGCGCAGGAGTTTGGCCATATTGCTTCAACCATGAGGGAGGAAGCGGCCATTGTTCAGGCCCGCGACTGCGCGCGTAAATCGTAGGACAGCGGAAATGTGTACCAGATTTCCGCAGTCCCGTCAGCGTTTGCCGATTTACTGCGCGTGTTCGATTACCAGTTGCACGCGGGTGACCCCGTTGAAGGTGTTGTTGTCCAGCCGGTAGGCCACCGTCGCGCTGGCGCCGTCGAGGGCGTCGGCGTGGTTGAACCAGATCGCGTCGAAGCGCTGGCTGCCGCGTCCCAGTTGCAGCTTCAGGTGCTTGCCCTTGAGCACGGTCTGGCGCAGGACGTCGAATTCCCCGCAGAACGTGGGGGGCGGGAAGCCCTGGCCCCAGACCTGACCTTCTAGCAATGCGACGAATTCCGGGCTGAAGCACGATTCCTCGATGTCGCCATCGGTCTCGATCACACGTGCCAGCTGGTCGTCCGTCAGCCATTCGCGGCCAACGGCTTCGAACGCCGACATGAAAGTATCGAAGTCGGCCGAGCGGACGGTCAGTCCGGCCGCCATCGCATGTCCGCCAAATTTCACCAGTAGGCCAGGGTGCCGCTTCGACACCAGATCAAGCGCATCGCGCAGGTGGAACCCCGGGATCGAGCGGCCGGAACCCTTGATATGTTCTTCGTCGCCCGGCGCGAAGGTGATGGTTGGGCGGTGGAACTTCTCCTTGAGCCGCGAGGCCACGATGCCGATCACTCCCTGGTGCCAGGTGTCGTTGAACACGCTGACCGTGTAGCGCGACGCCGGATCGAGCCCCGCCAGCGGCGCCTCCAGGATCTGCAAGGCCTCCTGCTGCATGCCGGCCTCGATGTCGCGCCGCTCGCGGTTCATGCCGTCCAGTTCCTGGGCGATTTCCCACGCACGGTTCGGGTCGTCGGTCAGCAGGCATTCGATGCCGAGCGACATGTCGGCAAGCCGTCCCGCCGCGTTGAGGCGGGGACCCAGGCCAAAACCGAGGTCGAACGTGTTTGCCCGCGTAGCCTCGCGCCCGGCCGCGCGGAACAGCGCCGCCACGCCCGGATGCATGCGTCCGGCGCGCATCCGGCGCAGGCCCTGGGCCACGAGGATGCGGTTGTTGGCGTCCAGTTTCACGACGTCCGCCACGGTGCCGAGCGCGACGAGGTCAAGCAGGGTTTGCAGCGGCGGCTGGGTCGCCTGGGTGAACGCGCCGCGCCGGCGCAGTTCCGCGCGCAGGGCCAGCAGGACATAGAACATCACGCCCACGCCGGCCAGGTTCTTGCTCGGGAACTCGCAGCCGGGCTGGTTCGGGTTGACGATGACCGCCGCCTCTGGCAGCTCGGCGCCGGGAAGGTGGTGGTCGGTCACCACCACGTCGATGCCGAGCGCATTGGCCGCCGCCACGCCGTCGACCGACGCAATGCCGTTGTCGACGGTGACGATGACATCCGGCTGCTGCTGGGCGGCCAGCGCCACAATCTCGGGCGTCAGTCCGTAGCCGTACTCGAAGCGGTTCGGCACGATGAAATCCACGCGCGCGCCGAGCATGCGCAGCCCGCGCACGCCCACTGCGCAGGCCGTGGCGCCGTCGCAGTCGTAATCGGCCACGATCAGCAGCTTGCGGTTGGCCGCGATGGCATCGGCCAGGTACTCGGCAGCGTGGCCGATGCCCTTCATCGTCGTGGGAGGCGTCAGTTCCGGCAGTTCGGTAGCCAGTTCGGACGGATGCAGCACCCCGCGCGCCGACAGGATGCGGGCCAGCGTGGGGTGAAGGCCCGACTTGGCCAGCACATCGGCGTGGGGTTCGGAATAGGAGCGGATGGCGATCCGGGTCATGGTCGTTCGTCCAGAAAACGGGCGCGAGAAGCGAAAACGCGCGGATCAGGCCACCATGGCCAGGTCGGAAAGCAGGGCACGCCAGTCGCCGCGCGCGCCCATGCCGCGCCAAAACTTGCGCAGGTCGGCGCGCCGCACGGTGAACTCGGCATAGTGGTTCTCGCCGCCCAGCACCAGCGTGACACCCATGATGCGGCCATCGGCCAGGGCCGCGAGCACCGGGGTGAACCACTCGGCGTCGAGCGCGTGCATACGCTCGAGCCAGAGCCCCCAGTCCTGGGCGATATGGGCCTCGGTGGTGGTGTCGAGCATCGCCATGACATGGCCATCGGCCTTCGCAATTTCCTCGAATTTGGCCGGCTGCGGGTCGAGCAGGCTATCGCCGGCGAGGGCCAGGCCGGCCAGGAACGGGTCGTCTGTCAGCACGGCGTCGGCCAGCCGGTTGACGAGGCTCAGCTTGCCGCCACCGTGGAGCCATACCGAATTGATGGTCAGGCGTCCCTCGGCCTCGCGCGCCTGGTTGACCGGATGGTCGTGCCAGGTCATCTGGATCTCGTTCTGGAGGCGCCGCCAGTCGCGCGCCCGTGCACCGGCTTGCAGCCAGATGTCGATATTGCGGCCAGTGGCGCGCACCGGCGTGGTGGCTTCCAGCTCGCCGAACACATCGTCGGCCACATACCAGCGGGCGGGGTGGGGCGCGTCCAGCGCAATGCCGGACTCACGGAGCAGGTCGTCGATGGCGGCGCGCAGCGCGGCGGCCTCGTCGGCGCGGATCTCGAGCTGGTCCGGATGCATCAGCACGAGGTGGTCCCGTGCCGCATGAATATGAACCGGCTGGAGGCAGGCCCAGCCCTGGTCGCCGTCTTCCTGGCGCCTAAGGTCGGCGGCAGGCGGCGCCTGGGCGGCGTCCGGCTGGCGGTCCGCGGCACGTTGCCGCAGGTCGGCCAGGCGCATAAAAGGCGCAGTCGGCACCCGGCGGGTGTCCAGGCCGGCCCGGCCGGCCAGCCAGCGTTCCTGCGGCAGGGTGCGCAGGAACGGGTCGTCGTGGGTCTCGCGCAGGCCCGGGGCGGCGCGGGTGAGCAACTTTCCGAGCGCCGGCAACTCCAACTGCCGCAGCAGCGCGCCGGAGACGACGTCGTCCGTGGCGTCGTTGCCGGCGCCAGGCGGGACGGAAAAGGGCACAATCAGGGTCAGGTGCGTCATCATGGTTGCCGAGATTGTAAACTTCCGGCTGGCCGGCGCCAGTTTTCCGTCACCCAAGGGGGCGGATGGCCCCCCGGCGCGACTTCCGAACAACAGGATTCCTCTTGAACTTTCCCTACGAGTGGCAGATCGGCTGGCGATACACCCGCGCAAGCAAGCGCGCCAGCCGCAACACGTTCATTTCGTTCATTTCCATGATCTCGATGCTTGGCATCGCGCTCGGCGTGGCGGCGCTGATCGTCGTGCTGTCGGTCATGAACGGCTTCCAGAAAGAGGTGCGGGACCGCATGCTGTCGGTCCTCGCCCATATCGAGGTCATCGCCCCGGGGTCGCTACCGGACTGGCACAAGACCGCCGCCGAGGCCATGCGGAACAAGGAAGTGGTGGGGGCGGCGCCCTACGTGGCCGCCCAGGCCATGCTCACGCGCGAGGACGCGGTGCGCGGCGTGCTGCTGCGCGGCGTGGACCCGGCCGAGGAGCCAAAGGTCTCCGACGTTGGCAACCAGTTCCGCGCCGGCAGCATGAACGCCCTGGTGCCGGGCGGCTTTGGCATCGCGCTCGGCAACGAACTGGCCAACGCCATGGGCGTGCGCGTCGGCGACAAGGTGACGCTGGTGGCGCCTCAGGGCACCATCACGCCGGCCGGCGTACTGCCGCGGCTCAAGCAGTTCACGGTGGTTGGCGTGTTTTCGTCCGGCCACTACGAGTTTGACAGTGCCCTGGCCCTGATCGACATCGAGGACGCCCAAACACTGTTCCGCCAGTCCGGCCCCACCGGCGTACGGCTCAAGCTGGCCGACATGCAGCGGGCACCCCAGGTGGCGCAGGAACTGGCCGGCACGATGAGCGGCGAACTGTACCTGCGCGACTGGTCCAAGCAGAATCGCAACTGGTTCGCTGCCGTCCAGACAGAGAAGCGCATGATGTTCATCATCCTGACGCTGATCATCGCCGTGGCGGCGTTCAACCTCGTTTCTACGTTGGTCATGACCGTCACCGACAAGCAGGCTGACATCGCCATCCTGCGCACGATGGGCGCCCAGCCGCGCTCGATCATGAAGATCTTCATCGTCCAGGGTGTGGCGATAGGCTTCATCGGCACCGTGCTCGGCGTGCTTGGCGGCACGCTGATCGCGACCAATATCGACGTGATCGTGCCCTTTATCGAGCGGGTATTGCATGTGCAGTTCCTGCCACGTGACATCTATTTCATCAGCGAACTGCCTTCGGACCCCCGCGTGAACGACATCGCCACCATCGGCATCATCTCCTTCGTGCTGGCCACCCTGGCCACGATCTATCCCAGCTGGCGCGCCGCGCGCGTAAACCCGGCGGAGGCGCTGCGCTATGAGTGACACCTCCCTGCTCCAGGAAGCCGCCGCCATGCCAGCAGTTCCCGGCCTCGCCGTGCAATCCGGCTCGCCGGTGCTGGTGGCCGAGGGCCTGTCCAAGCGTTTCCGTCAGGGCGGCCTCGACGTGGACGTCCTGCGCGGCGTGGATGTACGCGTGGACGCCGGCGAGAAGGTTGCCATCGTCGGCGCGTCAGGCTCCGGCAAGTCCACGCTCCTGCATGTGCTGGGCGGGCTGGACAACCCCGACGCCGGCCGCGTTGCGTTGCTCGGCAAGCCGTTCACCTCGTTGCGCGAGAGCGAGCGGAACGCTGTCCGCAACCGCGCGCTCGGCTTCGTCTACCAGTTCCACCATCTGCTGCCCGAGTTCACCGCGCTGGACAACGTCGCCATGCCGATGCGTATCCGCGGCCTCAAGGAACGCGAGGCGCGCGCCGCCGCGCAGGCCATGCTCGAGCGTGTGGGCCTGGGCGGGCGGGCGAAGCACCGTCCCGGCGAGCTGTCCGGCGGCGAGCGCCAGCGCGTGGCCATCGCCCGTGCGCTGGTCGGCCAGCCGGCCTGTGTACTGGCCGACGAACCCACAGGCAACCTCGACGACCACACGGCCGGCGGTGTGTACGACCTGATGCTCGAACTGTCGCGCACGCTCGGCACGAGCTTCGTCATCGTCACGCACGACACGGACCTCGCTGGCCGCTGCGACCGCGTGCTGCGCCTGCGCGACGGGCACCTGCACCGCGAACGCTGACCGGTCGCCGATCCCCACCCCAAACCGACCTGCCGCCGCCGCCCCCCGCCATGTGGATCGACACCCACTGTCACCTCGACGCCAGCGAGTTCGATAGCGACCGCGCGGACGTCACGCGCGCGGCGGCCGAGGCCGGCGTCTCTGGCATCGTACTGCCCGCCGTGGCGGTGTCCAACTTCGATGCCGTGCGTGCGCTGGCGCATGCCGGCACCGAGGCGGGCGGCGGTGCCCACTGCGTCTACGCGCTCGGCATCCATCCCCTCTGTACACCCGGCGCCGGGCAGCAGGATCTGGACGAATTGCGACGCCAGGTGGCTGCGTCGATGGACGACCCGCGCTTCGTCGCCATCGGCGAAATCGGACTCGACTTTTTCGTCCCGGGCCTGGACGCCGCCCACCAGACGTGGCTCTACACCGAGCAGGTGAAGATCGCGCGCGATTTCGATCTTCCGGTGCTGCTGCACGTGCGCAAGTCGCAGGACCAGGTCTATGCGCAACTGCGCCGCGTGGGCGTGCGGCAGGGCATTGCACACGCCTTCAACGGCAGCCACGAGCAGGCGCGCCGCTATGTCGAGCACGGCATGAAGCTCGGTTTCGGCGGCAACCTGACCTTCTCCCGCGCCAAACAGATCCGCCGGCTCGCGGCGGAATTGCCGCTTGAGGCCATCGTGCTCGAGACCGATGCGCCTGACATCGCGCCGACCTGGCTCTCCGACGACCAGTTCGGCGAGCAGCACAAGGCGCGCAACACGCCCGGCGAGGTGGTGGGCGTGGCACGCGTGCTCGGCGAACTGCGCGGCGTGCCGGAACCTGAGCTGGCGCAGGCCATGTGGCGCAACTCGGTGGCAGCGCTGCCGCGTCTGGCGGCGTTTGCAGACATCATGGCGCCGCGCTGAACGCGTGGCAATACGCCAGCCGCCGTTTTAACAATCTTCCACAAAAACACATCATTCGTTAACGTTTTGGCGCCATCGCGCACAGTACAAATACGCCATCGGAAAGCGTTGTCCCGGAGGTGTGATGCGAGCTGTGCTGATGGCGTTCGTCGCGGGTTGCTGGTGGCTCCAGCAGCAGGCCGGATTGCCGTCGGCGTGGCGGTGGTGGTGGCAGGCGCTGGCGGGGGCCATCGGCGTGGCGGCGCTGAGGTATGTCGTGCGTTGTCGTCATCGGCGCATGGCGGGCGAGGGAAGTGCGTCCGTTGCCAGGGTGTGGATGTGGCGCGCGGTTGTGGTGGCGCTTGCGTGCGCGGCGGGGTTCGGGTGGGCGGCATGGCGCGCCGACAGCAGGATGGCGGACTGGCTGGAACCGGCGCTGGCGGGGCGTGACATCGAGCTGCGGGGCATGGTCGCCGGGCTGCCCGATGTGGCAAGCCAGGGCACGCGCTTTCTGTTCGCGGTAACCGGGTCGCAAGAGGCGCGCTTGCCGCCACGGCTCCTGCTGAGCTGGCGGGATCCGCCGGAGACGTTGCAGCCGGGGCAGCGCTATCGGCTGACGGTCAGGCTGCGCAGGCCACGCGGGCTGGCGAATCCATATGGCTTTGACTATGCGTACTGGCTGCTGGGCGAGGGCATCGGTGCAGCCGGTTATGTGCGTGCCGGCGCGCTGTCGGAGGAGGTGGGGCCGCTGCCATGGGCGATTCGCGTACAGGCGTGGCGGGCGGGCTTGCGCGACCGGCTTCGCGCGGCGCTGCCGCCGGACGCGCGCTTTGGGGCTGTGCTCGTGGCGCTGGTGATTGGCGACCAGCGCGGCATCGCCACCGAGGACTGGGAGGTGTTCCGACGGACCGGCATCTCGCATCTGGTCAGTATTTCGGGCCTGCACATCACGATGATCTCGGGCGCGGCAGGCGCCCTGGCGCTGGCGTTGTGGCGACGGTCGTTCGGGCTGGGGCGGCGCCTGCGCCGGCCCTTGCCGCTGATCTGGCCGGCGCAGCAGGCGGCGCTCGTGGTGGCGGTACTGACCGCTTTGGGGTACGGACTGATCGCCGGGATGCAGGTGCCCGCGATGCGTACTGTGAGCATGCTTGCCGTGGCGGCGCTGGCATTGTGGAGTGGCCGGGCGCCGCCGGCATCGGTCGTGCTCGCGTGGGCGGGGGGTGTGGCGGTGGTGATCGACCCATGGGCCGTGATGTCGCCCGGCTTCTGGCTGTCCTTCGGCGCCGTGGCGGCGATCTTCCTTGCCGCGCGCGAGCCGGTGCGGCGGGCAAAGGCGGAGGGGCGGTGGCAGAGGGCGAGGGCGGTAGTGGCGGCGACGCTGGCGGGCGCCGCACGCACGCAGTGGGCGGTAACAGTTGGGCTTGTGCCACTGACGCTGCTGCTGTTCGGACAGGTGTCTGTAGTGTCTTGCCTTGCCAACGCTGTCGCCATTCCGGTAGTGAGCCTGCTCGTGACGCCGTTGGCGCTGGCCGGCGCCGTCCTGCCGGCGATCTTGGCCAGGCCGTTGCTGGCGATTGCGCATACAGCGATGACATGGCTGTCCGAGGCGCTCTCCTGGCTTGCGGCGCCAGCGTGGGCCATCTGGGAGGCGGCGCAGCCGGGGCCGGTCTGGATGGTGTTGGCGTCTGCCGGGGTGGTGCTCGTGCTGATGCCGCGCAAGCGGGCGGCGGATCTCCGGGCAGCAACGCCCTTGGGCGGCCCGCGGCCCGCCCGGCGGCCCATGCGTCCCTCGGTGCGTGCGCCGCCACGCTGGTGTGGGGCGTTGCTGATGATGCCTATGCTGCTGGCGGGCCGGACCCCTGTGCCGGACGGAGAGGTCCGTGTCACGGCACTCGATGTCGGGCAGGGTACGGCGGTACTGGTCGAAACAAAGGCCCATGCGCTGCTCTATGACACGGGGCCGGCATACCCGTCGGGGGCCAGTGCAGGCGGGCAAGTCATCGTCCCTTGGCTGCGATCAATGGGCGTGCGGCGGCTCGATACGCTGATGGTAAGTCACGAGGATGCGGATCATGCCGGGGGCGTGCGCGAGGTGCTGGCGGCAGTGCCGGTGGGGCGCCGGCTGACGGGGGCGCCGCTCGATCACGGGCTCCTGATTGGGGCGGCGACGATGGAAGGCAGTGCGGAGGGCAGTGCGGCGCCATGGCAGCCTTGCGTGGCTGGCGCAGCATGGACGTGGAATGGCGTGCGCTTCACCATCCTGCATCCGTCGGCGTCAGACCTCGACAGCGCGCGGTTGGCGAGCAACGCGCGCAGTTGTGTGCTGCGGGTGGCCACGGCGCACCGCAGCCTGCTGCTGACCGGCGATATCGGCGTGCGCGAGGAACTGGGTTTGGTGGCCACGGTGCCGCCGGAAGACCTGCGTGCCGATGTTCTGCTGGTGCCGCACCACGGTAGCGGCACGTCGTCAGGCGCGGCGTTCCTGCGCGCGGTGCAGCCGGAGGTGGCGGTGTTCCAGCTGGGATTCGGCAATCGCTACCGGCATCCGCGCGCCGATGTCTGGCGGCGGTATGGGCGTGAGGGCATCGCGCGGTATCGGACGGATGAAACGGGCGCGGTGTCGATCGTCACGGCGGGGTCGCGCCTGAAGATATCGTCATACCGGCAGCGAGAGCGGCGGTACTGGCGCGATGCACCGGCAGCGCCGCGCTAGGCGTCGGCGCCGGGCCCGGACGGGCGCGAGAGGGAGGGCGTCAACCGCGCGAGCCTGTGCGCGCGGCCTTTGGTGCCTTGGCGACCGGGGCCTTGGCGGCTGGGGCTTTGGCCGTGCCACCGGTGGCAGCCGCCACGGCTTCGCGGGACGCCGGCGCCTCAGGCGCGGCGCCGCCGATGCGGCGCTCGCGCAGGTGCGCCTTGGCACGTTGCAGGCCAGCCGCGACGGTGTCCGCGCGTTCCAGCGCCACGCCGGCAGCAAGCACGTCGCCGAGCACGAGGTGGCTGATGCGGGAGGTCATCGGCGTATAGACCTCGCTGTCCTCCTCGACGTCGGAGAACACGCACACGTCGGCGAGCCTGGCCAGGGGCGAGCCGCTGTGGGTCAGCGCCAGCACGCTTGCGCCGCTGGCGCGGGCGAGCGTGGCGGCGGTCAGCATGTCCCAGGTGCGGCCGCTGTTGGAGACCAGCACCGCCACGTCGCCAGGGCGCAGCAGTGCGGCGGACATGCTGAAGACGTGCGGATCGGAGTAGGCCGTGGTGGGAATGCCGAGGCGGAAAAACTTGTGCTGGATGTCGAGCGCGACGATGCCCGAGTTGCCGCAGCCGTAGAACTCGATGCGGCGTGCGCTGGCCAGCAGTCGGATGCCGTGCTCGATCTGGTCGGCCGACAGGGCGTTCCGGACGGCCATCAGCGTGGCGATGGTGCGGTCGAAGACCTTGCCGGCGATGTCGGCCGGGCGGTCGTCGGCCTCCACGTCCTGATGGACGAACGGCGTGCCGCCGCCCAGGTTCTGGGCGAACTGGAGTTTGAACTCCTTGAAGCCGTCGTAGCCCAGCGCGGCGCAGAAGCGGGCGATGGTCGGCTGCGAAACGCCGGCGCGTTCGGCCAGTTCGGGCATCGACAGGCGGATCACGCTGGCGCCGTGGCGGGTGACGTAGTCAGCCAGGCGGCGTTCGGACGGACGGAGCGTGTCGTAGACGGCAAGGATTCGGTCGCGCATGGTGGTGCGGGTCTCGGCTGGCCATCGACGTGGCCATTCTGGGGATTGAAGGTGTAGAGATTCTACACAGAATGGGGTGGAGGTCGATCGAGAATCGGGGCTGTGCCACCTTAGGGCTTTCCCGTATTTGCGTTGACAGGATCATATTTCTGTCAGAAAGCGGCTTCCGGCAGGCTAAATGCCAAGGCTATAATGTAGAAAATCTACAGATTGACGGGCGATTTTTTTGCCCGGCGCTCCCCACGAGGAACATTGCCGCCATGACCCAATCCGTTCATGCCGAGGTGTCGGCCGTTACGCAACGCATTGTCGAGCGCAGCCGCGCGAGCCGCGCCGCCTATCTGGCGCGCTGCGAGCGGGCCCAGCGGGAACTCGGCCCGCTGCGTGGCATGTCGTGCGCGAATCTGGCGCACGGTTACGCCGCGCTGCCGGCTGATGACAAGCTCAAGCTGCGCGTCGAGCACGCGCCGAATCTCGGCATCGTTACCGCCTACAACGACATGCTGTCCGCCCACCAGCCCTACGAGCGGTATCCGAGCGTGATTCGCGAGGCGGCGCGCGCGGTGGGTGGCGTGGCCCAGGTGGCCGGCGGCGTACCGGCGATGTGCGACGGCATCACGCAGGGCAATGCGGGCATGGAGCTGTCGCTCTTCTCGCGCGACGCCATTGCCATGGGTACGGCGGTCGCGCTCTCGCACAACACCTTCGATGCCGCGCTGATGCTCGGCGTGTGCGACAAGATCGTGCCGGGCCTGCTGATGGGGGCGCTCCAGTTCGGGCACCTGCCCATCGTCTTCGTGCCGGCCGGCCCGATGGCGACCGGCCTCTCGAACAAGGAAAAGGCGCGCGTGCGCCAGCTCTACGCCACCGGTCAGGTTGGCCGCGAAGCCTTGCTGGAGGCCGAATGCGCCGCCTACCACAGCGCCGGCACCTGCACCTTCTACGGCACGGCCAACAGCAACCAGTTCCTGATGGAAATCATGGGCTTGCACGTGCCGGGCTCGGCCTTCGTGCACCCGGACAGCGGCCTGCGCGATGTGCTGACGGCGGCTGCGGCGCAGCGCGCACTGGCGCTGATTGCGCGCGGCAACGCGTACACGCCGCTCGCCCAGATCGTGGATGAGCGTGCCATCGTCAATGCCATGGTCGGCCTGCTGGCCACGGGCGGCTCTACGAACCATACGATCCACCTCGTCGCCATGGCGCGTGCCGCCGGCATCGTCATCGACTGGAATGACTTCGACCGCCTGTCGGCCGTCACGCCGCTGCTGGCGCGCGTCTATCCGAACGGCTCGGCCGATGTGAACCACTTCCACGCGGCCGGTGGCGTGGCCTATGTGATTGGCCAGCTGCTCGAGGCCGGCTTGCTGCACGAGGACGTACAGACCGTGATGGGGCAAGGGCTGGCGCGCTACACCGAGGAGCCTGTGATGACCGACGGCGCGCTGCGCTGGCGCGACGGTCCGGCCACCAGCGGCGATGCCGCCGTGCTGGCGCCGGCGTCGGCGCCGTTCTCGAGGGAGGGCGGGCTACGCCTGATGGCCGGCAACCTCGGCCGGGGCGTGATCAAGGTGTCGGCCGTGGCCGACGAGCATCGGATCGTGGAGGCCCCGGCCCGCGTGTTCGACTCCCAGGAGGCGCTGCAAGCCGCCTTCGAGGCCGACGAACTGAATCGTGACGTGGTGGCGGTGGTCCGCTTCCAGGGGCCGAATGCCAACGGCATGCCCGAGTTGCACCGCCTTACGCCGGCGCTCGGCGCGCTGCAGGATGCCGGCCACAAGGTGGCGCTGGTGACAGATGGCCGGATGTCGGGGGCGTCCGGCAAGGTGCCGGCAGTGATCCATGTGGGGCCGGAGGCGCTTGTCGGCGGCCCGCTGGCGCGGGTGCGCGACGGCGACCGGATCCGCGTAGATGCCGTATCCGGCACATTGACCCTGGTTGGCGATGCCGGCGTGCAGGCCGAATTCGCTGCGCGCGTCCCGGCGACCGCGCCGGACGACGAGTTTGCGCGCTTCAGCATGGGGCGCGGCCTGTTCGGGCTGTTCCGGCGCCATGCACGGATCGCCGAGGAAGGCGGCAGTGCCCTGGACTTGTCCGAGGCCGACGCCGCGCCCGCTGTCCAAACGGCCGGCGCGGTCGCACAATAGGCAAACGCTCACCTTGCCCTGCACGCACTTAGTCGTCGTTTAGTCGTTTTACGATTTTCAGCAATCGCCGCGGCTCGGTATCTCCATGCCGCGGTGCACCTTCGCGCCACATTTTTCGCGCCCGAAGGCTACCGACAAGGATGGCCCGACCATCCGACCATGATCGACGGAGCAGACATGATCTATATCCTGATGGGCGTTTCCGGCAGCGGGAAAACCACGGTCGGCCAGCTGCTGGCCAGCCAGTTGCACTGCGGCTTCCACGATGCGGACGCCTTCCACAGCGAGGCCAACAAGGCCAAGATGCACAACGGCATTCCGCTGACCGACGAGGACCGCTGGCCCTGGCTGGCCGCGATGCGCGCCGCCATCGACACCGCCCGGGCCGAGGGCCGCACCCACGTTTTCACCTGCTCGGCGCTGCGCCAGACCTACCGCGACCGCCTGACCCCGCCGGACGGCGGCGTGACCTTCGTCTTCATGAAGGGCGACGCCGGCACCATCGGCAGCCGGCTGTCGGCGCGCACGGACCATTTCTTCAACCCGGCGCTGCTGCAAAGCCAGTTCGATACCCTCGAAGAGCCGCGCGACGCGCTGGTACTGGATATCCGCCGCACGCCCGAGGCGCTGGTCCAGGACATTCTGGACAAGTGCCCGCCCGAGTCGGCCGCCTGCAGCGGGAAGCCCGCCGCCTGACCTGAACTGACCTAATCCCGCCAGCCAGCGCCCAGGGCGCCGTGCCTTCGGTGGCGCGTGGCTGGCAAGCATCTTGCTAAACCGATTCACGTGCCGGCGCGCGTGACCCTTGCGGGTTTTGCCGGCGCGGATATGCTGAAAGAGCCAACTCGACAAGGCATCGACAAACGGGCGACCGGGGAGACGGCACGGCACGGTCAGTACGAGGCCGGCGCGGGCGCCCATTTCACGAAGGAGCGGCCATCATGGCGGCGCGGTTTTTCGACGAGATGCTGGAAGGGCGGGAGGACGGCGTGGTGGCGGCCATCGAGGCCGGACAGACGCTGCCGTCCGGGGCGGTCAGGGCCCACTATCGCAATTTTGCGGACTGGATCGGGCGGCAGTCCGCATCGACGATGGACAACAAGCGCGCCGAGGCGGACCTGATCTTCCGGCGCGTGGGCATTACCTTTGCCGTCTATGGCGACAAGGACGAGTCAAACAGCGGCACCGAACGGACCATTCCGTTCGATGTGATTCCACGCATCTTCCCGGCCAGCGAGTGGGCCACGCTCGAGCGCGGCCTGCGCCAGCGCGTGGCGGCGCTGAACCGGTTCATCCACGATATCTACCACGGCCAGGACATCATCCGCGCCGGCGTGATTCCACCCGACCAGATCTACAACAACGCCCAGTACCGGCCGGAGATGCTCGGCATCGACGTGCCGCGCGACATCTACGCACACGTGGCCGGCATCGACGTGGTGCGCGCCGGCGAGGGCGAGTTCTATGTGCTGGAGGACAACCTCCGGGTGCCTTCCGGCGTCTCGTACATGCTTGAAAACCGCAAGATGATGATGCGGTTGTTCCCGGAGCTGTTCGCGCGCAACCGGGTGGCGCCGGTGGCGCACTATCCCGACCTGCTGCTGGACATGCTGCGCAGCGTGTCGCCCCAGAACATCGCCGATCCCACCGTGGTCGTGCTCACGCCGGGCATGTACAACTCGGCGTATTTCGAGCATGCGTTCCTGGCCCAGCAGATGGGTGTGGAACTGGTGGAGGGCAGCGACCTGTTCGTCGAGGACGAGCACCTCTACATGCGCACCACGCAGGGGCCGCAGCGCATCGACGTGATCTACCGCCGCGTGGATGACGACTTCCTTGACCCCCTCGCATTTCGTCCAGATTCGGCGCTCGGTGCGGCCGGGCTGCTGTCGGTCTACCGGGCCGGCAATGTGACGATCAGCAACGCCATTGGCACGGGCGTGGCTGACGACAAGTCGATCTACCCCTACGTGCCGGACATGATCCGCTTCTACCTCGGCGAGGAAGCCATCCTCAACAACGTGCCGACCTATATGTGCCGGCGCCCGGACGATCTCCAGTTCGTGCTCGATCATATGGCCGACCTCGTGGTCAAGGAGACCCACGGCGCGGGCGGCTACGGCATGCTGGTCGGCCCGGCGGCCACGCGCGCCGAGATCGACCAGTTCCGCGAGGTGGTGAAGTCGCGCCCCGAGCAGTACATCGCCCAGCCGACGCTGGCGCTGTCCACCTGCCCGACCTATGTGGAGTCGGGCATCGCGCCGCGCCATATCGACCTGCGGCCGTTCGTGCTGTCGGGCAAGGAGGTGCGCATGGTGCCGGGCGGGCTGACCCGCGTGGCGCTGCGCGAAGGGTCGCTGGTGGTCAACTCCTCGCAGGGGGGCGGCACCAAGGACACCTGGGTGCTGGAGCGCTGAGCCATGGAATACGCCGATCGCCGGGAGAACCCATCATGTTGAGCCGCACCGCCGACCATCTGTTCTGGATGTCCCGCTATACCGAGCGCGCCGAGAACACCGCGCGCATGCTCGACGTCAACTACCAGACTTCGCTGCTCCCGCAGTCCGCCGAAGTGGCCGAGCAGGGCTGGTGGGCGATGCTCGATATTTCGGAGCTGACCAACGCCTTCGACCACAAGTACGGCCTGCTGCACCGGGACGACGTGATCGATTTCATGGTCCGCGACATGACCAATCCGTCGTCGATCATGAGCTGCCTGCGCGCGGCGCGCGAGAACGCCCGCGCGGTGCGCGGCTCGCTGACCACGGAGGTCTGGGAGACGCTGAACACCACCTGGCTGGACGTGCAGCGCATGATCGCCGATGGCGAACTGCGCGACGACCCCTCCCGCTTCTTCGAGTGGGTCAAGTTCCGCTCGCATCTGGCGCGCGGCGTGCAGTTCGGCACCATGCTCAAGGACGACGCCTTCCATTTCATGCGGCTTGGCACGTTCCTGGAGCGGGCCGACAACACCGCGCGGATCCTCGACGTCAAGTTCCAGGCGTCCGGCCGGCGCGACGAGGACGACCTTGCCTTCCAGGGCGGCCAATTGCAGAGTCAGAGTCAGGGCGGGGGCTCCCAGAGCCAGTCCCAATCCCAGTCCCAGGGCGGCAGCGGGCAGTCCCAGAGCCAGTTGCAGAACGACGACCTGAATCGCGAGCAGAACGATTTCTATCACTGGGCGGCCGTGCTGCGCTCGGTGTCCGGCTTCGAGGTGTATCGCAAGATCTATCGCGCCGTGATCACGCCGCAACGCGTGGCGGAGCTGCTGATCTTGCGGCCAGACATGCCGCGCTCGCTGGTCTCGAGCATGGACGAGGTGGTCGCGATTCTCGCGCTGGTGGCCAACCAGCAGTCGTCGGAGACGGAGCGGCAGGCTGGTAAACTCCACGCCGACCTGAAATACGCGCGCATCGACGACATCTTCGCCGTTGGCCTGCACGCCTACCTGACCAGCTTCCTGGAGCGCATTGGCGATCTCGGCAACGGCATCAGCCGGGACTTCCTCGTCCCGCTGGCTGCCTGACGAGGTGCCGGGCTCGCCACACCGTTGCCGGATCGGGCGGGTGGCGGGCCGGGCACCGGTCGCCGCGGCGCGTGCCCTATCGTGAAATACAAGATCCACCACAAGACGGTCTACCGTTACACCGAGCCGGTGCGCCGCAGCGTGCACGAACTGCGGCTTGTGCCGCGTACGGGGCCGCTTCAGTCCGTGCAGGACTGGACCCTGACTGCACCGGGCAACCTGTCCGAGGCCCGCGACGGCTTTGGCAACATCGTCCATAACTTCACGCTGTCCGGCCCCGCCCAGACGATTTCGATCACGGCGACTGGCGAAGTGGAGGTGATGATTTCGCCTCTTGGTGAGGCTGAGTCGCCCGGCCACCATGGCTTCCACGACCTGCCGGATGCCGGCGAGTCGCGCGTATCGCCGCTGTACTTTGCCGCTGCCACGCCGCTCACGCAGGCCCCGGCCGCGCTGCGCGCGTTCGCCGCGCCGTTCCTGGCCGCCGGCCACGACGTGCCGGCGCTGCTGGCGCTGGCCGATGGCATTGCGGACCGCGTGCGCTACAGCGCCAACACCACTCACGTCGGCACCAGCGCCGCCGATGCCTTCGCGCTCGGCAGCGGCGTCTGCCAGGACCAGGCGCAGGTGATGGTGGCCGCGTGCCGCGCCTTCGGCATTCCGGCGCGCTATGTCAGTGGTTACTTCTATGACCCGGCCGCCACCTCGATGGCCAGCCACGCCTGGGCCGATGTCTGCCTGGACGCCGCCAGCGCGCTCTGGTGCAGCATCGACGTGACGCACCGCTGCCTCACCGATAGCCGCCACGTACGCCTTGCCGTGGGGCGCGACTACGCCTCCGCTGCACCAATTCGGGGCATTCTGGAGGGCGGGACTGACGAGACCATGGAAGTCGAGATCGCCATCACGCCCATTCCACCCATGGCGCCGGTACCGGCTGCCGACTGACGCTTTCCGCGCTGCGCGCCTGTCAATCAGACGGCCGTTCCAGATGGCCGATGCCACCCGAGGCGGCTCGCGTCGCGCCGGGGCGCTAGAATGCAAGCTTGTCCTGAGCGCGCCGCCGAAACGGCGCGCGGCCCAAAACCAACAAGATTCCCATGACGTACTGTGTAGCCATGCGGCTGGATGCCGGCCTGGTATTCCTGTCGGATTCCCGTACCAACGCCGGCGTGGACGCCATTTCCACGGCCCGCAAGATGACCGTGTTCGAAGAGCCGGGCGACCGCGTGATGGTGATGATGACTGCCGGCAACCTCGCCATCAGCCAGTCCGTGCGCCAGTGCCTGGCCGAGGGCCGCGACGAGAAGCGCTCGCTCTGGACCGCACGGGACATGTTCGAGGCCGCCACCATCGTCGGCGATGCCGTGCGCGCCGTGCACAAGCGCGACGCCCATGCGCTGCGCGATGCCGGCATCGAATTTAACGTGAGTCTGGTCTTCGGTGGCCAGATCCGTGGCGAGCGGCCGCGGCTGTTCAATATCTATGCGGCCGGCAACTTCGTCGAATCGACACCGGAAAACTGCTATTTCCAGATTGGCGAGGCCAAGTACGGCAAGCCGATCATCGACCGCGTGGTGTCGCCGTCGCTGCCGCTGGGCGAGGCCGCCAAGTGCGCGCTGATCTCGATGGATTCCACGCTGAAATCGAATATCTCCGTGGGCCTGCCGTTGGACCTGCTGGTCTATGAGGCCGACGCGCTGCGCGTGACCCGCTTCGTCAATATCGACGAACGCAACGCCTACTTCCGCATGATCCGCGACACCTGGGGCCACCGCCTGCGCCAGGTGTTTGGCGAGATCTGCAACCCCGAGTGGGATGCGGCGGAGCCGGCGGAATTCCCGCTCGCGCGCGATGAGGCGGACCGCTGGGGCCAGCCGGTGCGGGCCCGCCGCGAACACT
The DNA here is from genome assembly GCF_052115685.1 of Cupriavidus sp. 2KB_3. NCBI lineage: Bacteria > Pseudomonadati > Pseudomonadota > Betaproteobacteria > Burkholderiales > Burkholderiaceae > Cupriavidus > Cupriavidus sp. 2KB_3. Next base: position 97,019 of record NZ_JBFRHD010000005.1, read on the forward strand.
GATCGCCGCCACTGATCGCCGCCACTTATCGCTGCTTCCCCGGCATTCCCACCTCCCAAGACGCCGCATGCGCGACATCCTGCTGTTTTCGCACGCCAACGGCTTTCCGGTGCGCACGTATCGCAAGCTGTTCCGTGCACTGGAAGACGATTTCGATATCCGCGCCGTGGAGCGCTACGGCCATGACCCGAAGTACCCGGTCACGCGCGAGTGGCCCCATCTCGTGGAGGAATTGCTTGACGAGCTGGACCGCGCCACGCGCGACGGCACCGAGCGCCCGGTGTGGCTGGTCGGCCATTCGCTGGGCGGCTTCCTGTCCCTGATGGCCTCGCTGCGCCGGCCTGCCCGGGTGCGCGGGGTGGTCATGCTCGACTCGCCGGTGATTGCCGGCTGGCGCGCCGGGCTGCTGCGTTTTTCGCAGATATTCGGTCTCGACGAGAAGCCGGGCCCGGCGGCCGTGACGAAGAACCGCCGCACCCACTGGCCAGACGCCGAGGCGGTGCGCCATCACTTCCTCTCCAAGAAGAATTTCGCCATTTGGGATCCCGAGGTCCTGAGCGACTACGCCGAGCACGGCACCGAGCCGACCGGCCGTGCCGGCGAGCGGCGGCTGCGCTTCGATCGCGAGGTGGAATACAAGATCTACCGGACCCTGCCAACCAGCCTGGGCCGCAAGGTCTCCCGGGGCGCGCCGGTGCCGGTGGGCTTCGTCGCCGGCACGCGCTCGCGCGAGGTGCGCCAGTGCGGCCTGGGCGCCACGCGCCGGCTGGTGGGCGAGCACCTGCGCTTTATCGAGGGCGGCCATCTCTATCCGATGGAAAAGCCGCTCGAAACCGCCGCGCTGGTGCGTGACCTGATCGGCAAGATCCGGCAGGAATCGCGCTAGGCGACGGTGGGCACGCGGGCAGGGCGGCGCCAACCCGCGCCCGTGCGGCGCATTGGGCGCAAGGAGGCGCAGCGCGGCGCAACCGGGTAGCACCCGGCCCGGTTTCACCCCGGCTGTCACAATTTCCGGGGCCGCGCGGGACGGCCGCTCATGTATAATCCCGATTTCCCCGGCAAGCTCGGTTTATGACCAAATTCGTCTTCGTCACCGGTGGCGTCGTCTCTTCTCTCGGCAAGGGCATCGCTGCTGCTTCGCTCGCGGCCATTCTCGAGTCGCGCGGCCTCAAAGTCACCCTCCTCAAGCTCGATCCCTACATCAACGTCGATCCCGGCACGATGAGCCCCTTCCAGCACGGCGAGGTGTTCGTGACCGAAGATGGCGCGGAAACCGACCTCGACCTGGGGCACTATGAGCGCTTCGTTTCCGCCAAGATGCGGAAATCGAACAACTTCACGACCGGCCAGATCTATGAATCGGTGATCCGCAAGGAACGCCGGGGCGAGTACCTGGGCAAGACCGTGCAGGTCATCCCCCATATCACCAACGAGATCCAGGCATTCGTGGAGCGCGGCGCGGCCGCCTCGCACGAGGGCAAGGCCGACGTGGCGCTGGTGGAAATCGGCGGCACGGTGGGGGATATCGAATCCCTGCCGTTCCTTGAGGCCGCGCGCCAGATGAGCCTGCGCATGGGCCGCAACCATTGTGCCTTCGTGCACCTGACGCTGGTGCCGTTCATCGCCAGCGCGGGCGAGCTGAAGACCAAGCCGACCCAGCACTCGGTGCAGAAGCTGCGCGAAATCGGCATTTCGCCGACGGCGCTGCTGTGCCGCGCGGATCGCCCGATTCCGGACGACGAGCGCGCCAAGATCTCGCTGTTCGCCAATATCCCGCAGGAAGCCGTGATCTCGGTCTGGGATGCCGACAGCATCTACAAGATCCCGCAGATGCTCAACGAGCAGGGCCTGGACCGCCTGATCTGCGAGGAACTGCGCCTGGATCCGAAGCCGGCCGACCTGTCGATGTGGCAGAAGCTGGTCAACGCGCAGGAAAACCCCGAGCACGAAATCACGATCGGCATGGTTGGCAAGTACGTCGACCTGACCGAGTCGTACAAGTCGCTGATCGAGGCGCTGCGCCACGCCGGCATGCATACCGCCACGCGCGTGAACATCGAATACATCGATTCCGAGGAACTGGAATCCGGCCATCTGGAAGTGCTCCAGCCGCTGGACGCCATCCTGGTGCCGGGCGGCTTCGGCAAGCGCGGCACGGAAGGCAAGATCCGCGCGATCCAGTACGCCCGCGAGAACAAGGTGCCGTACCTGGGCATCTGCCTGGGCATGCAGCTGGCCGTGATCGAGTTTGCCCGCCACGTGGCGAACATGGCCGATGCCAACTCGACCGAATTCAACCTCGAAACCGAGCATCCGGTGGTCGCACTGATCACCGAATGGCTGGACCGCGAAGGCAAGGTCGAGCAGCGCTCGGCCGATTCCGACCTCGGCGGCACGATGCGCCTGGGCGCCCAGCGCGTACCGGTGAAGGCCGGCACCAAGGCTGCCCAGATCTATGGCGAAGAAGTGAACGAGCGCCATCGCCATCGTTACGAAGTCAACAATCACTACGTGCCGCAGCTCGAGGGCGCCGGCATGGTGATTTCGGCCCGTACCCCGACGGAAAACCTGCCGGAGATGATGGAGCTGCCCGAGAGCCTGCACCCGTGGTTCGTCGGTGTGCAGTTCCACCCGGAATTCACGTCCACGCCGCGTGACGGCCATCCGCTGTTCAAGGCCTACGTGGAAGCCGCGCTGGCCAGCCAGCAGCGCAAGGGCAAGTCCGCCTGAGCGCGCGCAGAGAAGGAGCAGCCATGAAACTGTGTGGATTCGATGTCGGCCTCGACCAGCCGTTCTTCCTGATTTCCGGGCCGTGCGTGATCGAGTCCGAGCAGATGGCGCTGGACACAGCCGGCCAGCTCAAGGAAATTACCTCGGCGCTGGGCATTCCGTTCATCTACAAGTCGTCGTTCGACAAGGCCAACCGGTCGTCGGGCAAGTCGTTCCGCGGTCTCGGCATGGAAAAGGGTCTTGAGATCCTGGCCACCGTGAAGCGCGAGATCGGCGTGCCGGTGCTCACGGACATCCACGAGATCGACGAGATCAAGCCCGTCGCCGCCGTGGTGGACGTGCTCCAGACGCCGGCCTTCCTGTGCCGCCAGACCGATTTCATCCGCGCCTGCGCCCAGAGCGGCAAGCCGGTGAACATCAAGAAGGGCCAGTTCCTGGCGCCGCACGACATGAAGAACGTGATCGATAAGGCGCGTGATGCGGCCCGTGAGGCTGGTCTGCCCGACGACGTGTTCATGGCCTGCGAGCGCGGTGTCTCCTTCGGCTACAACAACCTGGTCTCGGACATGCGCTCGCTGGCGATCATGCGCGAGACCGCCGCCCCGGTGGTGTTCGACGCCACACACTCGGTGCAGTTGCCGGGCGGGCAGGGCACGAGTTCGGGCGGCCAGCGCGAGTTCGTGCCGGTGTTGTCGCGTGCCGCCGTGGCAACCGGCGTGGCCGGGCTGTTCATGGAAACGCACCCGGACCCGAGCAAGGCGATGTCGGATGGCCCCAACGCCGTGCCGCTGTCGCGCATGAAGGAATTACTGTCGGTCCTGAAGGATCTCGATGCGCTGGTCAAGCGCAGCGGTTTCCTCGAGGACAACTTCAGCTGGCCGGCCTGCGCCTGAGCCAGTGTTGGTCGTGACCGCCCGCGCCTGTCGCGGGCGGAATCGTTTCCGGCCCGCATGGTCCATCCTGCACCGACCGTGACGCGCCGTATCGAAAGACAATACAAAAGATTCGGAGATCGCCCATGGCCGCCGGCTATATCATCGCGTACGTCGACGTGACAGACCCCCAGCAATACGAGCAGTACAAGGTGCTTTCCACGCGCGCCATGCAGGCGCACGGGGCCGAGGTGCTCGTGCGCGGCGGCAAGACCGAGCCGCTCGAGGGGGAATGGGCGCCCACGCGTGTCGTGCTGCTGAAGTTCCCGAGCTATGAGGCCGCCAAGACCTTCTACGCGAGCGAGGAGTACCTGGCCGCGCGGCAGTCGCGCGAGCACGCGGCGAAGATGAACATGATCGTTGTCGAGGGCGCCTGACCATCGTCGGCAACATTTGTCACGGTTGGCGGGCATTCTTGCGCAGTCACCAGATTCAACAGTCCAGAGAGGAAATATGAGTGCAATCGTAGATATCATCGGTCGCGAAGTTCTCGACTCGCGTGGCAACCCCACGGTCGAGTGCGACGTGCTGCTGGAATCCGGCGTGATGGGCCGTGCGGCCGTGCCGTCGGGCGCGTCCACGGGTTCGCGGGAGGCCATCGAGCTGCGTGACGGCGACAAGTCGCGCTACCTGGGCAAGGGCGTGCTGAAGGCCGTCGAGCACATCAACACCGAGATCTCCGAAGCCATCATGGGCCTGGACGCCTCCGAGCAGGCGTTCCTGGACCGCACGCTGATCGAGCTGGACGGCACCGAGAACAAGGGCCGCCTGGGCGCCAACGCCATGCTGGCCGTGTCGATGGCCGTGGCCAAGGCCGCCGCCGAGGAAGCCGGCCTGCCGCTGTACCGCTACTTCGGCGGTTCGGGCGCGATGCAGATGCCGGTGCCGATGATGAACATCGTCAACGGTGGCGCGCACGCCAACAACAGCCTGGACATCCAGGAATTCATGATCATGCCGGTCTCGCAGACCAGCTTCCGTGAAGCCCTGCGCTGCGGCGCCGAGGTGTTCCACGCGCTCAAGAAGATCCTGGCCGACAAGGGCATGTCCACGGCCGTGGGCGACGAAGGCGGTTTCGCGCCGAATTTCTCGTCGAACGAGGAGTGCCTGAACACGGTGGTGCAGGCCATCGAGAAGGCCGGCTACAAGGCGGGCGAGGACGTGCTGCTGGCGCTGGACTGCGCCGCCAGCGAGTTTTACCACGAGGCCGAGGACGTCTACCAGCTGGAAGGCGAGGGCCTGAAGCTGTCGTCGACGCAATTCGCCGACTACCTGGCCAACCTGTGCGACAAGTTCCCGATCGTCTCGATCGAGGACGGCATGGCCGAGGGCGACTGGGAAGGCTGGAAGACGCTGACCGAGAAGCTGGGCGAGCGCGTGCAGCTGGTGGGTGACGACCTGTTCGTGACCAACACGAAGATCCTGAAGGAAGGCATCGAGAAGGGCATCGGCAACTCGATCCTGATCAAGATCAACCAGATCGGCACGCTGACCGAGACCTTCGCCGCCATCGAGATGGCCAAGCGCGCCGGTTACACGGCCGTGATCTCGCACCGCTCGGGCGAGACCGAGGACAGCACGATCGCCGACATCGCGGTGGGCACCAACGCTGGCCAGATCAAGACCGGCTCGCTGTCGCGTTCGGACCGCATCTCGAAGTACAACCAGCTGCTGCGCATCGAGGAAGACCTCGGTGACATCGCTACGTACCCGGGCAAGAGCGCGTTCTACAACCTGCGCTAAGTCCGCGAATCTCCCCCTCCCGCCCCGGGAGCGGGGAGATCTCCCCGCCGCGACACGTTAGTGTTGCAGAGTGTTGCGTTTTTTCAGGCCGATAATTTTGCATTCTTCGGCCGCATAAGGGATCATTGTGGCGGTCGTCGATCTGACGATATCCAATTTGCCCCAATGCGTCTGATTTCCCTGCTGCTGTTCGTGCTGCTGCTCGCCATCCAGTATCCGCTCTGGCTGGGCAAGGGCGGCTGGCTGCGCGTATGGGACCTGAACCGCCAGGTGCAGGAACAGACCACCCACAATCAGGCGCTCAAGCTGCGCAATGCCAAGCTGGAAGGGGAAGTCAGCGACCTCCAGGACGGCACCGGCGCCATCGAGGAACGTGCCCGCTACGAGCTGGGCATGGTGAAGGAGAGCGAGGTGTTCGTGCAGTTCGTGGCCCCGGCCCCGAAGGTCAGCGCCACGCCACCGCTACCGCCGCCGCCGAATTCCGTTGCCGGCAAGGGCGGTCACTGAGCCGGCTGAGCCGGTTGAATCCGAATTGACGCGTTCCGCGGCTTACCACCAGTACGGGTAGCCACCCCAGCCGCCACCCCAGTATCCTGGGCTGCTCACGCCCACGCCGCCGCCCCAGCGACCACCACCCCACCCACCGTAGTACAGACTCCAGCTCGTGTTCGGATAGGCGTATGCCCATGCCTCGGCCTGCTGTTGCCGGGCGATGGCCGCTTCCTGGTCGCGCAGGATCTGCTGGTTTAGTTGCGTCAGCGACTGGCTTTCCTCGGGCGTAATCGGGGCTGGCGGCACGCCGTTGGGCATCAGCCGGGCCGTGGCCGGCGAGCCATTGACGTCGCGCGGCACGGGAGACGCGCAGCCGGCCAGCAGCGCCACGGCCATCATCGCCACAGCGCCTGCCGGCCCGAGGCGGGAACAGAAGGGGCGGGGGCGATGGTCGGCTTGCATGGCGGCTTTCCTCAGGTCATGGAATCCAGGCGGGGGCGACTCGGTGCTCTCAGTGCTGTTGGTGTGCGCCGTCGCCGGCACCGGTGGCCACGGGCGCGGTGAACAGCTGGGCGCTGTCCACGGGGTCGAATTCGTAGCGCTGGCCGCAGAAATCGCAGTGGATCTCCACGTGGCCGCGCTCGGCGATGATGCTTTCCACCTCGGCCTGGCCCAGCGACTGGAGCATGCCCGCCACCTTGGCGCGCGAGCACGAGCACTGGAAATGCGGCGTCATCGGCTCGAAGACACGCAGCCCGGTGGCCTGCAGGTCTTCCCAGAACAGGCGGCGCAGCAGCGTGTCCGGCGACTCCGCCAGCAATTCCTCGTCCTTGAGCGTGGCGCCGAGCTGGCACGCGCGGTCCCAGGTGTCCAGGTCCTGCGCGCGGCCGGCTTCGTCAAGTGGCGCGCCGGTCTCGCCCACTTCCATCGTGCCGCCGTACGACGGCAGCTTCTGCAGCAGCATGCCGGCGGCCACCTGGTCGTTCGAGGCGAGCCACAGGCGCGTGTCGAGCTGCTCGGACGCCTGCATGTAATGTTCCAGCACCGCACCGATCGACGACAGCGGGCCGTGCTCGTCCGACAGCGGCACGATGCCCTGGTAGGCCTGCTGGCCCGGCAGCTTGTCCTGCGGGTCGAGTGTGATCGCGAAGCGGCCCTGGCCGTGCACGTTCACCATCTGCTTGAGCGTGGCGTCGTCGGCAATCGCAGTGTCTTCGGCGATCTTGGCCGTGGCGCGCATCGAGAGGTCCGACAGGCATTCCACCACCAGCATCCGCACCGGGCCGTCGCCATGCAGCTGCATGACCAGCGCCCCGTTGAACTTGAGATTGGCCGACAGCAGCGCCGCGGCCGCCATCATCTCGCCCAGCAGGCGCCGCACCGGCGCCGGATAGGCATGGCGGTTGAGCACCTCTTGCCAGGTGGCCTCCATGCGAACCAGTTCGCCGCGCACCGGGGCGGCGTCGAACAGGAATTTCTGGAGGGTGTCGGGATTCGAGGTTGCGGTCACGTTCGTCATCTATCTAGCAGTAAGGCGCGGGTTGCAGGCGCGCGGGCGGGGCCGCGCGCCGGTATGTCATCAGTCGATGCGCTTCAGGTCGGTCTTGTACATCGCCTGGCGCTTCGCGTAGGTCTCGGCGTTGCGGTAGAGGTTCGCCACGTCGGCATCGGTCAGCTCGCGCACGACCTTGGCCGGCGCGCCCAGGATCAGCGAGCGGTCCGGGAACACTTTGCCCTCGGTCACCACGGCGCCGGCGCCGACCAGGCATTCCTTGCCGATCACGGCACGGTTCAGCACCACGGCCTGGATGCCGATCAGCGATCCTTCGCCCACCGTGCAGCCGTGCAGCATGGCCTGATGGCCGACGGACACCTTGTCGCCCAGCGTCAGCGGCGCGCCCGGATCGGTATGGAGCACGGAGCCTTCCTGGATGTTGGTGTCCGCGCCTACCACGATCGGTTCATTGTCGCCACGGATCACCACGCCCGGCCAGGCACTCGCGCGCGCCTTGAGCGTCACGTTGCCGATGATGGTGGCTTCGGCGGCCACGTAGGCATCGCTGTGGATGGTCGGGGCGAGGTCGCCGATCTGGTAAAGCGCCATGGGGTCTCCTGTGTCCTGCCTGAGGCAGTGGGGCTGGTAAGGCAATCCGGTGTAATTGGGGATGGCCGCCGGGATTAAAAGAGCATTGAAGGGCGCGCGCACCCCGGGAAGCGGGGCGTGGCGACACGCTGCGACGCTCTACAATGGCGACTCCCCGGAATTTTACGCCTATGCCAGTCACCGCACCCGCCGCCGGCCTTGATTTGCCGCATGCCCGCCTGCCGCGCCACCGCGCGCTGGAAGTGCTATGCATGACCGATGCCAGGGCGAAGGCCGATGCAGCCCGGGCGCTGTTCGAGGCCGTGGTGGTGGCAGAAGCGGCCGGGCAGGGCATTGGCGATGCGGATACGGCACTCGCCCCCGCTGCCGGCGTGGCCCTGCCGGGCCGGCCCGCGCGCCCGGAACTGGTGCCGCCCCAGAAGGTGGAGCGCCGCCGCTCGCTGCGCACCCCGGCGGGGCGGGCGGCGATGATCCACGCGCTGTGCCATATCGAATTCAACGCGATCAACCTCGCGCTGGACGCCGCGTGGCGCTTTGCCGGCATGCCGCCGCGCTTCTATCGCGACTGGCTCCAGGTGGCGAGCGAGGAGGCCCTGCATTTCTCGCTGCTGGCCGACCACCTGGCCACGCTGGGCGCCGAATATGGCGACTTCCCGGCGCATAACAGCCTGTGGGAGATGTGCGACAAGACCGCCGGCGACGTGCTGGCGCGCATGGCACTGGTGCCGCGCACGCTCGAAGCGCGGGGGCTGGACGCCTCGCCGCCGGTGCGGGCCAAGCTGGCCGAGGCCGGCGACGAGGCCGCCGCCGCCATCATCGACATCATCCTGCGCGACGAAGTGGGGCACGTGGCCATCGGCAACCACTGGTACCGCTGGCTGTGCGCGCAGCGCGGGCTGGACCCGGTGCCGACCTACGCCGCGCTGGCCGACCAGTACCGCGCACCCCGGCTGCGCGGCCCGTTCAACCTCGACGCCCGCCGCGCGGCGGGGTTCGACGAGGACGAACTGGCCTGGCTGGAAGCCTCAGCCGGCTGAGGTGGGCGCCGGCGCGCCGCCGGCCGCTTTCGTTTTCTCCGTAGCTTTCTCCTGTTCCTGCAGCCGCAGCACCCGCCGCTGGATCTTGCCGGTGGTCGTCATCGGCAGTTGATCGATAAATTCAATCGCTTTGGGGTATTCATAGGGGGCCAGCTGCCCCCGCACGTGCTGCTGCAACTCGGCGATCAGCGCGGCGTCGTTGTCGAACGAGCGCGCCACGGCGGGCGTGAGCACGATGAACGCCTTGACGATGGCCCCGCGCTCGGGGTCCGGCGACGGCACCACGGCGCAGTTCGACACCGCCGGGTGCTTGAGCAGGCAGTTCTCGATCTCGCTCGGCCCGATGCGGTAGCCGGACGACTTGAACACGTCGTCCGCCCGGCCCTGGTACCAGAGATAACCGTCCGCATCCATGCGGGCGAGGTCGCCCGTGCGGCACCAGCGCAGGCCGTCCAGTTCGGTGTACTTGCCCGCTGTGGCAGCCTCGTTCTTCCAGTAGCCCAGGAAGAAGACCGGGTCCGGATGCCCGTGGATGTCGGTGGCGCAGACCGCCACCTCGCCGTCTTCGTCCGGCGGGCAGAGGCGGCCCTCGTCGTCGATCACCGCCACGCGGTGGCCCGGGTAGGGGCGGCCCATCGAGCCCGGCCGCGCCGGCCAGCCGAGCCGGTTGTCGTCGTTCTGCGCGGTGCAGTTGCCGACGATGTAGTTGATCTCGGTCTGGCCGAACATCTCGTTGACGATGACCCCGAGCGCGTCGCGGCACCACGAGAACACGGTCTCGCCCACGGCTTCGCCTGCGCTCATGATGGCGCGCAGCTTGAGTTGGTAGCGCGCGAACGGGTCCGGGCACGCCTTCATCATCTGCTTGAGCGCGGTGGGGAACAGGAAGGTGTTGGTCACGCCATAGCGTTCGAGCAATTCGAAGGCACGTTCGGCGGAGAACCGGCCCTGATAGCCGACGATGGGCTTGCCGAAGTACAGCGCCGGCATCAGCGCATCCCACAGGCCGCCGGTCCAGGCCCAGTCGGCGGGGCTCCAGAACACATCGTCGTCCTGCGGGTACCAGTTCTGCGAGCAGACGAAGCCGGTCAGGTTGCCGATCAGCGCCCGGTGCGGAATCAGCGCGCCCTTGGGTGGCCCGGTGGTGCCGCTGGTGTAGATCAGCACGGCGGCTTCGTCGGCCTTGGTCTGCTCGGCGGTGAAGGTGGGTAGCTGCGCGGCCAGCAGGGCGTCCCAGTCCAGGTCGCCCCGGCCCGTGGCGGCGCCGGCGCCGATCACGGTGCGCAGGGTGGGGCAGTCCGGGCGGGCGGCGAGCAGGTTGTCGATGGCGGTCTCGTCGGCAATCGCCACGCGGGTTTCGCTGTGGTCGATGCGGTACGAGAGCGCTTCCGGGCCGAACAGCATCGACAGCGGCATGGCCACGGCGCCCAGCTGGTAGGCCGCCATGCCGGCGATCACGGTTTCGATGCGCTGGGGCATGACGATGGCCACGCGGTCGCCCCGGCCCACGCCCAGCTCGCGCAGCGCGCGGGAGAGCCGGTTGGCCTCGGCCTGGATATGGGCGTACGTGTAGGCGTCGCGGCGCCCGTCCTCGTGCTCGGTGTAGACCGCCACGCGGTCCATGGTGGCCGGATCTCGGGCCCAGCGGCCGCAGCAGACGTCGGCCAGGTTGAAGTGCTCGGACACGTTCCAGTGGAACGCGTCATGTAGCGCGCGATAGTCGTCGCGGCGCGTGGCCGGCAAGGCGGTCATCCGGTTGTCTCCGATGTTTTTGCGGCGTCAGGCCGGGCGGATCGCTATAATCGGCCAGGCGAACGATCGTTCTATTTTTATCCAGGCTGCCGCGTGGCCCCCCTCCGCCCCGTGCCCGAGAAGACCTGGCAATACAAGAGACAGAAGGGTAGAGACACCATGACCATCACGGAAACCTCGCGTTCCGAATTTATCACGCTGCGCGGGCTGCGCACGCACGTTCGCCACTGGGGCACGCCCGGCGCGCCCAAGCTGTTCATGCTGCATGGCTGGATGGACGTGGCCGCGTCGTTCCAGTTCCTTGTCGATGCGCTGGAGCGCGACTGGCACGTAATTGCCATGGACTGGCGCGGGTTTGGCGAGACCGACCTGCCGACGCGCTATCCGGGCACCACGTCGTACTGGTTCCCGGACTACGTGGCCGACCTCGAGGCGCTGCTCGACCATTACCAGCCCGAGGGGCAGGTGGATCTGGTGGGCCACAGCATGGGCGCCAACGTGGTCTGTATCTATGCAGGGGTGCGCCCGCAGCGGGTGCGGCGCGTGGTGGATCTGGAGGGCTTCGGCCTGACCCGCACCCGGCCGGACCAGGCGCCGGGCCGGCTGGCGCGCTGGCTGGACGAACTGCGCGCGCAGCCGGAATTGCGCACCTACGAGAGCGAGGCCGCCGTGGCGGCGCGCCTGCAGAAGACCAATCCGCGCCTGCCCGACGACCGCGCCGCCTTCCTGGCCGCGCACTGGTCGCGCCGCAACGCCGGGGGCCGGTGGGAGATCCTGGGCGACGCGGCCCACAAGCTGACCAATCCCACGCTGTATCGGATCGACGAAATCATGGCGATCTGGGCCAAGGTGGAAGCGCCGGTGCTGCACGTGGAGGCACGCGACTCCGCCACCCTCCAGCACATCGCCCACAAGCAGCCGCTGGACGAATTCCGAGAGCGCTTCCGCGCCTTCCCGGACTTCCGTGAAGTGACCGTGGACGACGCCGGGCACATGCTCCACCACGACCAGCCGCAGGTGGTGGCGCGGCTGATCGAGGCATTTCTCGCTGAATGACGCGTTGGGATGACGCCTTACGCGTGCGTGAGCTTCTCCTTGAGCGCGGCGTTGTTGCTGGTGTGCACATGCACCAGCGACTTCTGCGGGTTGGCGTAGTGGTACGCCTTGCGCAGCGCGAGCGCGGCCTCATGGAAGCCGGAGAGGATCAGCTTTTGCTTGTTCGGATAGAAGCAGATGTCGCCGGCGGCGAAGATGCCGCGGCGCGAGCTTTCATAAGTGGTGGTATCCACCACGATGCGGCCTGCGCGCATGTCCATGTCCCACTGGGCGATCGGCCCCGGCTCGGACACCAGCCCGTACAGGGCCACGAGTTCGTCGGCGGGCAGCGTCTGCTCGCCGTCGCGGGTCTTGATCGTCGCGGCGGTCAGCTTGCCGCCACCATCGCCGTCATCGGTCTGCAGGCTGCCGAGCATGCCGACGACGAAGTCCATCTCGCCGGCCGCCACGGCCGCGCGCATCGACGCCACGGTGTGGTCGGCGGCGCGAAAGCCCTCGCGCCGGTGCAGCAGCGTCACGCGCCCGGCCACCTTGCGCAGTGCGAGCGCCCAGTCGAGCGCCGAATCGCCGCCGCCCGCCACGATCACACGGCGGCCGGCAAAGCGCGAGGTGTCGCGCACGGCGTAGTGCAGATGCCGGTCTTCGAGCGCGGCGGCCTCGGGCAGCGCCACGCGTTGCGGCGCGAAGGCCCCGGCGCCGGCGCAGACCAGCACTGCCGCCACGTCGAAGCGTTTGCCGGCGTCGGTGGTGACCAGGAGGCGCGGATGGCCGTCGGCGCCGGCGTGCTCGCTGACGCTGTCGGCGCGCTGGCTGAAGTGCATCGGGAACGCGAACGGCGCGCATTGCTCCATGAGCCGGTCCACGAGGTCCTGCGCCAGACAGCCTGGCACGGCCGGAATGTCGTAGATCGGCTTCTCCGGGTACAGCTCGGTGCACTGGCCGCCGGCCCGGTCGAGCACGTCGATCAGCTCGCATTTAAGCCCCAGCACGCCGGCCTGGAACGCGGCGAACAGGCCAACCGGCCCGGCGCCGACGATCAGCACATCGGTCTGCGTGGTTTCCTGGGGGGCGAGCGGGGAGGACGTGGCGGGCGTGGAAGACATGATCGAGGCAGGTGCGCGGCGGGCGCCAGGTGGCGCGCGGCGCATGGGGGAGCGGAACAAGGCCCCATCATACCTTGCGTGCCATGGGAATCCGGGCACGCCACCGTTGGCGGCAGGGCTAAAAGACCCTGCCAGGAGTAGAATGATCGCCATGCAAAACCCGCACGCCATCAACGCCGATCTGCACTGCCATTCCACCGTGTCCGACGGGATGCTCGCGCCACGTGACGTGGCGGCGCGCGCCCATGCCGGTGGCGTGGCCTTCTGGGCGTTGACGGACCACGACGAGGTGGGCGGCCAGCGCGAGGCGCGCGACGCCGCCGAGGCGCTGGGCATGCGCTACGTGCCCGGCGTGGAGATTTCGGTCACCTGGGCCGGCCAGACCGTGCACATCGTGGGGCTCCAGATCGATCCGTTCCATCCGGGCCTGATCGACGGCCTGGCCCGGACCCGCGACGGCCGCGCCCGCCGCGCCCAGGACATCGGCGAGGCGCTGGCCAAGGTCGGCATCCAGGATGCCTATGCCGGCGCGCTGCGCTATGTCGGCAATCCGGACCTGATCTCGCGCACCCATTTCGCGCGTTGGCTGGTGGATGAAGGCTATTGCGCGACCATCAGCGACGTATTCAGCGAATATCTGTCCGATGGCCGTCCCGGCTTCGTGCCGCACCGCTGGTCGAGGCTGGCGGAGGCGGTCGGCTGGATCCGTGACGCCGGCGGCATTGCCGTGATGGCCCACCCGGGCCGCTACAACTACACGGCCACCCAGCACAACGCGCTATTCGACGAATTCACCCAACTGGGGGGGCGCGCCGTGGAGGTCGTGACCGGCAGCCACACGCCCGACCAGTTCCGCCGCTATGCCGATGTGGCGCGCCACTATGGCCTGATGGCCTCGCGCGGATCTGATTTCCATGGCCCCGGCGAGGGCCGGGTCGAGATCGGCACGCTGCCGCCGCTGCCGTCGGACGTCACCCCGGTCTGGCACGACTGGTAGCCGCCCGCTCGCCCCGTCTTTCGCCCCCGACAATCCCTGAATGTCCCAGTACTTCGAGATTCACCCGGTCAACCCGCAGCCGCGCCTGATCAAGCAGGCCGCGCAGATCCTGCGCCAGGGCGGGCTGATCGCGCTGCCAACCGACTCCAGCTACGCGCTGGCCTGCCCGCTCGACGACAAGACGGCCGTGGAGCGCCTGCGCCGGCTGCGCGGCATCGACGACAAGCACCATCTGACCCTGATGTGCAGCGACCTGTCCGAGCTGGGCAACTTCGCGCGCGTGGATAACAGGCAGTACCGCTGGATCAAGGGCGCCACGCCCGGGCCGTACGTGTTCATTCTCGAGGCGACCAAGGAAGTGCCGCGCCGGCTGTCGCATCCGGCCCGCAAGACCATCGGCGTGCGCGTGCCGGACCATGCTGTGCCGCTGGCGCTGCTGGCCGAACTGGGCCAGCCGATGATCTCGGCCACGCTCCAGATGCCCGGCGACGACGAGCCCATGAACGATCCGGCTGAAATCCGCGCCCGGCTGGAGAAGCAGCTGGACCTGGTGGTGGACGGCGGCCCGGCGCCGGCGCAGCCGACCACGGTAATCGACCTGAGCGGCGGCGAGCCGGAACTGGTGCGGCTGGGCCGGGGCGATGTGGAGCGCTTCGGACTGTCCGCCACGCTTTGAAAATCGGCCACGCTTTGACACAAACCGGACAGCCTGCGGGCGCCATTGCACGGATAGAATAGGGCACATGGATTCCTCGCTCATCCAGACCGTTGCGGTCTACGCCCTGCCAGTCCTGTTCGCCATCACGCTGCACGAGGCCGCCCACGGCTATGTGGCGCGCTTTTTCGGCGACGACACGGCCTACCGGCTCGGCCGCGTCAGCCTGAACCCGATCCGGCATATCGACCCGATCGGCACGGTGGCGGTGCCGCTGCTGCTGTATTTCCTCACTGCCGGGCAGTTCGTGTTCGGCTTCGCCAAGCCGGTTCCCGTCATATTCAGCCACCTGCGCAACCCGCGCTGGCATGGCATGTGGGTGGCGCTGGCCGGCCCGGCCAGCAACCTGGCGCAGGCATTCATCTGGGCGCTGGTGGTGATCGGGCTGGCCTGGGCGCAGGTCCAGGAGCCGTTCTGGGGCCAGATGGCGCGCGCCGGGGTGATCGTGAACGTGGTCGTGGCCGCCTTCAACCTGTTTCCGATTCCGCCGCTGGACGGCGGGCGCGTGCTGACCGCCTTCCTGCCTCAGCGCATGGCGGCCGCCGTCAGCCGCATCGAGCCGTACGGCATCTTCGTGGTGCTGGCGCTGGTGGCGGCGGGCGTGATCACGCGGGTCTGGATGCAGCCGGTGATGAACCTGCTGCTGTCGGTGGTCGAGCTGATGCTCCGGCCGATCATCCTGTTGCTGCAATAAGCTGCCATGACGCTCGCGCATGCGCCACTGGGCGCACCTTCGTCGTGGGTGACCCGCTGGGCCCACCTGATCCGGCCGGGCGGCCGTGTGCTCGACCTGGCTTGCGGCAGCGGGCGCCACGCGGCCTGGCTGGCGGGGCAGGGGTTTGCCGTGCTGGCCGTGGACCGTGACGCCGAGGCTGTGGCGGGGCTGCCCGCCGGCGTGTCCGGCCGGGTGGCCGATCTCGAGCAGGGCGGTTGGCCGCTGGCGGACCTGACCGACGGGGCGCCGCTGGACGCCATCGTGGTCACCAACTACCTGCACCGCCCCCTCTGGCCGCACCTGCTGGCGGCGCTGGCGCCGGCCGGGGTGCTGATCTATGAAACATTTGCAATTGGTAACGAAACCGTTGGCAAGCCGTCCCGGCCAGACTTCCTGCTGAAGCCGGGCGAACTGCTCGATGTGGCGCGCGGCGCCCTGCGGGTGGTGGGGTACGAGGACGGTGTGGTGGAAGTGCCGAAAACGGCGTTCGTCCAGCGGATATGTGCTGTGCGCGAGCCTGCGGGCGGCGCGCCGGGCACCGCGCCACCACGCTACGGGCTGCCGGCGCGGCCCTAGGCTGGCCGGTCGGGCGGTATGCCCGGCCCCATGTCAGCGCGCAGGGCGCTTCACACGTTGAAAATCCTGATGTTTTCCCTCACCCCGGGGGAGTCCGGAGCGGCTGACGGTTCCGGTACAATCCCGGATATTCGATTTCCCGAGTTTCCTTAAGCTATGACACAGATTACCGGCAGCATCGTGGCCATCGTCACCCCGATGCATGAGGATGGCAGCCTGGACTACCCCGCGCTGCGCGCCCTCATCGACTGGCATGCGGCGGAAGGCACCGATGGCATCGTGATCGTGGGCACCACGGGCGAGTCCCCGACCGTCAACGTGGAAGAGCATTGCGAGCTGATCCGCGTGGCCGTGGAGCAGTCCAACAAGCGCATCCCGATCATCGCCGGTACGGGCGGCAATTCCACGAGCGAAGCCATCGAGCTGACCGCCTTCGCCAAGAAGGTAGGCGCCGATGCGTCGCTGCAGGTGGTGCCGTACTACAACAAGCCGACGCAGGAAGGCATGTACCGCCATTTCCGCACGATCGCGGAAGCGGTGGACCTGCCGGTGCTGCTGTACAACGTGCCGGGCCGCACCGTGGCCGACATGACCAACGACACCATCCTGCGCCTGGCGCAGGTGCCTGGCATCGTTGGCGTGAAGGAGGCCACGGGCAACATCGACCGGGCCGCGCAACTGATCAAGGATGCGCCGGAACACTTCGCGATCTACAGCGGCGACGATCCCACCGCGGTGGCGCTGATCCTGCTGGGCGGCCACGGCAATATTTCCGTGACGGCCAACGTGGCGCCGCGCAAGATGCACGAGATGTGCGTGGCGGCACGCAACGGCGATGTGGTGACCGCACGCCGCCTGCACATGGAAATGATCGAGCTGAACCGCGCGATGTTCGTCGAGGCCAACCCGATCCCCGTGAAGTGGGCGCTGCAACAGATGGGCAAGATGGCCGGCGGTATCCGCCTGCCGCTGACCCCGCTGGCCGAAGCGCAGCACGAGACCGTGCGCCGCGCGCTGGCCAACGCCGGCCTGCTCGCCTGACCATAACCATACCGGCTGAACCTTGGCGTATCGCCGCCTTCTTGAAACCAGGATTACGTGTCAATGAAACAGAAGCTTAACCGTCGCGGCGCGACGCAAGTCCGCCGTGCCGCCATGGTCGCGCCCGTGCTGGCCCTGACCCTGATCGCCGGCTGCAGCAGCATCAACGAGGCCATGCAGCCGGACAAGATCGACTACAAGTCCCAGGGCAAGAAGACGGCATCGCTGGATATTCCGCCGGACCTGACCAAACTCGACGGCGAGCGCCGCTACACGGTGCCCGATGCCTCCGGCACGTCCACGCTCTCGAACTACACCCAGGCCAACGCCGGCCGTGCCCGCGAGGCCAGCCCGACCGACAATGTACTGCCGGGCGCCCAGGGCGTGCGCATGGAGCGCGATGGCAACCAGCGCTGGCTCGTGATCAGCAACGGCATGCGTGCCGACCAGCTCTGGCAGACCCTGCGCGGCTTCTGGCAGGAGAGCGGTTTCCTGCTGGTGCAGGACTCGCCCGAGACCGGCATCATGGAAACGGACTGGGCCGAGAACCGCGCCAAGATTCCGCAAGACATCATCCGCAACACCATCGGCAAGGTGTTCGACGGCCTGTACTCGACGTCAGAGCGCGACAAGTTCCGCACGCGTGTGGAACGTTCGCAGAACGGCCAGCTCGAGGTGTTCATCAGCCATCGCGGCGCGCAGGAACAGCTGACCGGCGTGGACAAGACCAGCACGGTCTGGACCCCGCGCCCGGCCGATCCTGAGCTGGAAGCCGAATTCCTGTCGCGCCTGGCCCAGCGCCTGGGCGTGCAGAAGGAACAGGCCGACCGCATGGCCAAGAACCCGACGCCGGCCGGCATCGGTACGAATGACGCCACCGCGACCACCGCGGGAGCCGCCGCGCCCGCGGTGGGTACCGCCGCCGCCACGGGCATCGGCGCCGCCGCAGCCACCGGCACACCGTCGGCCGACAGCAGCAAGTCGTTCCTGTCGCAGGTCAACGGCGCTCCGGCGCTGCAACTGCCGGAGCCGTTCGACCGCGCCTGGCGCTCGGTCGGCCTGTCGTTGGATCGCGTGAACTTCACGGTGGAAGACCGTGACCGTGCCCAGGGCCTGTACTACGTGCGCTATGTGGATCCGCGTACCAGCGTGGACGATCGCGGCTTCTTCTCCAAGCTGTTTACGAAGCCGAACGACGGCAAGACGGCCAAGAAGTACCGCGTGGCGCTCAAGGGCAACGGTACCGGCACCACGGTCACCGTGCTGAACGACGCCGGCCAGCCGGAGAACACCGAAATCGGCAAGAAAATCCTGTCGCTGCTGGACGAGCAACTGCACTGATGGGTCTTTGTCGCAGTCAGACGGTCCCGACGGCTCCGGCCGTCGGGAACCACCCCGAGCGAGCGCATCGATGATGCGCTTTGCTTTTTTGGGCAGTGGCAGCGAGGGTAACTCGCTGCTGATCGAGGCCGTCGACGGCACCACGGTGACCCGTGTGCTGCTTGACTGCGGGTTTGGCATCCGCGAGACCGCACGCCGGCTCGAGCGGCTCGGCGTTACGCCGGACCAGCTCGACGCCGTGCTGGTCACGCACGAGCATGGCGACCACGTGGGCTCGGCCTACGCTTTCGCCGCGCGCCACAAGCTTCCCGTTCATACCAGTCACGGTACCTGGCTCGCCACCGCGCACATGCGCGGCGCCGATGTGGCCGATGTACGCGTGTGCTGCGCCGACCACGCGTTCTCGGTAGGCGGCCTGCAGATTCTGCCGTACACGGTGCCGCACGATGCCCGCGAGCCGCTCCAGTTCGTGCTGACCGATGGCAACGCGCGGCTTGGTGTGCTGACGGATGCCGGCATGGAGACGCCGTACGTCACGGCGCGGCTGGCCGGGGTGGATGCGCTTGTCCTGGAGTGCAACCACGACCGCGAGATGCTGCAGAATTCGGCGTATCCGTATTCGCTGAAACGCCGTATCGGCGGGGATTTCGGGCACCTGGCCAATGAAGTGGCGGCAGCGATCCTGTCGCAGGTGGCGCATGCGGGTCTGTCACGCGTCGTGGCCGCCCATTTGAGTAAGCAGAACAATACGCGGGCGCTGGCCTCGGGGGCGCTTGCGGCTGTGTTGGGGGTGATGCCGGACGACATCCTGATTGCGGATCAGGAGGAGGGGTTGGGATGGCAACCGGTCCGCGGCATGTGATTCAAGATTATCTGATGCCGGAACGGTGCTGAAGCCGAGAGGATGCGCCCGACTACCGGGCGCGCCGCGAGTAAATCGCGGGCAATAAAAAAGCCGACCCGAAGGTCGGCTTTTTATCGGAGTAATCCGATTACTGCTTGGCAGCCGGGGCCGAAGCGTCAGCGGCCGGAGCCGAAGCGTCAGCAGCCGGGGCAGCGGCCGGAGCCGATGCGTCAGCAGCCGGAGCAGCAGCGGCCGGAGCCGATGCGTCAGCAGCCGGAGCCGTGGCAGCCGGAGCAGCCGTGTCAGCGGCCGGAGCGGCAGCTTCTTCCTTCTTGCCGCAAGCGGCCAGGGCAACAGCTGCCAGCAGGGATGCGATCAGGAGAGACTTCTTCATTTTTCGTCCTTTAACTTTTAATTACTGAAAACAGGCGATGAATAATTACCGGTAATTATCGCTCTTGAACTGCAAATTTGAGGCTCTCCCGGGTGCCGACAATGCAGTGGTACACAGTACTAGCCAGCGGGCGATTATATCCGCGTTTCCCCTGCTTGTGTACAGTCGAAATTTGCTGGTTCTCTTTGTTACGCATTATTACACGCGTACAGGCGCAATCTGCAACCAGCCTTCGAGCGTCCAGTCGTGGAATGTGTCCATCAAGTCGGGTAGCGCGGCACATGCACTGACCTCCTCAGCCGTGAGATGGCGGTGGTCCGCCAGCCGACGCAGCCATTTCGCCAGGGATGCCGGCGGTTCGTAGGCCTCGCCGTTGAGGAAGAAATGCGTGCGGTCATAGAGCGCGATGGAACCTGGAGCAAGGACCACGCCATGCGCCTGGGCCAGCTTCGTGTACTTGCGCAGCGGAATCTCCTCGACCTCGGCGAACATCACGGATTGCTTCGGCTCGGACAGGTGCGAGCCGAGGAATTCGGACACCATGGCGCCGTTCCATTTCATCGCCTGGAGCCGCTCGGCTACCGCGCGCCCCAGTCCGGCCGGCATCTGGGCCGGATGCGCCGTGGCGGTCTCGCCGGCGTCCGCATAGCGGCCGTCGAGGCCCTCGTTGCCTTCCACGGTCTCCGACAGCCATGCGAGGAAGTGGCCGGCCAGCTCCCGGTAGGCAGGGGCGCGGAAGCCGATGGATGCGGTCATGCATTCGCCCTCGGCCACGCCGTCGTGCGCGTACTGCGGCGGCAGATACAGCATGTCGCCTGGTTCCAGCACCCATTCCTCCTCGGCCGTGAAATCCGACAGGATCTTCAGCGGCATGTCGGGAATCAGGTCGAGCCTGGTTTGTGACGAAATGCGCCAGCGGCGTCGGCCCGATACTTGCAAGAGGAAGACATCATAGGAATCGAAGTGCGGACCCACGCCACCGCCGTCCGTGGCGTAGCTGATCATCACGTCGTCGAGCCGCGCGTCGGGCACGAAACGGAACTGGCTCATCAGGTCGGCCGCGGCCTGGTCGTGCAGGTTGACGCCCTGCACCAGCAGCGTCCACTTGCTGGTCTTGCGCGACGGGAGGTTGTCCTCGGCAAACGGGCCGTGCTCGAGCTTCCAACGGTTGCGAAAGTACGACACCAGGCGAGACTCCACGTCCTCGCGGTCGGCCAGATCAAAAAGCGCTTCACGCGACACAGGCGGCACGATTCCGGGCACAGCCTGTCGAATCAGCAAAGGTTTGCGGTGCCAGATCTCGCGCATGAACACGGCGGGTGTCATGCCCCCGAGCAGCGTGAGCGGCGCGTCGGGATCGATGGGGCCCGCAGGCAAGGCCTGCGCGTATAATGCGGAATCGCTCATGGAGTCAAGAATTGAAAATCGCTAAGAACACGGTGGTGTCCGTGGTGTACAAGCTGTCGGACGCGCAGGGCAATCTGATCGAAGAGTCGGATGAGCCCATGGTCTATTTGCACGGCGGGTATGATGGCACGTTCCCGAAGATCGAGGAAGCGTTGGACGGCCACGACGCCGGCTTTGAGACCCAGCTGCAGCTGGAACCCGATGAGGCGTTCGGCGACTACGACGCCGACCTCGTGAAGGTGGAGCCGCGCAATCGCTTTCCGGAGCCGCTGGAAGTCGGCATGCAGTTCGAGGGTGTGCCCGAGGACGGCGACGACGAAGACTCCATCATCTACACGATCACTGATGTGGCCGAAGACAAGGTGGTGCTTGACGGCAACCATCCGCTCGCCGGCATGGCGCTGCGTTTCTGGCTGAAGGTGTCGGAAGTGCGCGAGGCGACCAGCGAGGAAGTCGAGCACGGCCACGCCCACGGTGCCTCGGGCATCGAAGTGGTGGATGAGGACGAGGACGGCGATGACAGCCCTCGCACGCTCCACTGATCTTCCCAAACAATTGAGCGATGCGTGAGCCCGTCCGCAAGGCGGGCCGCAGTGCTGCGATGGGGTCGTCGCAGGAAAACGAAAAAGCCGGCACTTGCCGGCTTTTTCTTTGGTCCTGGGGCTCGTAGTAACTTTGCTTTTCGTTTCCGCCGAGCTTCCGCTCAGTTGCCTTTCACCCCGTCCCGCAGCTTCACCTGGAATACTGCCCGCGACCCCGGCGACACGGTCAACTCGGTCCAGCGCGACGGCGATCCCACCGGCAGGGCCACCCGCGTGACATTTGACATGGCCTTGCCCGCCGCGTCCCGCAGTGGCTTGTCCACGCTGAAACCGCTGTCGCTCGCATGGACGAGCAACACCTGGCCCTTGTACTTGCCAGCCAGCTCACGCAATTGACGCTTGAACTCCAGATAGCCATCACGCGTGCCGCGCCGCAGGAAGCCGTCGAGCAGCGTCGGCTTGCCGCGCTTCTCCCAGCCATTGCCGAACATTGGGTCGGCATGGCCCACCACGACCACGCCGTCGAGGTCGCGCTGCTCGGCCAGCGAGAACGCACGGGAGAGCCATTGTCGATTGGCTTCGCGCCGGTCTTCGAATTCGCCGTTGCGGCCACCCTCGGTGCGGTAATGGTTGTTGTCGCCGGGCAGGTTCATGCCGACGATCAGCACGTTGCCCAGCACCATGCGGGCATTTTCCCGGTAGCTGCGGAACATGGCCTGATCCGACTGGCGTGTGACCGGCAGCGTACGGCGCCCGAGCGTGGCGTCCACCGGGAAGTACAGTTCCCGCAACCGGTTCAGCCGCTCCACCGCGTCGAACTCGCCGTTCACCGGTTTCTGGCACTCGGCCCAGTCGTTCTCGCCCGGCACATAGAGCAGCGGAAGTGGCGCATCGTCCAGCACGCGCTGGCGCACGTTCAGCACGGCATCGCCACACGATTCGGTATCCCCCTTGATGCCGCCAGCATGGACGATCAGCGCCATCTGCTGGTTCGCCATGAGATCGAACAGTGCGGCCGTGTCGGCCTCGGCCGCCGGCCATTGCGGCACATCGGCGATCAGGGCGATCCGCACGGGCTGCGCCGCTGCCGATGGGGGGGGCGCGACGCGGCCGGTCCGTGCCGCGTGGGCGAGCCCGGGCGCGGCAAATGCCGTCCAGCAAACCGCGGCCACCACCATGTGCCGCCACGCCCGCCGGTGTGCCGTCATACGGAGTGCTTGCTCTCCGCCAGCGCCTTGAGTCGGTACAACGCATCGAGTGCGTCGCGCGGCGTCAGGCTGTCGGGGTCGATGTCGGCCAGCGCGTCGAGTGCCTCCAGGGCGGCTGCATTGACCGCCGAGTGCGCGGCGCCGCCTTCCCCATCCGCTGCCTCCTCCTCGTCCGGCGGCGCAGCAGGCGCGGCGAACAGGTCTAGCTGCGGCGTGGGCGTGGCATCGGCGGATTGCTGTTCCAGCCAGGCCAGATGCTTGCGCGCGGCACGGATCACGGGCTGCGGCACGCCGGCCAGCTGAGCCACCTGCAAGCCATAGCTCTGGCTCGCCGGTCCGTCCTGCACGGCGTGCAGGAATACGATGCCGTCGCCGTGTTCCACGGCGGACAGATGCACGTTGGCCGCCTGCGCGAACTCTTGCGGCAACTGCGTCAGCTCGAAATAGTGCGTGGCAAACAGCGTATGGCTGCGGTTGTGCGAGAGCAGGTGACGGGCGATGGCCCAGGCCAGCGCCAGCCCGTCGAACGTCGAGGTGCCCCGGCCGATCTCATCCATCAGCACCAGGCTGGACGGCGTGGCGTGGTGCAGGATCCCGGCCGCCTCGGTCATTTCCACCATGAACGTGGAGCGGCCACCGGCCAGGTCGTCCGCCGCGCCGATCCGCGTGAAGATGCGGTCGACCGGGCCGATCACGGCGCGCCGCGCCGGCACCCAGGCACCCACGCAGGCCAGCAGCACAATCAGTGCGGTCTGGCGCATGAACGTCGACTTACCGCCCATGTTCGGGCCGGTGATCAGCAGGAGCTTGCGCGCCTCGGTCAACTGGCAATCGTTGGGAATGAACTCGGTCGAATCGGCGGCCAGCTGGCCCTCGACCACCGGGTGGCGGCCCTGCACGATGTCGATCACGTTCTCGCTCACGCGCTCGGGCTGGACCCAGTCGAGCGTGCGGGCCCGTTCGGCAAGCGCCGCCAGGACATCGAGCCGACCCAGCGCGCCGGCCACGCGTTGCAGGGCGGCGATATGGGGCAGCAGGGCCTGGAGCAGCGCCTCGTAGAGAACCTTTTCACGTGCCAGTGCGCGGTCCTGCGCGGACAGCGCCTTGTCCTCGAAGGACTTCAGTTCCGGCGTGATATAGCGTTCGGCGTTCTTGAGCGTCTGGCGCCGGCGGTAGTCGTCGGGCACCTTGTCCGCCTGGCCATTCGTTACCTCTATATAGAAGCCATGCACGCGGTTGTATTCCACGCGCAGGTTGGCGATGCCCGTACGCGAGCGCTCGCGTGCCTCAAGGTCGATCAGGAACTGGCCACAGTTCTCGGAAATGTCTCGTAGTTCGTCCAGATCTGCATCGTAGCCGCGTGCGATCACGCCACCATCGCGCAGCACCGTGGACGGCTCCTCGGCGACGGCGCGCACCAGCAGGTCAAGGCAGTCCTCGGGAATTTCCAGGTCGTCGAGGGTCTGCGCCAGCAGCGGGGCGTCGTCGGCCAGCGTCACGGTGGCGCGCACGTCGGGCAGCGCGCGCAGGGTGTCGCGCAGCGACGACAGGTCCCGGGGCCGTGCGGTCAGCAGGGCGAGGCGCGACGTGATGCGCTCGACGTCAGCCAGCCGGCGCAGGTTGGCACGCAGCGCATCCGGGTCCTGGGCGATCAGCGCGCCGATGGCCTGCTGGCGCGCACGCGGCAGCGCGGGGTCGCGCAACGGGTGATGAAGCCAGTGGCGCAGCGCCCGGCTGCCCATCGCCGTGGCGCAGGTGTCCAGCAGCGAGAACAGCGTCGGCGACTCGCCGCCGCGCAGCGTTTCCGTCAGTTCCAGGTTGCGTCGCGTGGCCGAATCGAGGCCGACGAATTCCGACTCCCGTTCGACGGTCACGCCCTGCACGTGCCGCAGCGACTGGCCCTGGGTGGCCGCCGCGTAGTTCAGCAGCGCGCCGGCCGCGCCCAACGCCGCGCCGAGTCCTGCGCAGCCGAACGGCTCCAGGCTTGCCACGCCGATCTGCTCGCGCAGCCGGCGCGTGCCGGCGTCCTGGTCGAAGTGCCATTCCGGCAGTCGCGTCCGCGCGCAGGTCAGCGCCGGCAGGTCGATGCCATCGGCAAACAGCAGTTCGGCGGGGCGGATCCGTTCGAGTTCGCGGCCCAGTTGCGCCGCCTCGCACTCCATCAGCCGCAGCTCGCCGCTGGCGAGGTTCAGCCAGGCGAGGCCGGTCTTGCTGATGCCGCGCCGCGTGGTCTGCTGGTGCACGGCCATCAGGAACGTGTCGACCTTGTCCGGCAGCAGCGCGGCGTCGGTCAGCGTGCCGGGGGTGACGATGCGGACCACCTTGCGCTCCACCGGGCCCTTGCTCGCGGCCGGATCGCCGATCTGCTCGCAGATCGCCACCGACTCGCCCAGCTTGACGAGCTTGATCAGGTACTGGTCGACCGAATGGAACGGGATGCCGGCCATGCGGATCGGCACGCCGCCGGACTGTCCGCGCGACGTCAGCGTGATGTCCAGCAGCCGCGCGGCCTTCTCGGCGTCGTCATGGAACAGCTCGTAGAAGTCGCCCATCCGATAGAACAGCAGCGTGTCCGGATGATCCGCCTTGATGCGGAGGTACTGCTGCATCATCGGCGTGTGCTTCTCGGGTGCGCCGCGCTTCGCGGCGGACTTGGTGTCCGGCGCGGCGGTGGTGTCTCCAGGCGCCGCCTCGGCGGACGTCTCTGGCGTGGCAGGCACGTCAGGGATGGGGCCGAGGGCGTCCCCGGCATCACGATCGGCGGAAAGGGCTTCTACGGACATGCATTCCTCTCGGGCGGCCACGGGCGGCCGCCGGTATATCGATTGCCGTCAGGCGGATTGCCTCCGCCACGGCACAAAGCGGCATTTTACTGCCTGCCCGTGCCCGCACCTTGAGGCAAATTCTGAAAATGCGTGAGAAATGTTCTCAGCGCTGGCCTTCTTGTCGGAAATCACGCCGCGCTCAGCGCGGCAGCATCCGGTGCGTGTGCGCATAGGCGCGCAGGATCTCGTTGATGCGCGTCTGCCAGCCGTCGCCGGTGGCTTTGAACGCCTCCACCACGTCTCGGTCCGCGCGCATGTTCAGCGTGACCTTGCGGGCCTCCGGCGGCAGGGCGGGGCGCCCGCGGCGCGGGGCCGGGCGCAGTTGCTCCAGCTGCGCGTCGGTCAGCGGCGGGTTGTCGGGGTCGCTGAGCGCGCCTTGCGTGATCGCGGCGTCCTCGGCATCGTCAGGAATGTGGATCGTTTGCTTTGTCGACATAGTTCAAGACCTCACGGCGGTTTGCCCTGCGCAGGGTGATCACCCGCATCACATTGCCGCGCATCGTGTAGACCATCACGTAGACCCGTGGACCAATCGGCCCCACCACAATCGTGCGGGCCTCGTTGTAGTCGTGGCGGGTGTCGTTGATGAACTGCGCGGCGTCCAGGTCGAGCATCGCTGCCACCTCCAGCGACACGCCGTGCTTGAAACTGTTGGCGAGATCCTTGGCGGCATCGAACTCGATCGAGACGGAATTAGTGTATGGACAACAATGAAAGGGGTCAACATATTTTTTGCCCATGCATAAAATTTGAGAGTTGTCTGGTGCAGCTCATCGTAGGAGCAGGGCTACCCAGGGTCTTTGGGACGATTCTGAAAAAATGCCGGCGCGCCTGACGAGAATTGTCAGGCGGCGGATGTGTCACGCGGCGAACTGTCACCCAGACCGGTTTGATGAACGGAAACGCGCCAAATCCTGTCACTTTTTGGGGCGTTCGCGCCTGGCACGCAGTTTGGATAGGGGTAGGCGACCAACCCTGCCGGAATCGCCTCATGCCCAACCCTTCAACGGACACCACCCGCCTGCCGCAGCGGCTGCGGCGGGGCTTTACGCTGATCGAAATGATGATCGTCGTGGCCGTCATCGGCATCCTTGCCGCGCTGGCGATACCGGCCTACCAGCACTACATCGTCAAGACGCAGATCTCGCGCGGGTTCTGGGAGGCCTCGAACTACAAGACGGCGGTGGAGGAGCGCCTTCACAACGGCGTGTTCGTGTTCCCGGACCCGGCGGGTACGCTTGGCTATGTGCGCTCGACGCTGACGGCTGCAGACGACACCTTCGCGTTCAATGCCGATGGGTCGGGCGCGATCGTCGTGCTGCTCAATGGCGATGTCCATCCCGTGGTGCGTGGCGCGCGCATCACGGTGGGCCGGCTCACGAACGGCGGATGGACCTGTGCTGTGCGCGGCGATGGCCTCACGTCGATGGTGCTGCCGCCTGGTTGCACGCTCGACGGTTAACGAAAACAGGCGCCCGGAGGCGCCTGTTGCAGGGAGCAGCGAGCCGCGTGGGTCGGTTAGATCGCGGCGGACGGCTTGGCGTTGTCCAGCGAGTATGGCGACAACAGCCGCACCATCTGCGCGAATGCCTTCGGGTTGCCGGCGAGCACTTCGCCCTGTTCCATCTGGCGCGACTCACCTGCGTAGTTGCCCACCAGGCCACCAGCCTCGGTGATCAGCAGCATGCCGGCGGCCATGTCCCACGGCTTCAGGCCGCGTTCGAAGAAGCCGTCCAGGCGGCCGCAGGCCACGTAGGCCAGGTCCAGCGCGGCGGCGCCCGGGCGACGCAGGCCGGCGCAGCTGCGCGTCATCAGCGCGAACATTTCGAGGTATTCGTCCATGCCTTCCAGGTCGCGGAAGGGGAAGCCGGTGCCGATCAGGCAGTCGGCCAGCTTGTCGCGGCGCGTCACGCGGATGCGGCGGTTGTTCAGGAACGCGCCGGCGCCCTTGCTGGCCGTGAACAGTTCATCGCGCGTGGGGTCGTAGACCACGGCCTGCACGGGCACGCCCTTGTGCAGCTGGCCGATCGAGACCGCATACTGTGGGAAACCGTGGATGAAGTTGGTGGTGCCGTCGAGCGGGTCGATGACCCACGTGTATTCGGCTTCCGGATCGCCATCGACCCAGGACTGGCCGGACTCTTCCGCTAGAATGGCGTGCTCGGGATAGGCGGTGCGAATGATCTCGATGATCGCGGCTTCGGCGCTGCGATCCACCTCGGTCACGAAATCGTTGTGTTGCTTGCGCGAAACGCGTACCAGATCGACGTCCATGGACGCGCGGTTGATGATGGAACCCGCCTTGCGGGCCGCCTTGACGGCGATATTGAGCATCGGATGCATGAATCTCTCCAGGCGGCGGGGCAGGGGCGCGCACCGGCACGCCAGGCCTTGCGGCGGCGCGTGCGGGGGCCCAGGAACCGGCCGAACAACACAACGAATTGTAGAAGAACGAGGCACGCCGCCTGGACAACCGGCGCCGCACCCACAAATTTGAAGGCTGCATTGTATAGGAAGCCGGCTCACCGCACGAGCCCGGCCTCCTGAACTCCACCGAATGAACAAAGACTCCGCTCCGGAAACCGATAAGACCCTGCCAGGCGGGACGACGCCCGCAAGTGATGCATCGACCATTTTTAACCGTGTCCGCGTAGTGCTCGTCGAAACCAGCCACCCCGGCAACGTTGGATCGGTCGCACGGGCGATGAAGACCATGGGCTTTGGCGCCGGGGTTGGCAGCCTCGTGCTGGTGTCGCCGCGCGAGCCGGATGTGCTGCGCCACCCCGATGCCGTGGCGATGGCCAGCGGTGCCGACGATGTGCTTGCTGCTGCACAGATCGTCCCTGATATCGAAGCCGCGCTGGCTGGCGCGGCCTATACCGTGGCGATGACCGCCCGCCAGCGCGAGTTCGGCCCGCCGCGCCTGCTGCCGCGCGATGCCGCGGCGCGCGGATATGAGGTGCTGAATGCGGCACCCGATGCCGTGGTGGCCTTCGTATTCGGCAACGAGCGCTTTGGCTTGCCCAACGACGCGGTGGAGCGCTGTGCCGCCGTGACGCATATTCCGGCGAATCCGGCCTATGCCTCGTTGAACCTCGCCCAGGCGGTGCAGCTCATCGCCTATGAGATGCGTCTGGCGCTGCTGGCGGCGCCCGAGGCCCGCCCGGACGCCTCGCGTGATATCGGCTATGCTGGGGAGCCCGCCACGGCCGAGCAGATCGCATCGATGTTCGGCCACCTCCAGGCGGGCCTGGCGGCCATCGGCTTTCTCGATCCGGCCAACCCGCGCAAGCTGATGCCGCGTCTGCGGCGCCTGTTCGCGCGGGCGGGGCTGGAGCGCGAGGAGGTCAATATCCTGCGTGGCATTGCCAAGCGGATGATGATCGCGGCGGGGGACAAATCGGACAAGATCGAAACGTCCCAAACGTCCCAAACGTCGCTAACGCCCGGCGAGACTGACAAGGAACAGTAAGACTGTGACGACGATCGCGGCAGTGTTTTTCCCTGCATCCCCGGCACCCACGCCGGCACGATGTTGAACCCGGGCCCCGCGCAAAGTCCCTGACGACGTCGGGGGCGGCGCCCGTGGCCGGGCGGCAGGCTCACAAATCTCTTACACTCCCTGCTCGCGCGCCTGGACGTCCCCCGAGTCCTGTCCCTTGATACTAAAAAAAGCGCTCCGGCCAAACACGGCGCCGGCGGCCGCTCACGACACGATAAAGATGTTCACTCGCCTGAAGGAAGATATCGACACGATCATGCTGCGCGACCCCGCCGCGCGCAGCCGTCTGGAAGTGCTGACCTGCTATCCCGGGCTGCACGCCGTGATATTCCACCGCGTGGCCAACTGGTGCTGGCGCGGCGGCCTGCACTGGCTGGGCCGGTGGATCTCGCACTGGTCGCGCTTTCTTACCGGCATCGAGATCCATCCGGCGGTCAAGCTGGGCCGGCGGGTGTTTATCGATCACGGCATGGGTGTGGTGATTGGCGAGACCGCCGAGATTGGCGACGACTGCACGATCTACCAGGGCGTGACGCTGGGCGGCACCTCGCTGTACAAGGGCCAGAAGCGGCATCCCACGCTGGGTGCGGGCGTGGTGGTCAGCGCCGGGGCCAAGGTGCTGGGCGGGTTCGTCGTGGGCGATGGCGCGCGCGTGGGCTCGAACGCCGTGGTGCTGAAGCCGGTGCCACCGGGCGCCACGGCCGTGGGCATTCCCGCGCGCATCATCATGCCCGACGCGCCGGCGGCGCAGCAGGGCGCCAGGCAGGAGTTCTCGGCCTACGGCATCACGCCGAACGCGGATGACCCGGTGTCGCTGGCGCTCAAGGGCCTGATCGACAACGCCGCCAAGCAGCATGACCGCATCGAGGCGGTGCTGGCCGCGCTCGACCGCCTTGGCGAGCATCTCGAAAACACGCCGAACGACCGTTTCGACGCGAGCGAACTGCGCAAGATGATGAAGTAGGCGAGGGCTGCCTCAGTCGAGCTGATCGAACCGGTCGAACTAGTCGACCTGGGGCAGCACCGTGAAGCCATCGGCATCCAGCCGCAGCACGGCCGCGCGCGGATGGCGGCCGTCGAGATCCCAGTCGGTCAGCACCCAGCGCACGGTCTCGCCGTGGGCATGGCGCGCGGGCCGGTGGGTATGGCCGTGGATGAGCATGGTGGCGCCGTGGGCGTCCAGCAGTGCGGCGACGGCGGCGGGCGTGGCATCGCCGTAGGTGGGCGGGGTGGCGGCCGGATTGGCCAGTTGCCGCGCGCGGCCTGCCTCGCTGTCCGCGCGCAGCCGTTGCGCCACGGCCATGCGCGCCGAGAGCGGCAGCGCCAGGAACAGCCGCTGCACCCAGCGCTTGCGCGTCCAGTGGCGAAAGCGCATGTAGCGCGCGTCATCGGTGCACAGCATGTCGCCGTGGCTCAAGACCACGCGCTGCCCGGCACACTCGATCAGCGTGGGATCTGGCAGCAGCGTGGCGCCGGCCGCCGCCGCGAAGCGCGCGCCGATCAGGAAATCGCGGTTGCCGTGCATCAGGTACACGGGCACGCCGGCCTTGGCCAGGCGCCGCAATGACGCGGCCACATCGGCGGCAAACGGCGAGGCCGTTTCTTCGTCGCCGACCCAGAATTCAAAGAAATCGCCAAGGATGAACAGCGCGCGCGCGTCTTGCGCGGCGCGGTCCAGCACGCGCCGGAACGCGGCCAGCGTGCGGGGCATGCCCGGCGTGAGATGGAGGTCGGAAATGAACCACGCCGGCGCCGGCACCTGCAAGGGCAGGGGCGCGGCGGCCGGCGGGCGGGGCGTGGCGGTCATGCGCGTCGAGGGTTCGGGATCATGCCGCCAGCTGAGGGTTTCAATTGCAACAGGACTGGTGCAAAGACGCTTATTCGACCACGACGGCCTTTTCGATCACCACGTCATCCACCGGTACGTCCTGGTGGAAGCCCGAGCTGCCCGTGCGCACGGCCTTGATCTGGTCGACCACTTCGGTGCCTTCCACGACCTTGCCGAACACGGCGTAGCCGAAGCCTTGCGGCGTGGGCGAGCTGAAGTTCAGGAAGTCATTGTCCACCACGTTGATGAAGAACTGGGCCGTGGCCGAGTGCGGGGCGTTGGTGCGGGCCATCGCCACGGTGTACTTGTCGTTCTTCAGGCCATTGCCGGCTTCGTTCTCGATCGGCGCGTCGGTGTCCTTCTGCTTCATGCCGGGCTCGAAACCGCCGCCCTGGATCATGAAGTTCTTGATCACGCGGTGGAAAACCGTGTTGTCGTAGTGGCCCTTGCGCACATACGACAGGAAGTTTTCGACCGATTTCGGTGCCTTTTCGGCGTCGAGTTCGATGGTGATGACACCCTGGTTGGTGTGCAGTTGTACCTTGGACATGGCGTTACCTCTATTCTGTGGCGGTTGGTGTTCGGGGTGTTACTTGACGACAGTGGCCGATTCGATCACGACCGGCGCGGCCGGCACGTTGCGCATGGCGCCGTAGGCCGTGGTGGGCACCGACTTGATCTTGTCGATCGTGTCCATGCCTTCCACCACCTTGCCGAAGACGGCGTAGCCGTTGCCATCGGGCTGCGGGTAGTCGAGGTTCGGATTATCCACCACATTGACGAAGAACTGCGCGGTGGCCGAGTTCGGGTTGGACGTGCGGGCCATGGCCACGGTGCCGGCCTTGTTCTTCAGGCCGTTCTGCGATTCGAGCGGAATCGGCGCGCGCGTCGGCTTCTCTTTCATGTCGCGGTCGAAGCCACCGCCCTGGACCATGAAGCCGTTGATCACGCGGTGGAAGATCGTGCCGGCGTAGAAGCCGCTTTTCACGTATTCCATGAAATTGGCGACGGTCTTGGGCGCGGCGTCCGGGTACACCTCGAGGGTGAACTTGCCGGCGCTCGTGACGAACTGCACGCGCTCGGTCTTGGGCGCGGCGGCGGCCGGACTGGCGCCCTGGGCCATCGCGGCCAGTGGAGACAGGGCGGCGGCCATCAGGCCAGCCAGGACGATGCGGCGGGAAACGGTCATGTTCTGGACTCCGTGATGCGGGATGAGGTGGCTGGCGGCGCCTGGCAAACGTTCGGAAACGGTCGCCTGCGCGCGCAAGCCTGCTAGGGATGGATGATCAGCGTGCCGCCGGGGCACTGGCCGGCGCGGGTTTGGCGGACGGTGTGCTTGCGCCGCCGGACGGGGCGGGCGCGGCGGCGGCCGGGCGTACCTGCTGCAGCGCAGCGGCGGCGCGAGTGTCCTTTGGGTTGCGCTTCACGGCCTGGCTGTAGGCCTGTTCGGCCAGCCGGCGGTACACATCGCCCAGATTGCTGTAGGCGATGGCGTAGTCGGGGCGCGCATCCAGTGCGGCCAGCAGTTCGGCCTCGGCGCGCTTCAGGTCGCCGCGCTTGGCGTAGAGCAGGGCGAGGTTGTTGTGCGGCTCGGGCAGTTCGGGGAAGTCCTGGGCCATTTCCGAGAAAGCCTTGATGGCGTCGTCCTCGCGCCCGGCCTGGGCCAGGGACCACGCACGCTGGAAGCGCGCCTGCGCATTGCGCGGGTTCGCCGCCAGCACGCGGTCGAAGTCCTGCACGGCGTCGTCGTAGCGCTTGTCCCGGACGGCCTTCTCCGCCGGGACCATGCCGGGGTCCGCCGAGCGCGGGCCGCTGCCGGGGGCCGGCGGCGGCGTCAGCGACATCGGGCCGCTCTGCGCAAGCGCCGGGGCGGCGAGCAGGGCGCCGGCCATGGCCAGTACGCCCGCCACGGCGCGGAAGGGGCCGGCACGGCGGCCGGCGGCAGGGGCGGGGCGGGAGGGCATGGTCGGGGTGGGCAGAAGCAGGCTCATGTAAGGGCGGTCCGTTATACTCCGCGGCATTCTAGCAAAGCGGCAGGGCGTGCAGCACAGGCCGCAGGGGCTTCCGGTAAGATATGGGGCCCGCACGCCGTAGCCCGCATGCCGGGGCGCGTCCGCCGAACGGCGTCCCGCGGTGCCGGTGCGTCCTCCTTCACTCTTCGATCGCTTCATGCAGCAACTGAACATCTACAACACGCTCGCGCGTGAAAAGCAGCCTTTCGTGCCAATCGAACCGGGCAAGGTCCGCATGTATGTGTGCGGCATGACCGTGTACGACTATTGTCACGTCGGCCACGCGCGCGTGATGGTGGTGTTCGACATGGTGCACCGCTGGCTGCGCGCCGCCGGCTATGACGTGACGTACGTGCAGAACATCACGGACATCGACGACAAGATCATCCGCCGCGCGGCCGAGAATGGCGAGACGATTGGCCAGCTGACCACGCGCTTCATCCAGTACATGCACGAGGATGCCGCTGCGCTGGGCATCATCCGCCCCGATCACGAACCCCGCGCCACCGACTACGTGCCGCAGATGCTGAACCTGATCGAGAAGCTCGAGGCCAACGGCCTGGCCTACCAGGCGGCCGATGGCGACGTGAACTACTCGGTGCGCAAGTTCCAGGGCTACGGCAAGCTGTCCGGCAAGTCGCTGGAAGACCTGCGTGCCGGCGAGCGCGTGACCGCCAACGACGCCAAGCAGGACCCGCTCGACTTCGTGCTGTGGAAGTCCGCCAAGCCGACCGAGCCGCCCGAGACCAAATGGGACTCGAAGTGGGGCAGTGGCCGGCCGGGCTGGCATATCGAGTGCTCGGCCATGAGCTGCACGCTGCTGGGCGAGCATTTCGACATCCACGGCGGCGGCGCCGACCTCCAGTTCCCGCACCACGAGAACGAGATCGCCCAGTCCGAGGGCGCGAGCGGCAAGCCGTTCGTCAATATGTGGATGCATAACGGCTTCGTGCGCGTGAACGACGAGAAGATGTCGAAGTCGCTCGGCAACTTCTTCACGATCCGCGAGGTGCTCAAGGCTTACGACCCGGAAGTCGTGCGCTTCTTCATCCTGCGCGCCCACTACCGCAGCCCGCTGAACTACAGCGATGCCCACCTGGACGATGCCCGCCACGCGCTGACGCGGCTGTACACGGCGCTCAAGGAAACGCAGCCCGGCGGCTGCGCGGTGGACTGGGAAGAGCCGCACGCCAAGCGTTTCGCCGAGGCGATGAACGACGACTTCAACACGCCGATCGCGATGGCGGTGCTGTTTGACCTCGCCAGCGAGGTCAATCGCACCGGCTCGGCACAGATGGCGCGCCAGCTCAAGTCGCTGGCGGGCACGCTGGGCCTGCTCGAACGCGATCCGCATACCTTCCTGCAGGGCGGCAAGGTGGCCGATGGCCCCACAGCCGAGCACATCGAGGCACGCATCGCCGCACGCAAGGCCGCCAAGGCCGCGCGCAACTTCGCCGAGGCGGATGGCATTCGTGCCGAACTGCTCGCGGCCGGCGTGGTGCTCGAGGACAAGCCGGGCGGTGCCACCGAGTGGAGGCGTGCTTGAACGCTGCCGCGCGCAAGCCGAAGGTGGCCGGGAAGCCGGCTGCCAAGGTGGCCGGCAAGGTGGCGCCCAAGGCGGCGGGCAAGGCCGCCAAGCCGGCACTTCCCGAAGCCAAGGCGGTGCCGCTGCCGGTGGAGACGGTCGTCGATGCGGTGCGCCCCGCCTATTGGGACGAGGCCTGCGCCGACCTGATGAAGCGCGACCGCATCCTCAAGAAGATGATTCCGACCTATGGCCCCGCGCACCTGATCTCGCGTGGTGATCCTTTCGTCACACTGGCGCGATCGGTGGTCGGCCAGCAGATCTCGGTGAAGGCCGCGCAGTCGGTCTGGGAGCGGCTGGTCACGATGTGTCCGAAGCTCACGCCGGCCCAGTTCCTGAAATCCGGCGCCGAGCAGCTCGCCACCTGTGGCCTTTCTCGCCGCAAAGCCGAATACATCATCGATCTGGCTGAACATTTCAAGGCCGGGCGCGTCCATGTGAAGGAGTGGGCGGCGATGGACGACGAGGCGGTGATCGCCGAGCTCATCCAGATCCGTGGGATTGGCCGCTGGACGGCCGAGATGTTCCTGATGTTCAATCTGATGCGGCCGAACGTGCTGCCGCTCGACGACGTCGGGCTGATCAACGCGATCTCCGCCAATTACTTTAGTGGCGAACCCGTCACCCGCAGTGAGGCGCGCGAGGTGGCGGCCAACTGGGAGCCGTGGCGCACGGTTGCCACGTGGTACATGTGGCGCAGCCTTGACCCCGTACCGGTGACTTATTAGGAACCAGGCAGTCCATCAACAGGCAGTGACGGCGTTGATTTTGCGCATAAGTGCTTGAAAATCAACATATCGGGCGGTCGAAACCGGGATTTTTTCCGGTAGAATGCGCCCCTTCACAGACAGGTCCGTGTTTCTATGAAAACCACCTTCCTGGATTTTGAACAGCCGATTGCCGAGCTCGAGGCAAAAATCGAAGAACTGCGCTTTGTGCAGGACGACTCGGCTGTCGATATTTCCGAAGAGATTTCGCGGCTGGCCGGCAAGAGCCAGCAGCTGACCAAAGATATTTACGCCAACCTGACCCCGTGGCAGGTTGCGCAGATCGCCCGCCATCCGCAGCGTCCGTACACGCTGGACTACGTGCGGGAGATCTTCACCGACTTCCATGAACTGCACGGCGACCGCGCTTTTGCGGACGACCTGTCCATCGTCGGCGGCCTGGCCCGCTTCAATGGCCAGGCGTGCATGGTGATTGGCCACCAGAAGGGCCGCGACACGAAGGAGCGCGCGCTGCGCAACTTCGGCATGTCCAAGCCCGAGGGCTACCGCAAGGCCAAGCGCCTGATGGAGCTGGCGGACAAGTTCGGCCTGCCGATCTTCACCTTCGTCGATACGCCGGGTGCGTTCCCGGGCATCGACGCCGAGGAGCGCGGCCAGTCGGAAGCCATCGGCCATAACCTGTTCGTGATGGCCGGCCTGAAGGTGCCCCTGATCGCCACGATCATCGGTGAAGGCGGCTCGGGCGGCGCGCTGGCGATTGCCGTGGGCGACGTGGTGCAGATGCTGCAATTTGCCACCTACGCGGTGATCTCGCCGGAAGGCTGCGCCTCGATCCTCTGGAAGACCGCGGAGAAGGCGCCGGAAGCCGCCGAGGCACTGGGCCTGACCGCGCACCGCCTGAAGGCGCTGGGCCTGATCGACAAGATCGTGAACGAGCCGCTGGGCGGCGCGCATCGCGATCCGAAGAACATGGCGACGATGCTCAAGCGCTCGCTGGCGGAATCGCTGCGCCAGTTCCAGGGCATGAGCGTCAAGGAACTGCAGGCACGCCGGCACGAACGGTTGATGGCCTATGGCAAGTTCAAGGAAACCGGCGTCCAGGAATGACGGGCGCGCCGGTGTGGTGCCGTTGACCGCACCCCTGACCGACAAGGTCGCACAGGCTCTCCAGGCCGGTGCGGCCTTTGTTGTTTCTGGCGGGGCGGCGCCGGTCACGGTGGCCGTTGCGCTCTCGGGCGGGCGCGATTCGGTCGCCTTGCTCCATGCCACGTGCGCCGCGGTGGCCCAAGGCACGGCGCTGGCCCCGGCTGTGCGCGTGGTGGCCCTGCATGTCCATCACGGCCTGCAGGCGCCGGCCGACGAGTGGGAGCACTTCTGCGCGGCGCTGTGCCACGCGGCGCAGGTGCCGCTGATCACCGAGCGTGTGACCGTGCAGGCGCTGGCGGGCGAGGGCATCGAGGCCGCCGCGCGCCGTGCCCGCTATGCCGCGCTCGGCCGCATGTGCCGGGCGCAGGGTGCTGCGCTGCTGCTGTTCGCCCATCATCGCGACGATCAGGTGGAAACGGTGCTGCTGCGGTTGTTCCGCGGCGCCGGCGTGGCCGGCATGGCCGGCATGCCCGCGCGGCGGCCGTTGGACGCTCAGGGCGACGTGCAACTGCTGCGGCCCTGGCTCGAGGTCTCGCGCGACGAGATCGACGCCTATTGCGCCGCGCACGGGCTGTCGTGGATCGAAGATCCTTCAAATGTCGATACCCGCTTCGCCCGCAATGCGCTGCGCGCGCAACTGCCGGCGCTGCGCGAGGCCTTCCCCGCGCTGTACGAGAACGTGATCCAGGCAGCTTCGCATTTCGGCCAGGCGGCGGCCATGCTCGACGGGCTCGCGGCGGGCGAGCTGGCCCGTCTCGTCTCGCCGGGACGCGATGCGGACACCCTTGCGGAGCTCGATCTGGCTGGCCTGCGTGCCTTGCCATCCGGCCATGTCGACGCTGTGCTGCGCCACTGGCTGCGCGACCTCGGCGCGCAACCGCCCTCCACGGCGCGGCTGGCCGCGATGCGGGCGCAGCTGATCGAGCGTGACGGCGGCGAGCCCGCCATCGCGCATGACGGGCTGGTGCTGCGGCGCTTCCGCGACAAGGCGCTGGCCTGCCGCGCGGTGCCGGACGCCGCGCCGGCAGCGTTCGATTTCGTCTGGCGCGGCGAGGATCGAATCGTCGTGCCGGCATGGCGGGGTGCGCTGCGATTCACGCGCGACGACACCTTCGGCGTGCCGGAAGCGGTGCTCCAAGGGCCGCTGCGGCTCGCGGCGCGGCAGGGCGGCGAACGGATCGTGCTGCGGCCCGGCGGCCCGGCGCGCGCGCTCAAGCAGGCGTACCAGGAGGCGGCTGTGCCGGCGTGGCGGCGCGCCTGGCTGCCGCTGCTGTGGAGCGGCGCGCAGATCGTGCTGGCAGCCGGGCTCGGCATGCATCGCCGCTGGCCCGCCGATGCGCCCCATGCGCCACGCTGGCGTGTGGAGTGGGTGGAACTCGACTAGGGCACCCACCGGGAGCTGGGGCTGCGCCCCGCCACAGCCTTGCCTGATGGTCGGCGATCGTGTATTTTCAAGGGCTTTGCACAATCGCTGGCGTCGACAAGAAGATGGCTCTCATCGTTCACAAATACGGCGGCACTTCGATGGGTTCCACGGAACGCATCAAGAATGTCGCCAAGCGCGTGGCCAAGTGGCACCGCGCCGGTCACCGCGTTGTCGTGGTGCCTTCGGCCATGTCGGGCGAGACCAATCGCCTGCTGGGCCTTGCCAAGGAAATTTCCGCGCAGCCGGACCCGCGTGAACTGGACATGCTGGCCTCCACCGGCGAGCAGGCCAGCGTGGCCCTGCTGGCCATCGCGCTGCACGGCGAAGGCATCAACGCGGTCAGCTATACGGGCTGGCAGGTGCCGGTGAAGACCGATTCGGCCTACACCAAGGCGCGGATCGAGTCGATCGACGATGAGCGCATCCTGGGTGACCTGGATGCCGGCCGCGTGGTCGTGATCACGGGCTTCCAGGGCATTGACGACAGCGGCAACGTCACCACGCTGGGCCGTGGTGGCTCCGATACCTCGGCCGTGGCCATCGCCGCCGCCATCGAGGCGGACGAGTGCCTGATCTATACCGACGTGGACGGCGTGTACACGACCGATCCGCGCGTGGTCGAGGACGCCCGCCGCCTGGACCAGATCACCTTCGAGGAAATGCTGGAAATGGCCAGCCTGGGTTCGAAGGTGCTGCAGATCCGCTCGGTGGAGTTCGCCGGCAAGTACCGCGTGAAGACGCGCGTGCTCTCGTCGCTGACCGACCCCCTGATGCCGCTCGAGCAGGAAATGCACTCGGGCACGCTGATTACTTTTGAGGAAGAGTCTGACATGGAAGCAGCCGTCATCTCCGGCATCGCCTTTGCCCGTGACGAAGCCAAGATCACCGTTCTGGGCGTGCCGGACAAGCCGGGCATCGCCTACCAGATCCTGGGCCCGATCGCCGACGCCAATATCGACGTCGACATGATCATCCAGAACCAGTCCGTGGACGGCAAGACCGACTTCACGTTCACGGTGCCGCGCGGCGAATACCAGCGCGCGCTGACCATCCTGACCGACAGCGTGAAGGGCCATATCGGCGCCGCCAGCGTGTCCGGCGACCCGAAGGTGTCGAAGGTGTCGGTGGTGGGCGTGGGCATGCGCTCGCACGTGGGCATCGCCAGCAAGATGTTTCGCACGCTCTCGGAAGAGGGCATCAACATCCAGATGATTTCCACCTCGGAAATCAAGATCTCGGTGCTGATCGACGAGAAGTACATGGAGCTGGCCGTGCGCGCGCTCCACAAGGTGTTTGAGCTGGATCAGGCGTGATCTGGTGAGTGTTGTGTCTGGTAGGGTTGGTGTCGCGTTTTTTACGCGATTGGTCATGGAAATGTCATTGACCAGTTGAGTCGACCCCGCTAGAATACGCGCTTCGTTGTGTGGCCTCCCTCACACAACGCAAGTTTGGGAGACGTGGCCGAGAGGTCGAAGGCACTCCCCTGCTAAGGGAGCATCCGGGCCAAAACCTGGATCGAGGGTTCGAATCCCTCCGTCTCCGCCACTACATCGTATTGGCGGCGAACCCCGGAAGATCGCGGTCTTCCGGGGTTTTGTTTTTTGGGCGCGAGTTTCCGGTCACTACACTGCCACGCGGGTGTTACACCCGGGCCGGGGTCGTGCTGCCGCCTTCGTCCACTTCACCGCCGGCGTCGACAGGTGACGAGGACGGTCCCGTCTGCGCCAGCCGCAACGCACCCGGGCCACGCAACATGGACTCGACCGCTTGCGCAATATCTCCCGGCACCGCGTGATGAACCATGTGACCCGCACCAGGCGCAATAACTAACGTGCTGTGGGGCAACTCATCATGCAGGCGGGCCCCGTGCGCCTTGAGATCAACGATCTTGTCCCCCGCGCCTGCGAAGAGGGTTACCGGCATCTCCAGGCTGGCGTAGCGATCTTGAAACCTTCTCGCCGTTGGGGTCATGGTCGCGGCATCCTCTGCAGCGGCTCTGATCTGCGACGGCCTAAGCAGCATTTCACGCGGCACCACGTCGAAGAAGTTGGGCGGCATGGGCGCGGGCGCAAACATCTTGCGCACCGTCTGCTTCAGGAGCAAGCGGCCGGCGAGCGGCGCCACCGTATAGCGCATGGCATCACCGAGCACAGGAATGGCCGTCGGCGCGGCCAAGGCTCCTTCGGCCAGGACGGTGGGGTAGTAGTAGCCGCCTATCAGCACCAGGCCGCGCACCGCTGTGGGGAAGTCGAGTGCCATGCCGAGCGCCACCAACGCGCCCCACGAATGCCCGACTACCACGAGTGGGTCCACACCCAGCTTCGCCAGGGCCGCGGTCATCAACGCGGCCTGCGCCTCTGGCGTCCACTGCCGGTCGCGGGGCCGGTCACTGTGACCAAAGCCTGGTCGGTCGAACACAATCACCCGGTGGTGCCGCGCCAGCGCCTCCAGCAATCCGCTGGCGATGAAGTCCTCTAGCTGTAAGACGTTTCCGTGGAGCAAAAGGACGGGCGGGCCAGCACCCTTCTCGACGTAGTGCAGGCGCACGCCATCCACCTCGACAAATTGCCCGAGCGGGGGATTGTCGTGTTGCGCCTTGCGTGCCTGGTTTCGCACCCATAGTGCAGTGGCCCCTCCGGCCAGCGCCATCCCTATTCCGGCAAGCGCGCCGACGGTGCCGACTGAAGTTTGACCTGCTTTGTCTTTGAAGGAAGGCATATATTTCTCGCATTGGGCAAGGCGCATTGAACTACTCGGATTTCGTGTGCAAGCGCGGCGCCAGTTGGTTGTCGTCGTGAGGGGCAGCCTCGCGGAGGCGCGCTGTCAGCATGTCTAGAACTTCCAGCCAGGCATGGTAGTAGGCCGTCAGAGACTTCTGGATGGGGCTCTCAGCGGTTGTTGCGCGCAGTATTTCACTCAACTCAGATGTCAATGTACTCACGCGGGAAAAGGCTTGCTTCGTCAGCATGAGGGCACCTGACTCCATCTGAGGGAGAAAGGGGGCTTGGGCGCCGCCGCCGGGAGAACTGGAGGGTGATATGCCGACTGCGCATCCGGCGTCCAGGGACAGTTGCGCCGCGGAAGAGTGCAGGTTCCTGGCCTGCTGAACCAATATGGCGTGCCATTGTGGGTCCGCAGCGGCTTCGGCCGTCGCAGTCAGGAAATGCGCGGCCAACTCGGCGTGGCGGCTCAGTTGTGCGAGCCGGTTGTGAAGATCATTTGCAGGTTCCATCATAGGTTCCCCTGGAACACGACACGATGCATCGGGACACGCCCCGGGGCGCACGAACTCCGCGGCATCGCATCCGGAGCGCTTTAGCAAGAGGGAACGGGAAGGGCCGCGCATGCAATGACCAAGGTCTGGCATCGCATGCAGGGGAGGGGCAGGGGCGTCTGGAAAAGATTGTGGGGAAACCTGGGAACCGCGGTGCAGGTCCGCGGTGCAGGTCATTTCACCTTCTCAGAATAGGTGTTATGGGTGTCCCAACCTAGAGCCCTTACAAATCAGTGACGCACGGGGCCCTCGGTCTGCGAGCGTCCCGCGCGCCGCCCGATGGCGGAGGCTCAGTGGCGCGTCACCACGGATATCGCCCCCCTCCGGTCCAGCACATCCACCACCACGCGCGCGCCCGAGCGCCGTACGGCCACGTCCGCGGAAGCGCCCTGCACAGACAGGTTCCGCAGCACCACTTCGTCGAGAAAATCAGGCAGCACTGGCTGGTTGAAGCTGATGCCCGGCGTGGTTGGATCAAAATCCAGCCCGAGGCATGCCTGCAGCAGCAGTAGCGGTGCGGCGGCGGCCCATGCCTGCGGCGAGCAGGCCACCGGGTAGAACGTCGGCCCCTGCGTCCGTTGCCGGGCAATGCCGCAGAACAACTCGGGCAGCCGGCGCAGGTCGATATAGGTTGAGGCCGCGAACAGCCCCTGGAAGATACGCCGGGCCTCGTCCTTGAAGCCGTAACGCGCCATCCCCGCGCCGATCAGCGCATTGTCGTGCGGCCAGACTGAGCCGTTGTGGTAGCTCATCGGATTGAAACGTGCCGCCATCGACGAGACGGTGCGCACCCCCCAGCCGCAGTACATTGCACTATGCATCAGCGTCCGAACGACGGCCGCCGCGTGGGCCGGTTCGGCGATACCCGTGAACAGCGCATGGCCGGCGTTCGAGCTCTGCACCCGACAGGGCGCCTTGGTGCCGTCGAGGGCGATCACATAGGTGCCTAGCTCGTCATCGAAGAACGTCCGATCAAAGGCTGTTCGCACGTGGTCAGCGGCAGCCTGGTAGCTCGCGGCTGCCGGCGCATCGCCAAGCGCGGTCGCGATTTCGCTCGCGGCCTGCCAGGCGCCAAATGCATAGGCCTGGACTTCAATCAGCGCGATGGGCCCGTCGGCCAGCACACCGTTGGCATGGAAGACCGAATCGCGACTGTCCTTCCAGCCCTGATTCACGAGCCCATGCTCGGTCTGTCGAAAATATTCAATGAAGCCGTCGCCATCGCGGTCGCCATAGTGGCGCAGCCATTCGATCGCCATGCCGATGGCGGGCCAGATGGCGCGCAGTGTGTCGACGTCGCCAGTCCGGCGCAGGTAGGCACCGGCCAACATCACGAACAATGGGGTGGAATCGATGCTGCCGTAATAGCGGCCAAAGGGCACCTCGCCCAGATTGGCCATTTCGCCATGCCGAACTTCGTGCAGGATCTTGCCTGGCTCGGCATCGGTGGCGGCGTCCATGGCGGTGGCCTGGTTGGCAC
Source organism: Cupriavidus sp. 2KB_3 (assembly GCF_052115685.1). NCBI lineage: Bacteria > Pseudomonadati > Pseudomonadota > Betaproteobacteria > Burkholderiales > Burkholderiaceae > Cupriavidus > Cupriavidus sp. 2KB_3. Next base: position 139,554 of record NZ_JBFRHD010000005.1, read on the forward strand.
TCAGGTAGCGCAGCACCCCGCGGGCGATAGCAGGGTCCAGCCAAAGCGTTTCCAGCGCCGTGATCAGCGCGTCGCGGCCGAACGGTGTGCTGAACCATGGAATCCCCGCATAGGGGTACGGCCCTTGCGCCGTATCCGTCAACAGCATGTACAGGTCGGAGACACTGCGCCCCATCAATTCGTTGAAGATTTCGTTCGAGGTAGTGACCGTCACCGCGCGCGACGCCGCCCGGTGCAGGTCGCGCCGCGCCTGGCGCAGTGACCGGAGGAACGGGATACGCTCGGCAGCATCGTCGGAACCGCAGGTGATCTGCAGCCGCAGGACGCGGCACGCGTGAGCCGGCACATGCAGCCGGAACGTGGCCTGGGTGCCCGTCAGTGCTTCGGGTGCCGGTTCGAAGCGCAGCGTGGTTTCGCGGCGGATATCGTCGAGCCCGACATAGGCCAGTACCACGGCATTACCTTGGCAATACGGCGGATGGCGTTCCCCGCGCATCGGGCGCCGGGAGCCGCGTACCTCGAACAGGTCAGCAAAATCGGCATCGAACGCGACACCAATGGTGATGTCACGGGCCTGCTCGTCGTAGTTCTTGACCATCAACCGCTCGTAGCACGCGCCATTCCAGATGAAGCGCGAGCGCCGCAGATGGATCAGGTCATGTTCGAGGTAGATCTCGCCGTTGGCGTCGGCCAGGTCGGGGTTGGTGAGGTCACAGGTCAGCGTGGCGTTGTCGTCACGCACTGTGGAAGACAGCAGCAGGGGCCGCGCGCCGTCGATGGTCAGGTACAGGTATGACAAATGTCGGGTATCGCGGAAGAACACGCCTTCCGGGCTCCCCGGCGCACCGAGCGCGTCGCCGTTGTGATCGAACAGGGCGAACGTCTCGCCATGCTTGAGCGTGCGGGGACGGCGCTCCTGAAGCGAAGCGGCCGCTGGAATGTAGAACTGCGCGATATGGGCCATGTTGTGCGTGCCCAGTTCGACCGGGGTCGATGCCGGGTCGATGCGTTGCGACGACTGCATGTCGAGCTCCTTTGGCGGATGCCGCCGGCTCCTGTAGCCCTTCTGATTTCAGGCTGCGAACCGCATCTCGGACGTTTCGAGCTTGTCCGGCACGGGCGGGACACCACCCACGCCCGGCAAGGCGTTGTACAGGGAAACATAGTCGCGCGCCATCCGGCCTGCAGTGAAGCGCGCGTCGAAGGCCGCACGGATGTTCGCGCGTGACAAGGCATTGATGCTCTCCACGGCACCTACCGCGTCGGCAATGGTCTCCACAATGTAGCCCGTGACACCGTGTTCGACGATTTCCGGCACCGATCCCGCCGGGAACGCCACCACAGGCGTCCCGCAGGCCATCGCCTCGATCAGGACCAGGCCGAAAGGCTCGGGCCAGTCGATGGGGAACAGCAATGCCCTGGCGTTTCCAAGGAATTCACCCTTGTCCGCGTCGCCGATCTCGCCGACGTATTCGACATTGGGATGGGCGGCTACCATCGGCGCGATGGTGCCATGCCAGTATGCTTCGTCGACGCGATCGACCTTGGCTGCGATCTTCAGCGGCAGACCGGTGCGCACCGCAATGTCGATGGCGCGGTCAGGCCGCTTTTCGGGCGAAATGCGGCCCAGGAAAGCGAGGTAATCACCGCGCGGATGCGGGGGCGCCCGCAACATCGTGGCCGGGAGGCCGTGATAGACCGTGCCGCGCCAATTCACGGGGGGCATTGGCAAACGCTGGGAGGCAGAGATGGAGACCAGCGGGTAATGCGGGAAAGTGTCGTAGAACGGCCAGAGATCGGGCAGGTCGAGACGCCCGTGCAGCGTGGTGATCGTACGGTCGGCGATGTCGCGGATAAGCGGATAGTGAATCAGGTCGATGTGGAAATGGAGCACATCGAATTCATCGGCACGATGCATCACATTTTCGAGTTGGAGCAACTGATGAGGCAGTGGGTCCCTCACGCGACTGTCCAGCCGCAACGCCACGCGCGAGCACGGCACAAGCCTCGCGGAGGTCACCGAATCGCCACTGGCGAACAGTGTGACGTCATGACCCAGCGACACGAGGGCTTCCGTAAGGTAGGACACGATTCGCTCGGTGCCGCCGTATAGCTTTGGCGGGCACCGCTCGGCAAGGGGTGCAATTTGTGCAATTCGCATGGGGTTCCTCCTGGCGCGCGCCGCACGGCTGGCCGGATCAGGCCACATCTCGTGTGCAACAGGAAAGCCATACGCATGGAACGGACCAGCGGAGCTATCTCGCACTCACACAAATAAGAGCACGCCACGCTAGCGGGCTGCCTCAGTAGACTTTAGTAGAAGATTAGCCCCAGGCGACGATGGCGCGCTGGTTCGTTCTGCAGGCGCGATCGAGTGCCGAACGGTGCGAGTGCGCCCGGACGGTCCCGGTCCATCGCTGCTGCTGCGCCTTCCAGGCGCTACCGCCGCGTGCGAACGCTGGCATTCTCCTTGTGCAGCGCAAGGTGCAAACTGACACCGTCGGAGCTGGCCGCGATGTCGGTCTTGAAGCCGCAGCTACGCGCTAGTGTCAGCATGGCCCGGTTGTGCGGCATGGTGCAGCCCACCAGCGCGCCGATGCCCGTTGCGCGTGCGTAGCGGATCAGTTTGTCGAGCAGCAGCTTTCCCAGTCCTTGTCCCTGGCAGTCCGAGCGCACGGCAATGCCGAACTCCGCCTGGACATTGTCCGGATCCGCAACCGCCCGGACCTCGCCCAGGATGGAAGTCTCGCCGCGTGCATCGGTAGTTGTCGCGATGAACGCCATTTCACGCGCGTAGTCGATCTGCGTGAGCCTTGCCAACTGGCTGTGTTCCGGCTCGCGGAACGTGCAGAAGTAGCGCGCATGGATATCTTCGGCCGTCAGTTGGCGGAAGTAGGCCCGGTAGGCTGCTTCGTCAGCGGGGCGCACGGGCCGCAGCACAATGGCGCGACCGTTCTGTTCTACGCGTTCTTCCAGCGCATCCGGATAGGGCTGGATGGCTAGCCGCGGGTGCAAGCCCGGCGCCGGCGCCTTGATGGCGATGCGGGCATCGAGCGCAATGATGCCTGTCGCGCTCGCCAGCAGCGGATTGATATCAAGTTCGTCGATCTCGGGAATATCGCAGACCAGGCGTGACACCTGTACCAGTACATTGAGCAGGCCGTCTGCGTCGACGCCGGGGTGTTCGTGACAGCCTTCCAGCAGCCGTCCGATGCGGGTGCGCGACACCAGGTCTTGCGCGAGTAGCGTGTCGAGTGGCGGCAGCGCCACAGCATGGTCACCGATGCGCTCAGTGTTGACGCCGCCATGGCCGAACAGCAGGGCAGGACCGAACACGGGATCGGTGACGGCGCCGATGATCAGTTCGAAGCCATCGCCGTGCCGGACCATCGCCTGGACGGAGAAGCCCTCCACCCGTGCCTCCGGAGCATGCTGCCGGATCCGCTCGAGCATGGCGCTGGCGGCACTGCGCACCGCGGGGGCGTCGGCGAGGTCTAGTGCCACGCCGCCCGCGGCAGACTTGTGCGTGATGTCCGGGGACAGGATCTTGAGCGCTACCGGGTAGCCGATCCTTGTGGCTTGTTCGACGGCCTCGTCGATGCCTGGCGCGGTTTGGGTCGAGACCACGGGGATGCCATAGGCGGCCAGCGCGGCCTTGGCCTCCGGCTCGGTCAGCCACGCCCTGCCAGCGCGCCGGGCGTTGCCGATGATCGCCCACACCTGGTCCTTGTCGGCCGGCGTGTAGGGGCCGTCTGCGGGCGGCGTGCGCATCAGCAACTGTTGATTCCTGTGGTAATCGCAGGCCTGCAGGAAGCCGCGCACTGCTCGCTCCGGGGTGTCGAAGGTCGGCACGCCCGCCTGCTGGCACAAGCGACGGGCCTGCTGCACGGAATCCGCCCCAAGCCATGCCGCAAGAAGAGGCTTGCCGCCCAACGGCGCGCTGATGAGTGCGGCCGCGATCTCGGCGGCCGGCACCACGGCGGTTGGCGCATGGATCATCAACACCGCGTCGGTCTCCGGCGCCTCGCAGAGGATGGCGTAGGCACTCAGGTAGCGCTCGACGGGCGCGTCCCCGATGATGTCGATGGGGTTCGCGCGCGGCCAGGTGGCGGGGAGCACGGCGTCCAGCCGGCTCAGGGTCTGGTCTGACAGCCGGGCCAAGGTCCCTCCGGCATGCGCAAGCGCGTCCGTCGCCATCACGCCGGCACCGCCGCCATTGGTCAGGATAGCGAGGCGCTCTCCGCGCAGCGCGCGCATTCGGGCAAGCATCTCGACCGCATCGAACAGGGCCTCCGTGGTGTCCACGCGCAGCATGCCGGCCCGCCGGATCGCGGCGTCGTAAACGTCGTCGGCACCCGCCATGGCGCCGGTGTGTGAGGCGGCAGCGCGTGCCGCCTGCGCCGAGCGCCCGGCTTTGACGACCAGCACCGGCTTGTTGCGGGCGGCGGCGCGCGCCGCAGACATGAATTTTGCGCCACGGCGGATCGCTTCCACGTAGAGCAGGATGGCATGCGTCTCGGCGTCGCCGGCGAGGTAGTCGATCACATCGGCTGCGTCCACATCGGCACTGTTGCCCAGGGAGATGAAATGGGAAAAGCCGATCTGCCGTGAGCGAGACCAGTCCAGCACAGCGGTGGCCAGCGCGCCGGATTGCGTGGCGAATGCCAGCTTGCCTTGCAGGGCCGTGCCGGGTGCGAAGCTGGCATTGAGGCCGATTCCCGAAGCGATGAGCCCGACGCAGTTTGGCCCGAGAATTCTGAGAAGATGAGGCCGCGCCGCATCCAGCATGGCTTGCCGCAGGGCGCCTCCGGCGCTGTCCTCGGGACCCTCAAAGCCGGCAGTCAGCACGATGGCCGCGCGCGTGCCGGCGGCGCCGAGTTCGGCGATGAGCCCCGGAATAGTGGGTGCGGGCGTGCATAGTACCGCCAGGTCCGGCGGTGCCGGCAACGCACCTACGCGCGGGTAACAGGGTTGGCCGGCCAGCGTCGCATATTTCGGGTTCACCAGGTACAACTGGCCGGTGAAGGAGCCCCCGGACAGGTTCGCCAGCACGGTTGCCCCCACGCTATGCGGCCGCATCGTCGCGCCGATGAGCGCGACCGAGCGCGGACGGAGCAGTGCGTCAAGGTTACGGACAGTCATGGCTGGCTCCCATGGCAACCGCCGGGCCCCCTGGGCGTACCCGGCCCGGTCTGGATAAGACTAGGGGGACAACCTCGGCGGGGGTTGATGTATCGCAAGGAGTGCGCAATGCGTCGGAGGGATGGCGCGAACCATCCCGGCCGGCACGTGCGCGTCAGTCCGGCCGTTCGCTGTCCAGCTCCGGAACAGCGTGCCCGGGTTGCAGCGGCTCCAGCGCGGTGGTCTCGTCCAGGTGGAAGAGGGCGTCGAACTGGCCGCCGATCGAGGCATCGAAGTAGTGGCTGGCACGCTCCGTGCGCGGTAGGTAGAGCACACCGATGGCACGTTCCAGCATGACTTCGAAGAGCGGGGCGCTGGCCTGTGACCCAAGCGGCAGGAAGAAGCGGTCGAGTCCGGTGCTGTGGAAGAGTGCCTCCCAACTGCCGCGCAGTGCCGGGACTACGGCTTTGATTTCGGGGTCGCCGTCCCACTCCGAGGCCGCGCAGACAGAGCCGGTGAAGGTGGTAAAGCCGACCAGCAGCGCTCGCACGCCGGCTTGCTGTCGGATCAACTGCCCCAAATTCCACTCCCCGCGCAATTGCGATTCTGTCGCTCGTGCATCGCCGAGGTGGGAGTTGTGGGCCCAGACCACGATGCGCCCGCTGCCGCCACGGCGCTGCCCGTAGGCGGCCAGCGAAGTCAGCGTCTGTGCCATGTGCGCATCGCGCAGGTTCCAGGTGCTGACGCGGCGGCCGAACATCTCGCGGTAGTAGGCTTCCGCATTGACGACGACCGTCGCGTTACGCTCGGCAAAATAGTGCGAATCCATGGCCGCCAGGCCGTTGCGGGAGATATAGGCGGCTTCGTCGGTGCGCAGCTGCAGCAGTTGGCGGATCGCGCCGTCGCGCGCTGGCGCCCGCAGCCCAGTCGCGGCCTGGTAGCCATAAGCCGCCGGGTCGCGCACATGGTCAAGTGCGGCGTAGTGCTGCCGGGCAGCCGCTGCCTGGACCGGGTCGGCGCGCTCCAGGTAGCGGATCACGGCCTCGGCAGAGCGGTACAGGCTGTAGAGATCCAGCCCGTAGATGCCGACCCGCCGCTCCGGCGGCAGAGCGGAATTATGGCCACGCAGCCATTCGATGAACACCAGGAATTCCCCGTTGCGCCACATCCAGGCAGGAAAGCGCTCGAAATCGCCTAGGGCCTCCTCGGCGCTGTCGTCGCCCTCGCCCTGCACGTAGCGGTTGACCCGCCAGGCGTCGGGCCAGTCGCCTTCGATGGCGACGGCATTGAAGCCCTGGCTGCACACCAGCGCCTGCGTGATCTCCGCCCGCATCCGGTAGAACTCGGCGGTGCCGTGCGTGGCTTCGCCAAGCAAAACAAGATCCTTTCCACGGGCCATGTCGAGCAGCGGATCGTAGTCGAAGGCATTGCCCTGCAAGCGCTGTGCGGCCTCTCGGACTGCAAGGAACGGGGTAAGCGGGGATGTCATGGACTGCTCCTCGAGTGGCTACTCATGACGGGTGCTTCATGCTGTGCGGCAGTGCCCTCCGTCCATCTGCACCAGCAGCTGGTTGCGCGTCTGTTCGCGCTCATCTTGGCCGCCGGCCACGTTGAGGGGACGCGTCTTGCCCAGTGCGTCCAGTTCATCGGGCAGGGTCTTGCCGGTGCCCGGGGCGCCCAGCAGGAGTACCCCCTTAGGGATCTTGCCGCCCAGGCGCCCGTATCGCTCGGGTCTCTTGAGAAAGGCGACCGTCCCCATCAGCTCCACCTTGGCTTCGTCGATGCGCGCGACGTCGGCGAAGGTCATCCCCGCCTAGTGCTGAAGACAGACCCGGGCCTTGTGAAGGCGTACTCGATCCAAGATAGCGGCGGATCGGGGTTGGCCTTTGATCGGTATCAACGAGAACTGTCGTCTCGAGAACTGCAGACGTTGCGTAAGAGACGGTCAATGGCGCGACTGTCTCCTACGCAACATTTTTGGCGGGAAACCCCAAGATGCGCGCGAAGTCCTGCACGCGCTCCCGCGGCATCCTTGTCTGATTTACCTTGGCTTCCACGTCTCCGTATCCCATGGACATGCCGAAGGCGGTGATTTCTTCCGGCGGCATACCCAGATAGGATGCGATCTCGTTGTGAAACGGTGCGAAGGCGACCTGTGGGCAGGTGTCGATACCTCGCGCTTTCGCGGCGATCATTAGGTTCTGCGCAAAAAGGCCGATGTCGATCCAACTGTGCGGCTTCAATCTGCGATCGATACCGATGATGAGACCCACCGGTGCGCCGAAAAATGAGAAGTTCTGCTCCGTCTGCCGCATACGCGCCGGGGCATCGTCGCGGTCGATCCCAAGCGAAGCGTAGTAACGTGCGCCGAAGTCAGACAGTCTCGTGCGGAAAACTTCTGGCAACACCTCAGGGAAGTGGGCGGGTGCAGGGGCTGTTCCCGCTCGGTAGGCAGCGACCAGTCCGGCAACCACTGCGTCCTTGATCGCACCGCTTACCACATATACTCGCCAGGGCTGAATGTTTGCACCGCTTGGCGCGGTCGCTGCTTCCTCCAGTATCTCCTCTACGAGCTCTCGGTGAAGCGGCTCAGCCCTGAAGGCGCGAACCGACCGCCGGGAACTCAGGACAGTGGCGACGCAACGCGCCATCGCTTCTTGTGACCATTCAAAGGCGGATTGCTCCATGGGCTACTCCTGCGGTGCTTCATGGTAGGAGATTCGCCCGGAAGGCAAGAAGAAGAGCGCGATAACGGCGCCACCCTTCGCTTCCGGATAGTGATGACTACCCGGCGCCGGGGCGGTCCATCCGCCGGCGCTCCAGCCATTCGGCCCGTTCAGGACGGCGCCCGGATGTAGCGGAACGACCATATTGAACTCGCCATAAGGATGACGGTGGTATTGCCCTCGCAATCGATGGACGGGATGCCCTTGCTTATTCCCGGAGCTATCCATGTACACAGCGGTGATGCTGAAGTGAAGGGTACGCTCCGAGGGCTCCGCGATGCGGCTGCGGCGGTATTTGGGGCCATCGATCTCGATATTTGCTGCCCAACCGTCCTCCACACCCCTGCTAATCATATGAGCGACGGTCTGGTAGAACTCGCTGTCAGGTCCGTACTTCTCGTTTAGCCAACGCTCGACCACGGTGCCGGCGGTCAAGTCCTTCACCGTCTCAAGGAATGGAATGCATCGCTCGATCAGTGCTTCCCTATCCTTGTTGAGGTTCTCAGCCTTCATTCTGGGGTCTCCTATCCAACGGGTTGACCTCATCATGCGCTAACCATAGATTGAATGGAATTGGTGTCTATGCAAGTTCATAATGCATGGAATTCACTCTAAGGGATACAGTCATGAGCATCGGCCGTACGGACCTGAACCTTCTGAAAGTCTTTGAGGCTGTCTACGAAGAGAGGAATCTGATTCTGGCGGGCAAGCGTCTTAATCTCACTCAATCGGCCGTCAGTCACGCGCTTGGAAGGCTTCGCGAGCTTGTTGATGATCAGCTTTTCATTCGCATGGGAAAGGGCATGGTGCCAACCGGCCGTGCCGCGGCGATGGCTCCCACGCTGCTGGACTCCCTGCGCCGCATTGAGGACGCCTTAGGATCAGAGCGGTTTTCGTTCTCTCCGGAATTATCCCGGCGCCGATTCGTCATTGCGGCGAACGATCACGTCACGGAGGTGATCATTGCGCCGTTGTCCCGGGAACTGCAGGCGTCCGCGCCGTCCGTGGACCTGGTCATCCGTCCTTCCACGCGGCTGGACCTGGCTGAGCAGATCGACCTGGGACGAATCGATCTCGCGATTGGAATCTTCGCCCAGGTTCCGCCCCGGCTGAACTCCCGAACCTTGATGGCACAGGGGGAATCCATAGTCATGCGAAAGGGACATCCAGCTTCGCGCCGCAAGCTCAAGCTCGCGGACCTCACGAAGTATCCGCTTGTCACCCTATCCGTCGGAGGCCAGGAAGAAGGCGCTGTAGAGGGTTTCATCGTGGAGCGCGGCCTCGCGCGACAGTCCGAGATGTTCGACCGGCGTGCGTTGGAGAACGCGCTGCTCGAGTCGCAGGAGGCGCCTCGGTTGAGAATCACAGTCCCGCACTCGCTGGCCATCCCAACGCTTCTCCGCGATACGGACATGCTGTCGATCGTGCCGGCATCCTTGGCTATGGCTCTTACGAAGCGCGGCGACCTGATTTGCCGACATTTGCCCTACCAGGTTGGAACCGAGACCATGCAAGCGGTTTGGCATCGGCGGGACGACGACGACGTCGGTCACGCGTGGCTGCGCGATCTGGTTGCGAAAGCAGCCCGCGCTGCGGAGGAAGCGCTCAAGTAGTATGCATCTCGACGAGACAGGGAGGCGCCAATTCATCGTGGCGCCGGCCACATCAGGAGAGAGGGTCCCCCCCGGGCTGTGCATCGGAAGATATACCCTGACCAAGACTGTTCAAGTCCCACGCCGCGATGAACAATGCCGCGACAAGGGGCCCGATCACGAAGCCGTTCAGCCCGAAGAGCGCCATGCCTCCCAAGGTGCTGGTCAACACCACGTAGTCCGGCATTTGCGTGTCTTTGCCGACCAGGATGGGTCGTAGGAAGTTGTCGACCATTCCTATGACCAGTATGCCAAATCCCACCAGGACGCAACCCTTGACCAATTCGCCGGTTAAGAGGAAATAAACGGCGACGGGAACCCAGATGAGCGCGGCCCCCACTGCGGGAAGCAGTGAGAGGAGCGCCATGACGGCGCCCCACAGCAGAGGTCCCTGGATGCCGAGGATCGCGAAGGCGGCTCCCCCAAGCGTGCCCTGCACGACGGCCACGGCGATATTGCCTTTCACTGTGGCCCGTACGACGGTCGCAAATTTCTCTGTCAGGTGCTGTTTGTGGCTGTCGCTGAGCGGCACGGCGATGCGCAACCGCCGCGAGAGTCGGGGGCCGTCACGAAGCAGAAAAAACAGGAGGTACAACATCAGGCCAAAACCGATCACCAGGTGCGCCGTGTTCTGACCGATGCTCAAGGCGCGGGTAGCCACGAACTGACTAGTCTCCAACGCACTGGCGCTGAGCTTCTCCTGAAGGTCGGAAATACTCGCCACGTTGAACCGCGTAAGCAGCGAGCGAACATAGGATGGCAATGCGTCGATGGCCTGTTGGAAGTACAGGCCGAAGTTGATGCGGCCAGAGCGCATGTTCTCGTACAGGTTCATGCCTTCACTGATCAGGGACATCGTGACCAGGGTCATTGGCAAGATTACGAGAACGAACACCAATAGCAAGGTCAGCAGCGACGCGATATTGGCATGCCCATGCATTGCCCGCACGAGTCGCCGCTGCATTGGCGCGAAGATGATGGCGAGCACGGCGGCCCAGAACACGGCGCCGTAGAACGGCAGCAAAATCCAGAAAAACGCAATACTGACTCCGGCGAGCAGCAGCAGGAAGGTTCTGTGATGGAGCCTAGCAGAGTTAGTCATGTCGCTTGTTTTTATCCGGCGTCGGACGCCCGTTCCCAGGTTGCCGGCGCCCATGTCGCATTTAAGATACCTATGTCAATGACACAGTGAACGATCTCGAGCCCGAAATGCGAGATGCGCTGGCCAATTGAGTATGTCATGGGAAGGGCAATCGCACTTCATTGACTGATGTCAAAGCTGCATGCCTTTGCTGCCCTACCTTGGATAGGCCGACGCAACTGTCGGAGATCACGGCAACGTATGAGGTGACCGCAGAGGCGCTTGAGGATTATTTCAATGCACGCTCCTACCTCAGCGAGGATCTGCTTTCGGCATTCATGAGTAACCGCCAAGACATCGAGCGTGTTGCGGGCGCTCTGTGCGAGATGACAGGGGCGCAGCATATCGTGCTGCACAGTGGCCATTTCCGCTTTGCGTTATGAAGCCGGGCAGGGCCTGGAGGTAGGCCATGGAGAAGTGCTTGCGTTTGCGCCGACAGACAAGGCGGCCCCCATGGCGGGGCACTTGCCCCTTGCGATGCCGAAGTGGTGGCCTGCCTGAAATCCCACTGAGGTCGGCCGGTGCGACCTGACCCTAGCGGGATCCCGCCCGTGCCATCGGGCACGCGCGGCAGGCGCACGGCCAAATTTGGCATCCTGCGGCTCGCGTACAAGCTGTTGGTAAATGATCGCGCCAAGTTCAGCGGCCTGCTGGTCGGGATTACCTTCGCGGTCTTCCTGATGATCGAGATGACCTCGCTGTTTGCAGGGGTGCTGAACCGGTCGTCCTCCACGGTCTACAACATCGGCGCGAGCATTTGGGTCATGGACCCGGCCGTAAATACGGTGGCCAATACGATCGGTATGCCTGACTATGTGCTGGACGCGGTGCGGAGCATCGACGGCGTCCGCTTTGCGGTGCCCCTGTACTCCGGCGGGGCGCTGGTACGCCTTGGAAGTGGCACATACCAACCGGTTACGGTGGTCGGCATCGACGACACCAGCCTGTTTGGCCGGCCCAATGTCCTCCGGGGGAAGATCGAGGATATCTTTGCCGAAAACGCGTTCCTGGTCGTCAAGGATGCGGAATTTCGCAAACTCGAGAGCCCGGACATCGGCACCGTCTTCGAGATCAACGACCACCGCGGCGTGATCGTCGGCATCGCGGAGGTAGCGACCAGCGGGCTGTTTGGCGTGCCGACGCTGTACACGACCTACCAGCGCGCGATCCAGTACCTGCCGACGGCCCGGTACACCATCTCCTATATCCTGGTGGAACCCAAGTCGCCGGCGGACACGGTACGCATCCAGCGCGCCGTCAGCCGGATTGGCTACCGTGCGCTGACCCGCGATGAGTTTATCCGGCGGATCTCCAACTTCTACAAGTTCCAGACCGGTCTGGGGACCAACATCCTGCTGATGACAGTCATCAGCTTCATCGTTGGACTGTCGATCTCCGGGCAGACGTTCTACACATTCATCATTGAAAACCTGGAAAAGTTCGGGGCGCTCAAGGCCATCGGCGCGAAAGGGCACGAACTGGTCGCGATGATCGTGTTCCAGGCAACGTTCGTAGCGCTGACCGGATATGGCCTCGGCATCGGCCTGTGCGCGATCCTGATCGCCCTGGCGCGGCTGCGTCTGCCCGACTATGCGGCCATGATCACCTTCTCCAACCTGGGGATGGCACTGGCCATGGTCATCGCGATCGCCGGGCTCTCCGGCTATATCGGCGTGCGCAAGGTGTTGCGCATCGAACCGTTCGACATCTTCCGGGGATGACCATGCCTCGTGTCGCCATTTCAGTGCAGCGCATCGAGAAATGGTTCGGCGAGGGCGAGGCCCGCACGCACGCGCTGCGTGAAGTGAGTTTCGACGCCTACCTGGGCGAGATACTGTTCATCGTTGGCCCGTCCGGCAGCGGGAAGACCACGCTGCTGAGCGTCATTTCCGGCATCCTGCGCCCGGATGGCGGCCGTGTGATGATCGATGGCATCGATGTGTGGAGCCTGGGTGACGATGAGTTGGCCACCTTCCGGTTGGGAAGAGTGGGATTCGTGTTCCAGGATTACCACCTGTTCCCGCGCCTGACCACGCTGGAGAACGTGGCCATTCCGCTGATCCTGCGCCACTACGAGTGGGACGATGCGCTGGCCGAGGCCCGGCAATGCCTGAAGATCGTGGGACTGGAGGCCCGGGCGCAACTGCCGCCCGTCAAGCTCAGCGGTGGCGAGCAGCAGCGCGTGGCCATTGCGCGCGCCATCGTCAGCCAGCCCGACATCCTGATCCTCGACGAACCCACCGCCTCGCTCGACGGTGAAACCGGGCGCTCGATCATGAGCTTTATCCGGGACAACATCCTCACCGAGCGGCGCTGCATCGTCATCGTTACCCATGATGCGCGCATCCTGGATATGGCTACCCGGATCATCGACATGGAAGATGGTCGCCTCAAGGCAATCGAGCAAGGGGGCGGGCAATGAAAAGCAACCGCTGGCTCTTCATTCTGTCAGGGCTGGGCGCCGTGATCGGCATTGTGGCAGCCGCCATCTACGCGCAGCAGAAGGCGCCGCTCCCGCCGGTGTTCCAGCCCGCCTCCAATCCCTTTCGCAGCGGCATCTATGCCAATGGCATCGTTGAAAGCGATCAGGAGAACGGGGCGAACGTCAATGTCTACCCGGAGGTGACCGGCACGGTCGTGCGCATTGGGGCGCGCGAAGGGCAGCCCGTGAAGCGCGGCGACGAGCTGCTGGCGCTCGAGGATTCCGTGCAGCGGGCGCTGGCCGCGCAACAGGCGGCGCAGGCGGATGCCGCCGAGGCCCAGCTGGCGCAGCTGAAAGCCCAACCGCGCAAGGAGAGTCTGGACGTGGCGCAGGCGCAGGCGGATGCCGCGGTGGCCAGCCTCAAGACCGTGGACGACCAGTATGAGAAGCTCAGGAAGTCCTGGCAGCTGGACGCACGCTCGGTGAGTCAGGATGCGCTGGACAATGCTGCCAACGCCGTCAACATGGCGCGCAGCGCGCTGGCCGTGGCGCGCCGGCAATTGGCCTTGATACAGGCCGGCGCGTGGTCCTATGACATCCGCAATCAGGAGAAGCAACGCGACGCCTTGGGCAGGGCCGCGGCAGGATCCGAAGCCCTGCTGCAGAAGTACGTCATCCGTGCGCCCGTGGATGGCATCGTGCTGGCGGTCAACACGTCCGTGGGCGCCTATGTGTCACCGCAGGGTACGTACGGCACCTATACGCAAGGCAGTATGCCGGTCATCGTCATGGGCAGCCTGCAGGACCACCTGGCGGTCCGGGTGTATGTCGACGAGATTCTTGTGCACAGGCTGCAGTTGGGGCAGGCAATGCAGGCGCGCATGTTTGTGCGTGGTACGGACGTCAGCATTCCGCTGGAGTTCGTCCGGGTACAGCCCTACCTGACCCCGAAGATCCAGCTTTCGGACCAGCGCACCGAACGCGTTGACGTACGCGTGTTGCCCGTCATCTTCCGCTTCAAGCCGCCTCCGCAGCCAGTGATCTACCCAGGGCAACTGGTAGATGTCTACCTGGGCGGCGCATCGTGACCGAGCACAGGTATCGATCCGTCATGCTGGCCTTGCTGACTGCCTTGGGGGGAGGCTGTGCAGTCGGGCCCGATTTCGTGCCGCCCGCGCCCCCGGACGTACCCAGTTATGTGCGTGGCGGCGACGCCGCGAGTACGTCGGCCGGCGCGGGACAAGCCCAGCAGTTTTCCGCATCCATGGGCGTCACCGCCAAATGGTGGGACATGTTCGGCAGCCCGGACCTGGAGCGGCTGGTGGAGGACGCGCTGGCCGGCAATCCAAGCCTGCAGGTGGCCGAGGCAAACCTGCGCGGGGCCGAGGCGGCTGTGCGGGCGGGCGCTGGTGTGTTTTATCCGCAGGTGTCGGCGCAGGCTCAGGCGTCACGGCAGACAGCGACGCCTGCCCGTTTTGGCGCCGAGACGCCGGCTGGCATCTTCAACATCTTCACGCTGGGCGCGACGGTCAGCTATGCATTGGACCTGTTCGGCGGCAACCGCCGGGCCCTGGAAGCCATGGCCGCGCAGGCCGAAGTGCAGCGCTACGTGTTGGGCGCCACCTGGCTGACGCTGACCGGTACGCTGGTCAATACGGCGATTGCCCGAGCAGGCTACGCCGCCCAGATCGCGGCGACCGAGGAACTGGTCAATGTGGTGCGTGACCAGGTGGAGATCACGCACGCGCAGGTCAACGCTGGCACCGCCACCCATGCCAGCGAGCTAAGCCTGCTGAGCCAGCTTGGCACGCTGGAGGCGAGCCTGCCGCCGCTGGCGCAGCGCATGGAGCAGGCGGACCACCTCGGCGCCACGCTGGCGGGGCGCTTTCCTGCGGAGTCCGAGCCTTTGGCGTTACCGCTGGATTCCCTCAAGCTGCCTGCGGACCTGCCGCGCGTGGTGCCTTCCGAACTTGTGCAGCGCAGGCCGGACGTGCTGGCCGCGGAAGCGCAGCTGCATACCGCCTCGGCAGGGATCGGGGTGGCAACGGCGGCCATGCTGCCAAGCATTGCCCTGAGCGCCAGCTATGGTCGCGAGGGTACGCGGCCGGGCACGCTGTTCCAGATGGGAGGCGGCATTTGGGGCGTCGCCGCTTCAGTGGCGGCGCCGCTGTTCGAAGGCGGAACCCTGTACTTCCGGCGGCGCGCCGCGCTGGATCAGTTCGCGGCCGCGCAAGCCAACTACCGCCAGGTTGTGCTGGCGGCATTCGCACAGGTGGCGGACGCGCTGCGCGCGCTCGAGCATGACGCACTGGCTGTCGATGCGCAGTACCGCTCACGGCAGGCGGCCCGGCAGTTGGTGGATGAGCTGCAGGCGAACTATCGTGCCGGCACCGCCGGCTATCTCCAGGTGTTGATCGCCAACGCCCAATACCAGCAGGCCAGCATTGGATACCTGCAGGCGCGTACGCAACGGCTGCAGGACACTGTCGCGCTATTCGTTGCCCTGGGCGGTGGCTGGGAAGAGGCCCCGGGCAAGGCAGCCCGTTGAAGGCGACGTTGCGCAGTAGTCTTCGCCAAAACCTGGTCGGTCCCCGGAGGTCAGAGATTTACCTGGATAATGTTCGATACGTCGGT
Source organism: Cupriavidus sp. 2KB_3 (assembly GCF_052115685.1). Lineage (NCBI taxonomy): Bacteria > Pseudomonadati > Pseudomonadota > Betaproteobacteria > Burkholderiales > Burkholderiaceae > Cupriavidus > Cupriavidus sp. 2KB_3. The sequence continues at coordinate 155,250 of NZ_JBFRHD010000005.1, forward strand.
GACGCCCGGCGCTGCCCATGCGGCTTCGGACGCGGCCTCGCGCTCAGCCCAACTGCGCAAGCTTCCACGTAGCGTCACCACGCCGTCCTTGACGTCGACGGTGACATGGGTCGCGTCGTCCACCGCCTGGCGCTCGATCGCCTTTGCAATCCGTTCCTTGATGTTGTCAGGCGCTATCGCGGGCTGGACGGTGATGGCGTTGGCCACGCTAACCACACCGTACAGGCCAGCCACCGCGCGCGCGGCGGCGAGGCGCTGGTAGTTCCAGTCGACTGTGCCCGACAGCGTGATGCAGCTGTCCTCAACCATCACCTGAATACGATCCGCAGGCAACACCGAGGTCCACGCCAGAATGTTGCTTGCGGCGCGTGCGATGTCGGCGTCCGTACGCGCTGCGTCATCGGGCAGGCGCACGTCGATTTCGACGGCGAGTCCTTTCACGCCGGGCACGCGCCTAACGGCCTCCTCGGCGGCGTACTTGGCAGCATGGTTGCTGAGATGGCCGGTCAGCGTTACCACGCCGTCCTGAACCTGGACGCCGATCTCGGCGGCATCGACGGCCGGGTCCCAGGCCAGTTCCTCGGTCACACGCTCTTTGAGTTGGATATCGCCCTTCATGTCCGTTGTCTCCAGTTTGCCTGGCGCCCTCAGGCGCGATGGCGGCGCGTGCCGCTTGCCATGCGCGCGCGGCGTTGGCCTCACGGCCGGGTTTCGAGTTGGTCGATGACCGCCAATATGCCCGGCGCCGACCATACGGCACCGACGGCCGCGCGGGGCTCGGCCAGGGAGTCCACGTGGCCACTCAGCGCAGCCGTGCCCCTTTCGACCTTGACGTCCTTCTGAATCTGATGGTCTGTCTACATGGTCGCCTCTGTACGAGCTCGTACCGAAATAGCGCGCCGGATGTGGAGCTTCCGCCGGGTGCTCGCTAGCGAGCGACTGACGAATTCACACTAGTGGTGAAATGGCACCGTGGCTTGATCCAACGCAACCGGAGTCGGTGGCGTGAGAAAAGACGGCTAAGGCGCGACAAGTGCCCCTGCGCACGCTGGCGCTGTATGGGCGCCTTTCCTGTGTTGCCGTGGCGGAAATTCCCGCACTTGAGGCTTCGTTGATTGGCATCAACCTGCATGTCCCCGGTGCCGCTAGCTTGGAAAGAACGATAGCCAAGGTCGCCGTGTAGAGCCGCATTGTTCTTGCCGTGAATGGCTGCCTCCTATCCTTGAACGCCCTGGAACAGGCCGGGTATACCCCTAAACCCGATCGGAGTGACGCAAATGAAGGTCTCAAGATGCCTTGGCCTCGGGCTGTCGTGGCTGGCGCTTGCCGTTGCCGCGACGGCTTGCGCCAGCCGTGCAACGCCCGCTGGTGACGAAGGGAAGATCATGGAACAGCAGGGCGTCTCCTACATATCAGGTGGAGATGATGCGGCGAGCATGCAAGGCATGCTGGCCATCGCCGCGCAGTTCAATGTGCGGCTGACGATGGTGGATGCCGAACGCGGCAAGCCACTGGGCGGTGCCATGGTGGACGTGGCCAGCCAGGAGGGTCGCACCGTGCTTCACGCCACCGCCAGCGGGCCGTTGTTCTACATGCGGCTCAAGCCGGGTGCCTATCGACTATCCGTGGGCTACCAGGGGCGGGACCAGATGCGCAATATCGTAGTCGCCGATGAGCCGCTGGACATCACCTATCGGCTCTCGGTCAATACACTCGAGGACGACTGGCTGCTCTGCGGCACGACACGCTGTCCGGCTCGCTGAGGCCCGGGGTAGCACAAGGAGCGCAGGTCACCAGTGCGTGGACTGCGGGAGCAGGGAGGCCGGAATGAAAGGCGGAACAGCAGCACTGCGACACCCGGAGCAAGGCGGTGTTGAGAAGGTCGGCTGGTTCGGGTCTTGGCCGTTATCCCTTTCGCCAGCCGTCACCGACGTCATCCGGCGGGTCCAGTTTGCGCAGGCCTATGAGATGTCTCAGGCGTACCAGCGCCTGTTCGGGACGCCCGCGTTCGGCATCGGCTCAATCGGCAAGAGTGGAAAATCCGTGCCGGTTAGCGTCACCGTAGCGGCGCAGACGCCGTTTTGCCGCCTTCTGCGGTTTGCCCTGCGCACCGGAAAAGTCACCGACGCGCGCCCCAGGCTATTACTTTGCGCGCCGCAAGCTGGCCACCATGCTGCCCTGATGCGCGCCGCAGTCCGGTCATTACTCGATGAATCCGATGTCTATGTGACGGATTGGATCGACGCGCGAGACATTCCGCGCGAAGCAGGGATGTTCCGTCTCGAGGATCATGTCCTGACCCTCGAACGATTCATGGCGAGCCTGGGGCCTGCGGAACTCGATGTATTGGCGGTCTGCCAAGCGACGGTGCCGGCACTGGCAGCCGCCGCGCGCCTGGCGGCGAGCCGCGGGCCGGAACTTCGATCGCTCGTTCTGATGGGTGGCCCCATCGATGCGCGATGCAATCCGACAATGCTTGGTCGCACCGCCAGCCAATTCTCGGGGGCATCATTTTCCGCCCGTTATACAGGTGCAGTGCCGCAAGGCTATCCTGGGGCAGGGCGGATCGTCTACCCGGGCTTCTTCCAGCTGTCTGCTCTGGCGAACGGTCAGTCCGCGCGTTTCCTTGACACCATGCGCAGCGTCTCGCGCGGCGATCCGGCTGGCATTTTCGCGAGCATGGCGGCGGCGATAGACTATTCGGCGACCGTTGATCTCCCTGCAGAGTTCATCGCGGATACCATCGATGTAGTCTTTCGCCGCTTCCTGCTGCCACGCGGCAAATGGCGCGTCGCGGGCGTGAGCGTCCGCACGGGCGCCATGCGTAGCACTCGCCTGCTGACCATCGAAGGTGCCGACGACGCCATCACGGGCGCCGGGCAGACTCACGCCGCACATGCGTTGTGCCGACATCTGCCACCCGCACACCACGAACAAGTCACCGTTGCCGATTGTGACCACTATGGCTTGTTCAGTGGCAAGTCCTGGTACGTCCGTGTTTATCCGATATTGCAACGGAGCCTTGCCGAATGGCGGATCTCCAGACGTGAGGCGTCGCACCGCGCGTACCGGGCATAGCCGGCACGTGCGCAGAGCGCCTGTACTCGGTCGGCTCGCATCATGTCGTTTGCCTGGGCATGAGCGCCGCCACACAGTGTTCAGATGGCACTACCAGCGCCATTTCAACCCTCGATAGTGCGTCTTCGCTGCGTTGCTGCGACGCCAGAACTGCAAGGTTTGCCTCCGACGGATCATCGCCAAGCCGTGCCCGCCCGCGAATCCTTGCGGCGAGTTCGTCGGCGCGGGCCTCGCAGTGGACAATCGTCACGGGAACGCCCAGCCGCTGCGCCAAGGCCATGCATGGCCGTCGTTGCGCTGCGAGCAGGAACGTCGCATCGGCGATCATTGTGAATCCGGCCGCTAAGCCGATGCGGCAGATTGCACGGAGTCGACGATAGGTCGCCTCGATTGCCTCGGGCGTGTAGTGGTCTGGCGTACGGCGGAGACGCTTGCGCTCGACGTCCGAGCGGACCCAGATGGCGCCGATGGCATCGGCAAGGTTGCGCGCCACAGTCGATTTTCCGCTGCCGGAGAGGCCATGCATCAACACCAACCGGGGGGCAGGCGGATTCAGCAACGTCTCCGCCAGCGTGAGGCGCGACCACGCGGAAGGGGATGCCGTCGGACGCTCTGCGAGCTCGTGCCGAGCTTGCTGCGCCCGCTCCAGGTCGATGCGGGCGCGCACGAGCGCGCGCAACGAGGCATAGAACGGCAGTACCCGCAGCGCGCCAAAATCCCCACTTCGCGCAAGATAGGCGTTTATCAGGTGGTGGGCCAGCGAGGGGTGTCCGAGGGCAATCAGGTCCATATAGGCGAACGCGATGTCACTCGCGGTGTCCGTCCAGCGCAGCATCGGGTCGAACTCCAGGCAATCGAAGGGCGTGGGTAAGCCGTTGAGAAGCACGATGTTGCCAAGATGAAGGTCGCCGTGGCATTCGCGCACATGGTTGTGCCGCCGACGCGCCGCGAAGACAGGCGACAGGGCTCGCGCGCGTTCGCACAAACCATTGCGCACACGGGTAGCGACGGGTGCGCCAGCAGTCATTGCCACGACGGCATCGGCGCAGTTCTGCACGGTCTGCAGGATGACTCCGGGAGTGCCGTAGGGGGTTGATTCTCTGGCTACGTCCGCTTGGTGGTGGAATGCGCAAATCGTGGTCGCCAGTGCGTCCATATGCGCGAGTGTCAGGCGGCCTTCCTGCGCCATGACGCTGAACACGTCGCGTTGATCGAAGCGACGCATCTTGACTGCATACTCGATGGGCGAAGCGGACCGATCTACCCGGACGCTGCCGCCGGCTCCCGCAACGATGGGGACCACCCCCAAGTAGAGTTCAGGCGCCATCCTCCGATTGAGACGCACCTCTTCCTCACAATCCATGCGCCTGGCGTCCAGCGAGGAAAAGTCTACAAAATCCAGACGAACCGGCTTGCGCACCTTGTAAGCAAAGTCGCCAGCCAGGAAGACCTGCGAGATATGGGTTTCGATGAGAGTTACATCCCATGCCTTGTCGGGGTACGCCGTGGCGTCGCACATCGCGCGAACGAAATTGGAAGGATCTTCCACCCCTTTCGCATCGACCGGTGCCGATGGTGCATGGGGCCCTTTGGCCAAGGTCAGGTCGCCCACGTCACGGTGCGGGACACGCCGCCCCGCGCAGGCACGGTTAGCCTGTTGGTGCGCTCCACGCCATCGGCCCTCGTCACGACCCGATAGGTTCCCGGCTGCAAGCGGATAAACAGGAATGGCCCTTCGGAAATCACCGAGAACACCTGCTTGCCATCCTCCAGGAAGATCTCTGTCGCAACGTCGGAGAGATATTCGCCACGGCTGCCCATGAACGTCAGGCGCAGGCTGTAGTTGGGCGCCGCCTGGCGCATCGCCGCAGCCTCGTCGAGGCCGATCCCACCGCTGAGGTAGGCAAGTCCATCCCGCTGTTGCTCGTGCAGCGTCGCGACGCCGGCATCCGCGAGTCCGATTGCGGCGACGGCGTCCGTCCGGCCAGGGCGGGTCGTGTCAGGACGCTGGGCCAGCGCGAGAGACGGAGGTGCCGCGAGCAGGATGGCAAGGATGGGGGCTAGCCAGATTTCATGGGGTTTCATGACTCCAATATAGGAATGCACGGTGGCGCAGGCTTGATCTGGCGCAATCGCAATGCCGTCGCCCCCCGGGGGAGTGCGTCGCTTCGGTGGAGGCGGAGAAGCCTACCGTCAAGGAGAGGACCCGATCCCGTCCTCTCCGCATGCAGCACCCACCATGGCGCCGAGAAACCGATGTCCTTCGGGCGTGAGGCGAATAGGGTGGCCCAAAGGCTGAGCCTTGCGACAATCGATCAGTCGGCGGTTCGCCAGCTCGGCGAGATCCGTGATGTCGATGCCAGCGACTGATCCCCGGGAATCGAGAATCATTAGCGCTGCAATCTCGTGGGCGCTCAACATGGACTGTCTCCGAACGACGAAAGATGGAATGGCCATAGCCGTTTGCCTAAAACGATAGCCAAACATCGCCCGAGCCAGACTCAAATTCGCGCAAGCTTTGACGACGATCAATCCCGTGCGGCGTCACCGTGTGTTGTCTATCACGCACATTGCTGACTCGCTCCAGCTTGCGGTGCGTCAACGCGAACCGCGCGAACCCTGCTAATCCATAGTAGGCAGCCCGCAGCCTTGCCAAGGTGACTGGCGCCCGCAGCATCGTGCTGCATAGTTGGATCTGCGAAAGGAGAGCATCATGTACCAGCATGTCATAGTTGCCGTGGACGGCAGCGCGTGTGCACGCCGGGCACTGGACGAGGCGGTCACGATCGCTTCTGCATGCGGAGCGCAGTTGGAGATCATTCACGTAATCGACTACACGCTTCTGCAGTATGAGACGGGTTACGGCATCCGGGCTGATGTTGTGCCGGAATTGCTCGAATTCGGACGGAGCATTCTCGTGGAAGCGGCAGACGTGGCGCGGAGGGCCGGCATTCGGCACACGGAGACGCTGATCGATAACGTGATTAGCCTGGGAAACGTTGCGGCCCAGGTACTGAAGCACGTGGGGGAATGTGGCGCAGATCTCGTCGTGACGGGTACACACGGTCGTCACGGGCTAAAGCGGGTGTTTCTCGGCAGCGTAGCGGAAACCCTCGCCAGGTCCAGCCCCGTGCCGGTCCTGCTAGTCAGGGAGCCGACCCCGGAACCGGACCACGCCGAGACGACCTAGCGGACGCGGTCGGCCCGTTGCCCACCTGCATATTGCGTGGATGCATCGACCTCGCCGTCAGTGCAGATAACGCAAGGAGGGTGTCGTCTCTTGCATGCCTCTATCTAACGCGGAGCTTATTGATGACCTCGCACACGCCCGGTGCAGACCATGCGGCGCCCGCAGCGGCTCGACGTTCGGCCAACGAATCGACGCTGCCCTCCAGCGTGACGACGCCGGCGGATTCCGAGATGGCAATGTGGTGGGCTTCGCGTTCAGCCCGACGGCGCAACGCCGATTCGATTTTTCCCTCGATCTCTTCGGGCGCCAGCTTCGGTACTACCCGGATGAGATTCGTGACACCAGAGACGCCACGAATATGGCTGACCGCTTTCTCGGCGGCGTGGCGCTGAAAGCCCCATTGCACGTTCCCCCGCAAGGTAATCCAGCCCTTTTCGAGTTCCAACTGAAGATCATCCACGGGCACGTGAACCGCCCACTGCAGGGCACTGCGCGCGGCCAGGGCCACGGCTTCGTCGCGAAGGTGGCTGTCTTGCCGGACTTCCAGCCTGACGACGATGCCCTTGATGCCCCCAATTCTGCCGACTGCCTTCTCCGCAGCAAGTTTCGCGGCATACGTGCCGACGTGCCCGGATAATGTCGCCACACCCTGATGGACTTCTACGCCAATGTCGGGAGAGATAACGCGTGGATCCCACTCCAACTCATCATCGATCAGCGTCTTGAGTTCGATATCTGTTTTCATCCTCCGCTCCTGGTTGGTAAGGCCACCGCCCTGAGGGCGGGATTCTGCGCATCTTGAAAGATAGGAAGCGTCAGGATCTGGCCCTTGATGTGGAACAAGCCATCGACGGCTCCTTCCGCTGCGTTCCGGGCTCATACATCCCTGGATGCAGCCGGGACCGCACCGCATAGGCGCTGAGCAGGTATGCGACCAGAATCGCAGGCAGGTATCGCCAGAACATCACGGGAGGGGCGACGAGTTGCAAGGCAGACGCGACGGGAGAGAGCGGCAGCCAGACGGCGAGGGAGGCTACGAAGACTGTTGTTATCAACACCACGGTAGCCGGTCGGCTCTCCAGAAATGGGATGCGGCGGGTCCGAATGATGTAGATCACCAGGATCTCGGAGAGAATGGACTCCAGGAACCACGCCGACTGGAACGACATTGCGTGCGCGGGCGTGGAGAGTCCCAGTACGCTGAAAAGGACCGCAAAGGTTACGTAGTCGAACACGGAACTGAGCGGTCCCATGATGGCGATATACCGCCAGAGCGAGCGGATATCCCAGGTGCCAGGCAGGAGAGTCGCCTCCTCGTCGACGTTGTCGGCGGGAATGCTTGCCTGGGAGACATCGTAGAGGAGATTGCACGCAAGGATCTGGATGGGTGCCATCGGCAAGAAGGGTAGCCAGATGCTGGCGCCCAGCACGCTGAAGACGTTACCGAAGTTGGAGCTTGTGGCCATGCGCAGGTACTTGACGAGATTGGCAAATACCCGGCGACCCTCGATGACGCCGTCGTGCAGCACCAGCAGGCTCTTTTCCAGCAGGATAATCCTCGCCGTCTCCTTGGCTATGTCGGTGCCCGTATCCACGGAGATGCCGACGTCGGCGGCGCGCAGCGCCGGGCTGTCATTGATGCCGTCGCCAAGTACGCCGACCACATGGCCGCGCGACCGAAGGGCGCGGACCAGGGCAGCCTTGTGATCCGGGGTCAGCTTGGCAAAGACGGTGGATTTCTCGGCCAGGTCCGCCAGTGCGGAGGCATCAAGCGCGTCCAGGTCGCGCCCCAGCACAACCGATTCGAATTCGAGGCCCACCAGCTGGCATATGTGCCGTGCAATCGCGGGACTGTCACCGGTCAATACCTTTACAGTGACACCGCTCTCGTGGAGCGCTTGCAACGCGGCGGCGGCCGTATCCTTCGGCGGATCGACGAACGCCACGAAGCCGGCCAGCGCCAATCCGCGTTCGTCCGCCAATTCATAGGATCTGGCGCCCGATCGTGGGAGGGACTTGCTAGCCACGGCCAAAAGGCGATATCCCTCCTCGTTGAGGCGTAGCGCGAAGGCTTCGGCTTGTTGTCGATGCGCGTCGGTGAGCGGCACGACCTGGCCCATGAGCTCACAGGCATCGCACATGCCAATCACTTCCTCGACCGCGCCTTTGCAAATCAGAAGTCGCGCGGTGTCACTCTCTATGACGACGGACATGCGGCGCCGCTCGAAGTCGAACGGCACTTCGTCGACGATCCGGTACCGCTCGCGCGCCTCGGCGCCGCGCAATGAAGCTTCCGCGTCGTCAAGTACGGCCAGATCGAGAAGATTGCGCAGGCCGGTCTGAAAGTAGCTGTTCAGATAGGTCAATCTGAGAACCGTGTCGGAGTCCTTGCCTTCGATATCGACATGGCGGCGCAGGATGACGCAGTCCTGCGTGAGCGTTCCCGTCTTGTCCGTGCAGAGAACATCCATCGCGCCAAGGTTCTGGATGGCGTTGAGTTCCTTCACGATGACCTTGCGGCGAGCCAGCATGAGCGCGCCTTTCGAAAGCGTGACGGTGACGATCATTGGCAACATCTCCGGCGTGAGGCCGACTGCTACGGCAAGCGAGAACATCAGCGCCTGAAGCAGGTCGCCCTTCGTCACGTAGTTGATCAGGAACACCAAGGGCGTCATGACGAAGATCAGCCTGAGCATCACGGTGGCCACGCGCCTAAGGCCCAGGTCGAACGAGGTGGGTGGAATGGCACGGGTCACCTGCCGGGAGATGTCGCCAAATACACTCCGCGCCCCAGTGAGCACGACTACCCCGAAGCCGGTACCGCTCACGACCGAAGTCCCCATGAGGGCCACATTGCCAAGATCGCCGGGCATGACGTCGTTGGTCGGCCCAGTCGCCTCCGCCACTTTCTCGACCGGAACGGACTCCCCCGTCATGGACGCCTGGTTCAGGAACAGATTTTTGGTCGCAAGCAGGCGAATGTCAGCGGGAACGATGTCGCCCGCGCCGATATGCACGATATCGCCAGGGACAAGCCCGACGAGAGGAATTTCGCTGATTTGTGGCGCTGCAGCGATCGATAGGCGCCGCTTTACGGACGTTGTCGTGTGCACCAATGCCCGAAGCGAGGCGGCCGCTCGTACGGATTTGCGTTCCTGAACGGTGGCTAATCCCACGCTAAGGATGACCATCGAAGCGGTAACCGCGGCTGATTTGAAATCACCTATGGCCGCCGATACGAACGACAACGTTAGCAGCATCAGTGTCAGGGGCGTCAGTAGCCGCCGGCGGAAATCCTGCAGGAGATGCGTGCGGGCATCCGGTACGACTTCGTTGGTGCCGACATCACGCAAGCGTTGCGCCGCATCCGATTCCGTCAGCCCGTCATGGGTGGCGTGCAGGTCGTGGAGCAGTTGGTCGGCCTGGCAGCTTGCGGCATGGTGCAGCGCAGGCGGCACCGTCGCGGCAGTGTGCAAGTCGGGCCTCATTTGGCGAGAGCTACGCGGGTCTAGGGGTAACCACTGGCAGTGCAAGGCATTGCCGAGCATACAAGGCAGATCGCGCGAGAAGCCAGCGCAAGGAGGCTTGTGCAGGGCGGTTCAGTTGACCAGGAAAATGCTGCCGACGGCTATTCGTCAATGGAAAGGCTAGCTCGCAACTAGCGCTCTGACTTGATGTGCATCAAAGGCGCAGCGGGCCGCCTTCGCCCCGACACGCGATCCAATTCAATAGATCAAATAGGCGGCCCGTCGACTCTCGAACGCCGCCACTTGCTCGTCCACCGTCGCGAAGACCTCTGTCAACGATCGACCATGCTTGAGCATTTGCCAGATGACGTCGGAGCCAACAGAGGTGCGTAGCGCTTCAAGGCGGAAGCGGACGGGGTCGACGGCCGCTAACGCGATAGCCAACGCAAGACCAAGTTGTCCGGGCTTGGAGGGGACGCCGGTGCCGGGGCGTGTGAAACGAAGGCCGGCACAGAGCTTGCCTGCATAAGGCCCTTCCGTGGGGACAAAGTGAACGGGCGTGAAGTTTACTGAAGCGCGCAACCGCGTCAGTTGCGCCGAGAGCAACTCGGGGCGGAGCCACGGCGCCCCGACAACTGAAAATGGAGTAGGCGTTCCACGCCCCACGCTGATCGCCCCACCTTCTATCAGGCCGATATCGGGATACCAAGCCAATGCTTCCGCATCGCGCAAGTTTGGCGACGGGGGCACCCATCCGAGGCCCGTATCAGCGAATGACATGCTTCTGTCGTATCCCCGCATGCGCACGACATGGAGATCCGCGCCGATTCCGCGTTCTGTGTTGAACATGCGCGCAAGCTCGCCAACGGTCATGCCGTGAGCGAGTGCCAGCGGGTGGTATGCCGTTAGCACGGTTGGGCCCGGATCGGAGACCGGGCCGCTCGCATGCCGCGCGCCCATGGGGTTCGGGCGGTCGAGGATGAATATCGGGATCCTTGCGGCGGAGGCAGACTCCAGCGCCTGACCAAGGATGGCAATGTATGTGAAGAATCGCACGCCGGCATCTTGAATATCGAACACCACAGCGTCCATGTCAGCGAGATCGCCCTTTGGAATGCCCCATTCGCCCGTGTACAGGCTGCGCACCGGCAGGCCAGTGCGCTCATCTGGGGAGTCGCCGAATTTCACATCCAGGTCGGTGTCAAGCCCGTGTTCCGGCGCGAAGATACGCACCAGCTTCAGGCTTGGCGCGCTGGCCAGCACATCGAGTGTGCGTCTGCCTTGGGCATCGAAGCCGCTTCGGTTTGTGATCAGTGCGATGCGTCGGCCTTCAAGGGGTGCGAATTGCATGCCCTCCAGGACATCGATCCCGTTCTCCACCGGGCCGCGGGACTGGGGAAGTTGCAGTGCTCGCCCCACCGCGGCAGCCATGGACGGCACGGCTGCCGCGATGGCCCTGGCCGTCATCGGAGGCGAGGTACTTGAGATTGCGCCGAGTATATTTGCACGTAGCACCGTGGCGTCGCCCGCCTGTGCGGGGTAGAGGCGGCTGGACAGGATCACGATGAAACGTTTGGTGACGAGGTCGATCCAGAGACCTGTGCCTGTATAGCCAAGGTGGGAGAGGGTACCCGCCGGGGCTGTCCGGTACCGGTTCGCAATAAGCGGTGGCTCGACACTCCAACCCACCGAGCGAACAGGCCCCCCGCTGTCCAGCGTGGCGGGCGTCGACATGAGATTCACGCTCTCAGGCGACAGGATGCGTGTCTCGGTGCCCGACGCCACACCGCCGCGGAGCAACATGGTGGCGTAGCGCGCCAAATTGTCCGCCGTGGAGAAGAGGCCGGCGTTTCCGGACACTCCCCCCAGCGCATCAGCGATCGGGTCATGGACGGTGCCCGCCAGAAGCTTGCCATCTCGCCATGCCGTGGGCGCGGTATCGCGAGGGTCCGGGCGAAAGCCGGTACGCGACATGCCAAGGGGCGCGAATATGTTTATCTCGCACCACACATCGAGTGGTACGCCGCTGGCGCGCTCGACGATCTCGCCGAGCACAACGTAGTTGATGTCACTATAAACAACACGCTCGCCCGGGGCATCCTTGGCTGACATGGCGAGGATATCTTGCAGGACCGCCGCTCGACTCCGTAGCGCCCGTCTCGACGAGACGCCGGGTGCGAGACCGGATGTGTGGGTGAGCAGCTGGCGCAATGTAATCGACTGTTTTCCATGGCGTCCAAATGCGGCCCAGTAGGCGGCAACGGGACGGTCTAGCGCCAATTTCCCTCGTTCGACCAACTGCAGAACAGCGGTGGCCGTTGCCACAGGCTTCGTAACCGACGCCAAGTCGAAGATCGTATCTGCGGACATCGGTACGGGTTGCGTGCCTGTGATCCGGTCCCCCATCACGCCACGATACAAAATGCCTTCGGCATCGCCTACAAACACGACAGCGCCTGTGAGATGACCGGCCGCGACCTCGGTTGCCAGAACGGCGTCCAACGTCTTTGCCACCTCGGGGGGCAAAGACGCTGCCCCGGCTGCGATGCTGACGAAGAGGGATCCGGCTGCGAGACAGCGTGCAGCGATCAGGGGCAGCTTCATGAGGTCGTTGTTACCGGTGCTCGGGCAACGGATGCGGCAGGGTCGCCGGATCGTACCGGTTCCGGGGGTTCCATAACATCCATCCGTCGGTCTCGGCTGCATCTGCGGCGTCGACTTGTTCGCGGATGGCGTTGGCGTCGAACTCGCGCCTGTCGAAGGCATAGTCGCGAAATGCCTGCAGCCAGGGGCGAAACCGGACGCCCGGCAGGCCTGTGCGGCGCTTGGCCTCTGCGAGCGATCGGCGGACAATTTCGGATGGGTGTTCGGTAGGCCGTTCGCACCCGGGCAGGCCCCACGTAAAGCCAGAGGGGTAGAGCATCGGTGCAATATAGTCCACTGTCGGAACGAGCATCTCGATCCTCTGGCCGATCGCCGTGTCATCCTGATTCCAGCATACGTAGCCGAAGATATCGACCGAGAGGAAGACGTTGTAAGGCCTTAGGCGCGCGCGTGCTTCGGTAAGAAAGTCCGTAATGGCGCGCACGCGGTTCACCTCGGTATTCGCTTGGCTGAAGCGCAATCCGAACGCGTCTGGGAAACGCAAGTAATCGAACTGAATTTCGTCAAAGCCTAGCTGGGCCGCTTCTTCTGCCAGGTCGAGTTGATGCGACCATGCGGCGCGGATAGTGGGATCGATCCATTGCAGTGTTTCCCGGTCGCGCCACGGCGCGCCTTTGGCATTACGCACCGCCCATTCCGGATGGGCAGTCGCCAAGGGGTCGTCCTTGAATACAACAATTCGCGCGATCAGATACAGTCCGCGACGGTGCAGCTCCTTGAGGAGAGCAGGGAGATCCGGAACTCTGGGTGGTGCGGTGGGCGCGTGCGCTTCGGCTCCGACATTCCGGCGTGCTGCACTGGGGTAGGGCGTCAGGCCGCGATCGCCCTTGACGTCGATAACCAATGCATTGATGGCAGTCTGGTGTTGGAGTCTCAACACGTCTTCGCGCAATATCTGACTCGCAATGCCATAGACAGACAAGTAGACGGCCTTCGGGCGCAGGGGTTGCAACTGCACGAGTGGGAAGTCGGTCCGTTCGCAATCAAATCTCACGGAAGTGCGCCAATAGCCGGGCGCGCGGATGTTGACCGGCGCATGGTTGCAACCGACATGGGAAGGCAGTGTGAAGCGACCATCCGCTTCGGTGCGAACTTCGTAAGCGCCCTGCGAAATGATGGCGCCTGCTATGGGATCGTGCGATGTGGCGCTTTGGACGATCGTCGTCACCTGCGCACCAGCTGGTGAAGAGAGGATTGCCGCGATGACTATCGTCGGGAGGGCCATCCACATTCTGCAACGGCGTAACGCGTCAATCATCAGTTGTCTCCGAGCGGATCAGGATCTGCCGGATGCAGGACTGGTTGCAGGAATCCGTTATCAGGTAGCGCGGTAGCGCCATGACCCTGTCCTGGCGCGTGACAGGGCGGGCGTCCAGGGTAAACGCCGCAGTGTGGCCGGCTTCTGCTGCGAGCGCTTCAAGTTCCCGGTCATGGATGCCGAACGGCCACGCCAGAATGGTGGCCTCTGCGCCTGTTTCGGACTGGATCCGTACGCGCGCCCGGGCAAGCTGGTCCAGCACGAACGCCCGGTACCCGGCCGCATCGTGCCGCCCACGTTCCGTGTGGAAGTTGGGGTGCCAGTACGTATGAGACTCTATCGCGATAGCACTGTCCCGACCCAACGTGCGCAGGTCGTCCCATGTCATCGCGTATGCTGCATTCGATATCGCCGAAGGATAGATAAAAAGGGTGATGGGCATGGTGGGCTGAATGGCACGCAGCAAGGGCCATAGCACGTGATAGACGGAGCGATGGTCGTCGTCCACCGTGATGACCACGGCGCGCGCCGGCAAGGTTCGAGCGGCGCCGCGTTGCCATGCCAGCAACGCGGTAAGTGGTACAACGTGAAAGCCCGCGTCCTCGACTGCACGCAAATGCGTGCGGAAATTGTCGACGCGCACCGTCATGGAGTCTTCCGCAGTGGCGGCGAAGCGATGGTAGACGAGCACCGGAACCGATTGAGGCGATACTGCTTCTTCGTCTGTCCCGGTAATGCTGACCGCGAGCGCGGGACCGAACGCCATGCAAAGTGCGATGCCAACCGGCACGGCGAGGCGTCTTCTTATTAAGAGAAATGGGAAAGGAGGATCGAGCATGGACACAGGCGCCTATCATCCTGGCTGCGGCGGCGACGCGATCCCGGATCTCACCTGTTCGGCGGCGGCGACATGGTGCTTGACGGCGATAAAGCTGTCGGGACTCACCGACATCGAGTCGATACCGTTTTCGACAAGAAACCCGGCGAACTCTGGGTGGTCGCTAGGCACCTGGCCGCACAAGCCGACATCGGCGCCCGCCTTGTGCGCCTCTGCAATGACACTGCGGATCATCCATTTCACCGCGTCGTCCTGCTCGTCGAATAGCTCTGCGAGCATCGCCGAATCGCGATCCACGCCGAGGGTGAGCTGAGTCAGGTCGTTGCTGCCGATTGAAAAGCCATCGAATCGCTTGGCGAACTCGCTCGCCAGGATGACGTTTGCCGGAATCTCGCACATGACATATACGTGCAGGCCGTCTTCGCCGCGCACGAGGTCGTTCTCCGCCATCACCGCAAGTACGCGGTCCGCCTCTTTCGCCGAGCGACAGAACGGAATCATGACGATCACATTGGTAAACCCCATCTCCTTGCGCAGGCGGCAGATCGCCTTGCATTCCAGCGCGAATCCCTCCTGATAGCGGGGAGAGTAGTAGCGTGACGCGCCACGGAATCCAAGCATCGGGTTCTCCTCCCGCGGCTCGAACTCCTCGCCGCCGATCAGATGAGCGTACTCGTTGGTCTTGAAGTCGCTCATGCGGACCACGACCGGATGGGGATACTGGAGAGCGGCAATCCTCCCCAGTCCGCGCGCGAGCCGGTCCACAAAGTACTCGGTCTTGTCTTCGTATCCGGCTGTCAGGCCGGCAATTGTCTGCTTGGCCTCGGCGTCTTTTAGCGTGTCGTAGCGCACCAGCGCCATTGGGTGGATTTTGATGTGATTGCTGATCACGAACTCCATCCGCGCCAGCCCGATACCATCGGCCGGGATCCGCCACCAGCGGAAAGCTGCCGCCGGGTTGGCCAGGTTCAACATGACCTTGGTACGCGTTGCCGGGATACTGCCAAAATCGATTTCCTCGACTTCATAGTCAGCGGTGCCTTCGTAGACAAAGCCCTCCCGGCCCTCAGCGCACGACACGGTCACCTCTTGCTCGTCGTGCAGCAGGAGGGTTGCATTGCCTGTGCCGACGATTGCCGGAAGCCCAAGCTCGCGGCTGACTATGGCTGCATGCGAGGTGCGGCCACCCTGATCGGTGACAATAGCCGCCGCGCGCCGCATGACGGGCACCCAGTCGGGGTCCGTAGCTTGGGTCACGAGGATGGCGCCGTCGACGAAGCGCCCCATCTCGCGTGGGCTTTCGATGACGCAAACGACGCTCGCCGCGATGGCATCCCCGATGCTCACGCCCGACGCCAGCTTGCGGCCGGCCTTCTTGATGCGATAGCTTTTCACCGCGCTTGCCTCGCGTCGCGACTGGACCGTCTCTGGTCTGGCCTGGACGATGAAAATTTCTCCGCTCTCACCGTCCTTCGCCCATTCAATGTCCATGGGCTGGCCATAGTGGTCTTCAATGGTGCAGGCCCAGCGCGACAAGGTAAGAATCTCCTGATCTCCCAATACAAAGGACGCACGTTCCGCCCTCGCGGTAGCGACGTACTTCGTCGGGGCGCGGTCATCCCGCGTGTAGATCATTTTGCGACGCTTGTTGCCGAGCTTCTTCCCGATGATTGGCGCGAGAGACGGGTTCGAAAGAAGTGGCTTAAACACCTCGTACTCGTCCGGATCCACGGTGCCCTGGACAACACTCTCACCCAGACCCCAAGCGGCGTTGATCAGGACCACCTTGTTGAAGCCGGTCTCCGTGTCGATCGAGAACATCACACCGGCGCCGCTTAGGTCCGATCGCACCATGCGCTGAACGCCGACCGACAAAGCAACCTTCAGATGATCGAAACCCTTGGCCTGCCTGTAGCTGATTGCACGGTCGGTGAACAGCGACGCGTAGCAGCGCAGGCATGCGTCAAGGAGTGCGCGATCACCCCGGACATTGAGGAAGGTTTCCTGTTGACCGGCGAAACTCGCATCCGGTAAGTCCTCGGCGGTAGCGCTTGAGCGCACGGCGACGTCCATATTTGCCCTGCCAGTCCTCCGGTTCAGCTCGGCATAGGCCATACAGATCGCTTCAGCCGTATCTTTGGGCCATTCGCCGTCAAGAATGAGCTGACGAATGGCCGCTCCGGCCGTGGCAAGGGACGCCTTGCCTTCAGCAAGTTTGCTGAGCATCCTGGACACCGGCTCCCGCAGGTTATTGGCATCGACGAAGCGCCAGTAGGCATACGCCGTGACTGCGAACCCTGATGGAACTATCACCCCTCGGGGCGCTAAGTTGGCCATCATCTCACCCAGCGATGCGTTCTTACCTCCGACGCGGGGAACATCGGTTCGCCGTAGTTCTTCGAACCACACAACCTGCGTATGTTCGTTGGGCATGTGCAGCTCCTGCTCGGTAGATGATGCTGGCGCGGGGAAGCCAGGATTCGTTTGTCACGGTAATACCCCGGCAGGCCGTAAGGAATACTGAACAGCGCGAGGGAGCGGCAGACTGATTCAAACTAGTGGTGAAATGGAACCGCAGCTTGATCCAACGCAAAAGCCCCAGCCGTACGCTTTAACGACGGCAGCGCTGTGCGCTGAAGAGAGCATGGCCCCGGGCGCCGCGGATCAAGGTGTGACGGGGCTCCGCAGCGCACGCCGGAATCCGTGCAGGGCAACTATCCCGACGTTGACTTGCCTCAAGCTCGATCTCCGAGTGGCGCCAATAATGCATACGCGGACCCATTTGCTTGTGTGTCATCCGCCCGCCGTGCTGCTGCACATTGCGTATGGAGAGAACCATGAAGGCGCAGATTGATGAGGGCACCCTAGAGATTTGGGGAGAGAATCCGACTGAAACCTGGGCATTGTCCATTTGGCACAAAGAACACCGGATCAGTGCTGGCACCGTCAGCATCTATCCAGTGTCGCCTGAGATTCAGGACAAGCCGCTTCTCGGTAGTATGGAGGCACTGGTGGTGAGCGGCCGTGACAGAGTGACGGACATGCTCACCGTCAGCCACGCTCCCAATGGTTTGTTGGTAGACCCGACCGATCTGGCACCTTTTCAGATCCCGCTTATATCACTGGCCATGATCCTGGGCCGCCACCCGCTTTCGATCAACGTAGGAGACGTTCTCGATTTTTATATACACCCGCAACTTGCAGTGTGGATTGATGCCTACAAAAAGGCCAGTGAAACGCAGGCGACCAAGCACTCGCTGACTTACCCGTCGTAAGGAAGACGGGTGAGTCTTCGATATCAGACGGCTTGTCGTCTTTCTCCCTTAACGTCGCCAATAGGCACGCAGTAAGTTGTCCTCCTTACTGTATTTCAACTCCAGCGAGCCATGGAAGGCCGCCTTGAGCGCTTCACCCAAATCCCGGGCAAGATGAATGTCAGTCGTCGTCACGATCATCTTCCCAGAATCGTCTTCGATGGCCATGATGCGTTGCATCACGTGCGTTGCGCGCGCGCGCGCCTCATGCTGGCGAAGCAGTTGGACCAATTCCTCCCGATGTTGTGGCGCAAATTCACCCTCGATATTCAGAAAACCTGCAGGCTCACGATCGGCAATCCGATGACAGGCGGGGCAGACGACTTCCTCCGCGCTCGGGGGGCGGGGCGACCATTGCCACCGTGCGTCCTGATAAACCGCCTCGCAGGTAGAGCACACTGAGGGGTCGCGCAATTTGCCTTTCAGCTTGTATGCATCGTTTTCATGCTCCGGGAATATCTTTTCTTGGCTACCTGCCTTAAAAGGCCTAGTGTGGGACTTCATGTGCGTTCCCCTCGGATGTCGTATAGAAACTACTCTAGTCCCGCGCTGCCTGTCCCCCTTGACCTCGATCAATCCTCAGGTCCCTCGCTGAGCGTGCGCGACGATACATGCGCTGCGTTGAGCTTCACGGTCGTCTCAATTGATATGAGTGGGATTGTCGAACCAGCATAGACTGATCAGGACAGGCGTTTTTCCTGTCGCGCCCGCTTAGCCGGATTGGCGCTGTGGTTGTGCAGCGTTGAACGGCACCGTATTGCACAAGGAGACTTGCCGTGGAACCGAATCAGATCCAACAGTTGTGGCCGGTATTTGATGAGCTGTCGACAAAAGCCCAAAATACGGGTCACCCGGAGATTTCCCTGCTAATTGACGCCCTCAAGATGCAGACCGAACTACTGAACAGTCGATTCGGAGCGATTGAACAGTTACTTAGAGGCGTGCTCCACAAGAGTTGATGGAGCACCTCGCGGCAATTGACGAATGCTGGAGCACCCGCGACCGCTCGTGCGGTGCCATTCTCTAAGGCTGATATTGCTCGACGGTGGCCACCTCGCCGGTGCCGCTGAAACCGCCCATCATGAGTACGGTCCCGTCGGTAAGCACCACCGCTTGTGCAGCGTTGCGGCCAGCGGTCATCGAAGCGGCCGCAGTCCAGCTATTGGTGTCCGGGTTGTAGATCTCGGCCGAGTTCGTGCGCACACCACCGCCGCCCATGATGATGCCGCCGGCCACCAGGGCGCGTCCGTCCGGCAGCAGGGTGATTGTCGGGATCAAACGCCACCCGAGCATGGTGCTTGCAGTCCAGTTGGACGTGGCCGGCGTGTAACGATAGGCATTGGCCGAGCCGTCGCCGCAGGCGAGGATGGTGCCGTCCGGCAACGTCGTGGCGACGGTCACATTGCCGACTACTGGCGACGCCTCGAGCGTCGTGCCGCTGCCGTCGATCGCAACGCGCTCGGCGGTATTCAATGGACCCAGCTTGCTCGTGCCGCCAATCAAGAGCAGGTTGCCGTCGGGCAGCAGTGCGGCGGCATGCTGGGCGCGCGGTGTGGCCAGCGAAGTGGGCATCCGGGTCCAGGTGTTGGCGGCGGGGTCGAACACGTCCATGCTCGCCGTGAACGTGACGCCGCCGCCAGAGTGGTTATAGCCCCCCGCAACCAGCACCTTGCCATTTGCGAGCAGCGTCGCAGTATGATTCTCGCGCTCTTCGGTCATGTTACCGACGGCGATCCATGTCTCCGTGACGGGATCGTAGACTTCCACGGCAGCGGTCTCGGTTGAGAAACTGGTCTGGCCGCCCGCCACAAGAACGCTGCCATTGGGCAGCAACGTGGCGGTATGGCCGGCCCGCACCGTGGCCATCGCGCCGGTGGGCAGCCACGTATTGGCAATGGGATCGTATAACCATGCGGTATTGGTGATGCCGCCAGCGCCGTAGCCGCCGGCGACGAGCACGCGCCCGTCGGTGAGCCGCGTGGCCGTGAAGTAGTGCACAGGCAACGGCATCGGCGCGGGGCTGGCTGCGCTCCAGGTGCCTCGCGCCGTCACCACAATCTGCACCTGTGCCTGCACGCTGCCTGCCGCGTTGCTGCCGACGATCGTATAGGTGACCGACGACTGGATCGCGGTGGGCGTGCCACTGATGACCCCTGTGGTGGCGTTGAGGCTCAACCCTGCAGGCAGCGCCGGCGATATCGTGAAGCTTGCGATTGCACCGCCCGTTGCCGCAGGCGTGTTCGGGGTAATGGGCTCGGTCGTGACATACAGTACGCTGGCCGCTGGGTAAGACAGGCTTGCGGGCGCAACCGCGGCGGGTTGTACCGTGATCTGCAGCGTCGCGGTGGTTGATCCGGTCACGTTGCTGCCGGTAACGGTGTATGTCGCGGTGGGTGTCGTGGTGGTCGGCGTGCCGCTGATGATGCCTGTCTGGGCATCGAGCGAGAGACCCGCCGGGAGCGCGGGCGTGACGCTGTAGGCCGCAATCGGGCCCCCGCTGCTGGTCGGCGCGTTGGCGGTGATGGGCTGACCGGCGGTGTAGGTGACCGCGGCTTCCCGGTAACTCAGCATGACCGGGGCCGCGCCCACGCTGCGCACTTCGATCTCCAGGCGCGCGGTGGCGCTGCCGGCCTTATTCTGCGCGGTGACCGTATAGACGGCCGAGACGCTTTCTGCGGTTGGCGTGCCGGTGATTGCGCCGGAATCCGCGTCAAGCGAGAGGCCTGTGGGCAGTGCGGGGACAATCGTGTAGCGGTCGACGGCTCCGCCGCTCGCGGTGGGGCGGTTTGCCACAATCGGATTCCCGACCTGGTAGGTCGCCGACGTCATACCGTACATCAGACCGGCAGGCGGTTGAAGCGCCGGGTCCTCATCGCTGCAGCCTAGCAGCAGGCACGTCAGGACCAGCAGAAGGGTCCAGAAGATCGCGGGGTGTCGCGATGGCGTGCGACGTGTCAGCGATGCGTACTTGGTGGTGAGTGGCGAGACGAAGCCGACAGCGGGGGCGCCCCCGACAGAGCAATGAGACATGAACAGGACCCGAATCTATGGAAACGTACCGTCCTGCCATATGGGCGAAGATGGGCGTGCGCTGATCTTTGGCGCGTGCGCGACTTTAGCAGTGCGTGCAGGGTCTGCGCATCCCCAGTTCTGGGGACAAGCCCAAGGCGGTGAACGCGGCAACGGTTGCTTGTCGCCGGGTTGACGTCGGCGTTTCCGGCGCGTCTCCTTGGTCAGTAGTGACATATTGTGCACTTTTCGCTGAATCCTCCCCACCTTGGTGTATTGGCACGTTTGCTGCGTGCTTGGGACGGTCGGCACGCTGCTTTTCAGGGAGGCGTGCGTGCGGAAGACGCGACGGACCGCGCGTCGGCTGCCGGCGTGCGAATAAGCTGAAAGCACGTAGATTCTGTCGGGAATTTTTGCAAGACCGACGGTGCCGAACGAGCGAAACGAGTACTGCCCCCATCGAGTCCAGGCCAATTCGCATGAAGGATGAAGACCGCCAGCACCCATTGACACCTGACGACTCATTGCCGGCTGCGCGCGCTGGCGTGCCCGACAACTTCGTCCGCGTGCGCGGCGCGCGCGAGCACAACCTCAAGAACGTGGATGTCGATATCCCGCGCAACGCGCTGGTGGTATTTACCGGCGTCTCGGGGTCCGGCAAGTCGTCCCTGGCGTTCGGCACGCTGTACGCGGAAGCGCAGCGCCGCTACTTCGAGTCGGTGGCCCCCTATGCCAGGCGGCTGATCGAACAGGTGGGTGTGCCGGAGGTGGATGCGATTGAAGGGCTGCCGCCCGCCGTCGCTCTGCAGCAGCAGCGCGGCACGCCGAATGCACGCTCCACCGTGGCTAGCGTCGCGACGCTGGGGAGCCTTGTCCGTATGCTCTATTCGCGCGCGGGCACCTATCCGGCCCGGCAGCCGATGCTGTATGCGGAGGATTTTTCGCCGAACACGGTGGAGGGCGCCTGCCCCACTTGCCATGGTCTGGGACGCATCTACGATGTGACCGAGCAGACGATGGTGCCCGACGACTCCTTGTCGATACGCGAGCGCGCCATCGCGGCGTGGCCGCCCGCATGGCACGGGCAGAACCTGCGCGACATCCTCGTCACGCTCGGCTACGACGTAGACAAGCCGTGGCGCGAGCTACCGAAGAAGGATCGTGACTGGATTCTGTTCACCGAGGAACAGCCCACGGTGCCGGTCTACGCAGGCTTCACGCCCAAGGAGGTGCGCGCCGCGCTCAAGCGCAAGCTGGAGCCCAGCTACCAGGGCACGTTCACGGGCGCCCGTCGCTATGTCTTGCAGACCTTCGCCACGACGCAGAGCCCGCTGATGAAGAAGCGCGTCTCGCAATACATGATCGGACGCGAATGCCCGGCCTGTCACGGCAAGCGGCTCAAGAAGGAGGCATTATCGGTGACGTTCGCGGGCATGGATATCGGCGAGTTCGCGAACCTTCCGCTTGCCCGTGTGGCGGAGATCATGCGGCCGATTGCGCACGGCGAGTGGGCGAGCCAGAAGGCAGCCTCCGGCGCGGTGCTGAGCACGAAGACGATGCGCGCCGCCACGGCGCGGCGCGTGGCAGCTGGGGGATCTGCGCACAAAGCCGCGCCTGACGTGCGGCGCACGCCCAACCTCTCCGACGAAAAGCGGCTGGCCGCGCAGCGCATCGCGGAAGAGTTGATGGAGCGGATTTCCACGCTCATCGATCTCGGACTGGGCTATCTGTCGCTGGACCGCAGCACGCCGACGCTCTCATCGGGCGAATTGCAACGGCTGCGGCTGGCCACGCAGCTGTCTTCTCAGCTGTTCGGTGTGGTCTATGTGCTCGACGAGCCCTCGGCAGGGCTGCATCCGGCAGATGGCGAAGCGCTGCTGGTGGCGTTGCGACGATTGAAGGCGGCTGGCAACTCGCTGTTCGTCGTCGAACATGACACGCAGACCATGCTTAGCGCGGACTGGATCGTAGACGTCGGGCCCGCCGCCGGCGAGGGCGGCGGCCACGTGCTCTACAGCGGGCCGATTGACGGGCTCGCCGCAGTGCAGGCGTCGCGTACTGCCGCGTATCTGTTTGGCGAGCAACAGCTGGCCGCGCGATCGCCTCGCGACCCGGCTGGCTGGCTCAAGCTGGTGCATGTTTCTCGCAACAATCTGCATAAGATTGATGCGGCGATACCGCTGGGTTGCTTCGTGGCCGTGACGGGCGTCTCGGGATCGGGGAAATCGAGCCTGATCAGCCAGGCCCTGCCGGAACTGGTGAACCGGCATCTTGGCCGCACGAACGATAGCGACGCCGACGAGGAACGCGATCCACTGTTCGCGGTGACGGATGCGCCGATTACGGGGCGCGTGGCGGGTGACACGGCGGCGGTGCGCCGGCTGGTGCGCGTCGACCAGAAGCCGATTGGCCGGACGCCGCGATCGAATCTCGCCACCTATACCGGCTTGTTCGATCATGTGCGCAAGCTGTTTGCCGACACTCCTGCGGCCCGCAGGCGACGCTATACGCCTGGACGCTTCTCCTTCAACGTGGCCCAGGGCCGTTGCCCGACCTGCGAAGGCGAGGGCTTCGTCAGCGTGGAGCTGCTGTTCCTGCCGAGCGTGTATGCGCCGTGTACCGCCTGTCACGGCACGCGCTATCAGGCGCAGACGCTGGAGATTACCTGGCAGGGCAGGAATATTGCCGAGATCCTCGACCTGACCGTCGATACGGCATGCGAAGTCTTTGCGGATGAGCCGCCGGTGATGCGATCGCTGAAGGCGCTGCGGGACATCGGATTGGGGTACCTTCGCCTGGGGCAGCCAGCGACTGAACTGTCCGGCGGTGAGGCGCAGCGGATCAAGCTGGCCACCGAGCTGCAGCGCGCCCAGCGCGGAGACACCCTCTACGTGCTGGACGAGCCCACCAACGGACTGCATCCCGCCGATGTGGACCGCCTGCTCGTGCAACTTCAGGAATTGGTGGATGCGGGCAACACCGTGGTCGTGGTCGAGCACGACATGCGTGTCGTGGCCCAGGCGGACTGGGTGATCGACATGGGCCCCGGCGCGGGAGAGCAGGGCGGCCGCGTCGTGGCCTGCGGCCGTCCCCCGGAGATCGCCAGCGTGGCGACGAGCCGCACCGGCGAATATCTGGCAAAGGCGTTAGGGCGATCGGGGCCGCCTGCCGCGTAGCACGCTTATTGTTGCGGCGGCGTGTCCGGGAGCGAGGGGGAATATTCGGTGCGGAGAAATAGTTCCGCCGCGAGTTGGGGGGAAGGAGTAAAGTCAGAGGCAGTCGCAAAATTCATGACTTTCTCCTATAAGGGCGATACAAGTATGCACGGCGCCACTTCTCCTTTCAGCTTCCTCTGCACACTAGCGGCCGACGTTGAGCACCTTGCCTACCATGTGGCGGTCAGTTTCCGGGATGGCAACCACCCAACGGGTGTGCAATTCACGAGCTTTGTGGGCACCGGAAGACGTTCCTTTGCGGTGCGAAGCCCCGACAGCGATCTCCAGCCTGTGACCGACCAGACCAGCGAACGGCTATGCCGCATTGCCATTGGCCAGGTCTTGCGCGACCAGCTTTACCACAAGACCGCCGACGGCGATCATGTGCTCGATCTCGACGCGTTGCCATGGGAGGGGGAACTGAAGCCCGTCGGCGGAGGCAATATGGCAAGGCGACCAGCGCGGCGGCACTCGCCCGTCTAAGCACAGCCCCCCCCGTGTCGCTGGGTAAGTGCGCGCCCACTGGTCACCAGGTCGAAATGGCGTGGGTCGTGGCGAGTGGCATGTCAATGCCGGCGGCAGGATCGGTCAATGCCTCGATTTCGATATAGGGACGTTCCGACTGAACCTTCCCAAATATCGCCGCAAAGGGAACGTCGGCGGCATCCCGGCCGGTGCCGATGCGCGGCAGGCCAGTTGGAATCGACACCCCCGAGGGATCAAGCACGTACCAGCCTCCCGACAGGTACACCTCCACCACCGCGTGGAAATCCGGCGGCCCCATTGCCGGATCCGCGCCATAGTCCAGGCTGCTGGAAATCCGGGCCGGAATGCTCAGTGCGCGGCAGATGGCGATCATCAGGTGGGCGAAATCCCTGCACACCCCGGTCCGCTCCACGATCGTATCGGTCGCAGACGTCCGCTCATTGGTCGAGTGCGAGAGAAAACGGATGTGGTTGCGCACCCATTCCCTGATTGCATATACGCGCGGGTAGCCAGGGCGCATGCCGCCAAACTCGCGCATCGCGAATTCCATCAGCCGGTCGGATTCGCAATAGCGGCTCGGCGTCAGAAAGGGAAGTACCTCAAAAGGCAGTTCGGCGACCGGGACCTGCCTGATCGATTTTCCATCGTCGAGCCGATGGTCGATCTCCACCACGGTCTCATACCGGATGGCCAGGAGGCCCTTGTTCGCCCGAATCCGCAGCAGGCGGTTGCACAGGACAGGATCCGTGTAGCGTGTGGCGGGCATCTCCGGCGTGATCGCGAGGTGTTCGGACACGATCGACTGCCGTCCCGTCCTCGCCGCTTCGATACGCAACAGAAAGTCCGCTGTGGGATCGAGGATCTCATAGGACAGGTTCACCAGGTACCGGATGCGGTTCATCGTTGACCTTGCGCCGAAGGGGGGGCTGGGATCGCCGTCTGTAGCGAATCGGGACGGCGATGGCAATAGGAGTGTACTGCTATGCAGAGGCGCCTGTTGTACGGCCGCTCACATTTGTTGGGCCAGGCCCTTGATCACCATGAGAGGACGCGCCTAAGCCAGGCTTTCCGCGGGCTCGGCCGTCGCAGAACGAACGCGAATGGCGAACAGCGCCCCGGTGGCGGCAAGTCCTAGCCCGCCCGATAGCCACAGCGCCTGTGCGCCCCAAAGATCGATGCAGATGCCAAACAGCCAGGGTGCCAGCGCCTGGGCGATGCGTGCGGGCACCATCAGCAAGCCCTGGCGATGGCCATAGCCATGGGGGCCGAAAATCACAAGTGGCAGGGTTCCCTTGGCAATGGTCAGGATACCGTTGCCCGCGCCGTGCAGCACGCCAAACAGCGTGGCTGCCGGCGCGCCGACAATGACGAAGACCGCCGCGCCTATTGGATGGAGGGAAGCGGCAAGCCGCGCCGACAGCAGCGGATGAACTTTGCGCAGCAGGCCGAACTCGAGCAGGCGCGCACCCACTTGCGAAGGGCCGATGAGCGCACCGACCACCACCGCTGTCGCCAGGGTCGCGCCGCCCGCCTGCAACAATCGTGGCAGATGCGCGGCCATTGCCGTGCTGATGAACCATGTCGCGGCGAACACGAAGGCCAGCACGTAGGTCGCCATCGGGTCGGGCGTCGGGCCGTCCAGATCAATACCGTCGGGCTGCGCGGTCTGTCGGATGATTGGCGATGCCGGTTCTTCGTCGGCACGCGGCAGGCTCGCATTGAGCAAGAGGCCCAGCGTCAAGTGCAGCGCCGCCCATACGAAGCAGGCAACGCGCCAGCCGTGGTGGCTTTCGAGATAGGAGGAGAGGGGCCACCCCACCGTGCTGGCGAAGCCAGCAATCAGCGTGATGCCAGTGATGGCATTGCGCGAGCGCGTGCCGTACAGGCGCACCAGGGTGGCGAAAGCCGCTTCATAGAGGCCGCTGCCCATGCCGATGCCGAGCACAAGCCAGGCAGCGAACAGGCCAACCACTTCCCGGGCAAGTCCGA
Organism: Cupriavidus sp. 2KB_3; assembly: GCF_052115685.1. Taxonomy (NCBI): domain Bacteria; kingdom Pseudomonadati; phylum Pseudomonadota; class Betaproteobacteria; order Burkholderiales; family Burkholderiaceae; genus Cupriavidus; species Cupriavidus sp. 2KB_3. The sequence continues at coordinate 181,758 of NZ_JBFRHD010000005.1, forward strand.
GGCCGGCCAGTCCCGCCGCGAACACGAGGCTTGTAGCCATCAACACCGGCCGTCCACCCAGTCGGTCGATCAGCCGCCCCGCATAGGGGCCGAGTAGTGCGGAGACGACCAGTGCCGCGCTGAATGCCGCGAAGACCGTGGGCACGGACACGCCAGTGTCGCGCGCCATGGGCACCGCCAGCATCGCCACCAGGTAGTAGGAGGACGCCCACGCGAGTGTTTGCGCGGCACCCAGGCGGGCCACGAGGCTGCCATTCGGCGATTGCGACATGCTCTGTCCTACCTACTCGACTTCGCCGTCGTCGGTGTCCGCGGACGCCGCGGTCCGCTCGTGATCCATTGCGGCGGCGGCAAGTGCCGCGGCGCGCGCTGGGGCGGCCTCCTTGCGCTCACTGTAGCGGTCGGTCAGGTAGTCGGACCGGTCACGAACCAGGAGCGTGAACTTGTACAACTCCTCCATCACATCGACAACCCTGTCGTAGTAAGAAGAGGGCTTCATCCGGCCAGATGCATCGAATTCCTGGTAAGCCTTGGCCACGGACGATTGGTTCGGGATCGTCACCATGCGCATCCAGCGGCCCAGCACGCGCAACGCGTTGACCGCATTGAACGATTGTGAGCCGCCGCAAACCTGCATGACCGCCAGCGTGCGGCCTTGCGTGGGCCGAATGCCGGCACTCTCGAGCGGCAGCCAGTCGATCTGGTTCTTGAAGACGGCAGTCAACGTGCCGTGACGCTCCGGGCTGCACCAGACCTGGCCCTCGGACCATTCGGACAGCTTGCGCAGCTCCGCGACCTTGGGATGGTCGGCCGGCACGCTGTCGGTCACCGGTAGTCCGCGTGGATCGAACACGCGCGTCTCGGCGCCGAAGTGCTGCAGGATGCGTTCGGCTTCCAGCGTCAGCAACCGGCTGTAGGACGTTTCCCGCAGCGAGCCATAAAGCAGCAGGATGCGCGGCGGATGCGTGCTGACGCGTGCCGGCTCCAGCTTGTGCTGGTCGGGGATATCGAGGACGGCGGGGACGATGTTCGGCAACGACGCTGTCATCGCATCACCCTCCGGCCCTGCGCATCGATGACGACTTCGCCATCCTCCTTGGTAAATGCGCCTAGCTGCGGCAACGGCAGGATATCGAGTACCAGTTCGGAGGGGCGGCACAGCCGCACGCCCTGTTCAGTGATGACGAACGGCCGATTAATCAGGATGGGATGGGCGAGCATGGCGTCAAGCAACTGAGCGTCCGTGAGCGCCGGGTCGCCAAGCCCCAGTTCCGCGTAAGGCGTGCCTTTCTCCCGGATGGCTTCGCGCACCGTCAGGCCTGCGTCGGCAATCATCTTTTGCAACTGCGCGCGCGAAGGCGGGGCGTGCAGATACTCGATGACTTCCGGCTCGATCCCGGCGTTGCGGATCATGGCCAGCGTGTTGCGCGACGTGCCGCATGCCGGGTTATGGTAGATCGTGACAGACATCGAGATTCCTTATTGAGCCTTGGCCTCGTACCAGTGCTGTGAGCGATTGACGATGTTGACGACCAACAGCATGACAGGCACCTCGATCAGCACTCCGACCACGGTTGCCAGCGCGGCCCCCGATTGGAAGCCGAACAGGCTGATTGCGGTGGCCACCGCCAGTTCGAAGAAGTTGCTCGCCCCGATCAGGCTCGACGGGCCTGCCACGCAGTGGGCGACGCCAAGCTTGCGGTTCAGCAGGTATGCCAGACCTGAATTCAGAAAAACCTGGATCAGGATCGGCACCGCCAGCAGTGCAATCACGAGTGGCTGGTCGATGATCGCCTTGCCCTGGAAGGCGAAAAGCAGGACTAGCGTGAGCAGCAGTGCGGAGATGGAGTAGGGGCCGAGTGCATGGGTGACGCGCTGGAAATGCGCCGCGCCACGCGTGAGTAGCACCTTGCGCAGCAATTGCGAGAGGATGACCGGCACGATGATGTACAGCGCGACCGAAGTCAGCAAGGTGTCCCAGGGCACCGTGATCGACGAGAGGCCAAGCAGCAGCGCCACGACTGGGGCGAACGCCACGACCATGATCGCATCGTTCAGCGCCACCTGCGACAGCGTGAAATACGGGTCGCCCTTGCAGAGCTGGCTCCAGACGAACACCATGGCCGTGCAGGGCGCGGCGGCCAGCAGGATCAACCCGGCGACGTAGCTGTCGAGTTGATCGGCGGGCAGCAGCGGCGCGAACAGATGTCGCACGAAGAGCCAGCCCAGCAGTGCCATCGAAAATGGCTTGACCGCCCAGTTGATGAACAAGGTCACGCCGATGCCGCGCCAATGTGATTTCACCTGGCCCAACGCCGCAAAATCGATCTTTAGCAACATGGGGATGATCATCACCCAGATCAGGAAGCCAACGGGCAGGTTGACCTGCGCGTACTCCATACGGCCGATGGCCTGGAACACGTCCGGCATGATCTGTCCCAGCGCAATGCCGACGACGATACACAACGCGACCCAGACAGTGAGGTAGCGCTCGAAGAATCCAATGGCCGGTTTGCTGGCAGTTTGGTTCGAAGCAGCGATGTTCTGGCTCGACATCGCTCAGCTCCCGGCCAGACGCTGGAGCGTCTCTTGCAGTTCCGCATCGCTCATATCTTCAATCGGCAAGAGCAGCAATTGCAGCATCCGGTAGGCGATGGCCTGCCGGGTCAGTTCGAACGCGAGTCGCTTCTTGTCGTCCCCGCCGTCCGTGTTCGAGGGGTCGGGGTAGCCCCAGTGAATCTTCACAGGGCTGCCAGGCCAGTAGGGGCACTCCTCTTCGGCGGCGCTATCGCAGACCGTAATGACGACGCGCATCTTGGGTGCCCCGTCTGCGACGAACTCATCCCAGTTCTTGCTGCGGAAGTCGTTCACGTCGACACCGGCCTCGCGCAGGACGTCGATGGCAAAAGGGTTGATGCGGCCGCTCGGCGAGCTGCCGGCGCTGTAGGCGCGCACATCCCGGCCAAATTGCCTGGCAAGATGGTTCAGCATGCCTTCGCTCAGCACGCTGCGCGCGGAATTATGGGTACAGAGAATCAGGACGTTGGTGGTCATGGGGCGGCGAGAAAGAAACAAGGGCGGGGCGGGGGAGAGGCGTCAGCTCTTTCCGATGTCCCGCACGGCTTTTTGAAGCGCGACGGTGTCAAGTTTCGGCAGCGGCAAGGAAAGGAACAGCTCGATGCGGCGCTTCAACGCGATGGTGGCGTCGTTGATGGCTTGCTGCTTTTGTGCGACGGAACCTTCGCATGCAGCGGGATCGGGCACCCCCCAGTGGGCGGTCATCGGTTGGCCCGGCCAGATGGGGCACATCTCTCCGGCTGCCTTGTCACATACGGTAAAGACGAAATCGAGCGGCGGGGCGCCGTCTTGCGAGAACTCGTCCCAGCTTTTGCTGCGAAAGCTGGCGGTATCCATTCCGTGCCGCGCGAGCGCCGCCAGTGCCAGCGGATTGACCACGCCGGTCGGATGGCTGCCGGCCGAGTAGGCGCGGAATCGGCCTTGGCCTAGATGGTTCATCAGCCCTTCGGAGAGGATCGACCTGGCCGAATTGCCGGTACAGATGAACAGGACGTTGTAGATCTTTTCGCTCATGACCGGCCTTTAGCAGCAAGACGATTTGGAGGTCACTGCAACGCCAATGGGCTTTCCCTTGGGCGCTCGTGGGGCGCAGCATGCGGATTCGACGGGCGCAGCGTCGGTCTGGCGGGATTCCCCATACACCGGCACCGTGCCGAGCGTATGGAAGTGCTCCCAGGCGATCCCCTGTGGGTCGGTCAGCCAATACTTGTCGCTGCGGGCGTAGCAGCAGGTTGTCTCTCCTTCATCGAGCCGCGCCATGTCTGCGGCCTCAGCCCGCGACTTCAACTCGGCGAGTTCGTCAGCGTCGTCGGTCTGGAATCCGAGGTGGTCGACACCCGGTTCCCCACCGTGCGCCGAAATTGCGAAGTTCACCCGCGGGTCTTCAAGCATCCATTTCGCATAGTCGTCCTTGACGACGCTCGGCTCGGCGGCGAAGAGCGCGGAGTAATAACGGATGCTGGCCGAGAGGTCGGCCACGCTCACATGCACGTGGAAGCGCTTCATGATTGAGACTCCGAGGTCACGGAACAGCCGGCGAGCGGCGAGCACAGGTTTCCGCCGCAGCAGTTCTCTGTGAGATAGCCAATCAACGCGTTCATTGTTTCGAAGCGCGCCATGTAAATGATTGATCGCCCGTCCTGGCGGCTGGTGAGCAGGCCGGCACGGTGCAGTTCCTTCAAATGGAAGGAGAGGGAGGACGCCGGCATAACCATGAGGTCGGCGATGCGGCCGGCCGGCAGCCCCGCCGGCCCGGCCTGCACGAGCAGGCGGAACACTGCCAGGCGTATTGCGTGGGCGAGGGCGGCGAGCGCGCCCAGTGCGTTATCTGTTTCCATGTTTCGAATGTAGTCGAAATATGGAAATTGTGCAACCGCGCGCCGTGTAGTTACCCGGCTCGCTCGGCCGCGCCCGACATCGTCGAGCGCGGCCAGCGGCCAAGTTGTGGCTAGGTTGCGGCTTCTGTGACCTCCGGTGCAGGGCCGGAGACCTCGCCTTCCGGCCGAACCGGTTCGCGCACAAGCAGCACGGGCACGGAACACTCGCGTGCCAGGCTCTCCGCCACGCTGCCAACAAGCAGGCGCCGAATCCCACGACGCCCATGGGTGCCCACGACGATGATCTGCGCGCCGCACGCGGCAGCGATCTTGCGCACTTCCGCTGCGATATCCCCCAGCACGGACATCTCGTCGACGAGCGTCGTGGTGTATGGCACATCGGCCGCCTTGGCGATGGCCCCCGCCCGGGACAAGAGCGTGTTCCCGGCCGCCGCGAGCTGCGGCCGCCGGGTGCTTAGCTCCCCTTGGCCGAGTTCGTGCTGCAGGAAGCCGTAGTCGATCACATGCGTGATCTCCAGTTGGGCCTTGCAGGACGCCGCCAGGTGAATGGCCTCCGTCAGCGCCGCGCGTGCGCAATGGCTGTCGTCGATGGCGACCAGGATCCTTTGATACATGGTGAACCTCCTCTCGGGCCGTAGCGCCCTGGTGGAATGAAACTTCGGCGTGGAAGCATCCAGGCGCCAATGGTCCCGTTGAGTCTGAGGCCCGGCGAGTTCAGGCTGCGCTTGCCGTGGCTTTCACAAGCACGACGGGGCAGGGCGCGTGGGCGATGACCCGCCCCGCCACGGACCCGATGATGGCGTCCAGGAAGGCGCCACGGCCATGCGTGCCCATGACGATGGCGATGGCGTTGACCTCCTTGGCCACGGCCACGATGCGTTCGGGGGCGAAACCTATCAGTGCATGGGTCTCCACCGGAACGGCGCCCGCGCGAAGGATATCGAGCGTGGATTGCATTGCTCGATTGCTTTCGTCGGTATGCCAGGCCGTAATGTCGTCGCGGCTGACGAATTGCTTGACCTCGCCGGACAGGTCGGGCGTGCAATGCACCAGATGGACGGTCACGTCATCCCTGAAGAGACGTTTCTGGACGATACTCCGCGCGGCGGCATCGGCGTAGGCCGAACCATCGGTAGCGAGAACGATATTGCTCATGTTGGTCTCCATGGACGTCATGCCTCGTTTGGCGATAGCCAGGCCTGGCGTGGACTGCTGACCGTCTCCCTCTCGCCTTCGAGCAGGGTCTTGGAAAATGCCGAAAGATCCTGGAAGGCCTCTCCGCTGGCGATATCGCGCTGCAACAGCACCAGCGTTGGGTGGGGCGGTTTGTCGCAGATCAGCGCGATCTCCGCGGCCGCATCGAAACCACCCCGTGCCGCCATCACGCACACGGCGGCAAGCCTTGCGGGGAATGGCATCTGATCGTGGAGAAAGCTGCGCATCGGGGCGGCCAGATGGCGAATCCACACCGGCGCCAGCACTACCGCCGAGCGGCAGTTGGCGAGTCGCGGACCGTTGTAGCGGTAAGCCGGACGCCGGTGAAACAGGTTGTCCACCACGCAGCGCAGATCGCCGATCAGCCCTGCACGGCTTTGCACGTCCTGGATTTCGGCCAACGGCCAACCGGTCTGCGTCGCCAGCGCTTCGGCAACCTGCCGCGTAGTCCCGCTGCGAGAGTAGTAGACGATGACGTTATCAGGCATGACATTCCCCTTTTCCGGCTTGCTGAACCGATGACGGGGAGCTTCGTCACAGGGCAGCACCTCGCCAGTGCATGATCAGTCTAGAAGCTGCTTCGGCGGCACCCTTGACTTGTGTCAACAGCGCACATCCGGTTTTCAGCGGGGTTCGCCAATCTGGATCGCCGGGTGGCTTGCGGCGTACGCGGCGGCGTAGGCGAGCTCTCCGGAGGCCTGGGCGTGCAGCGTGTAGAGCGTGTCACCACGTCGAACCGCGTCCCCGAGGCGTACGTTCATGTCGATCCCGGCCACCTGCCGTTCCGGCGCGCCGGCAAGGCGGGCGGTGCGGGCAAGAAGACGACAGTCGATTTCCGTCACGATGCCGTCGCGTGGCGAAGTCATTTCCTGCCGGAATACCGCTTCGCCGGGCGCGCGCAAGCCTCCCTGTGCCTCACAGATGGCTTCGAACTTTCTCCAGGCGGCGCCGCTGTCCAATGCGCGGACGGCCAGCGCCGGGCCGGCTCCTTCGGGGCAGCTCGCGCAGAATTCAAGCAGCAGCCCCGCAAGCATCACACTGCGTGCGCGCAGGTCCTGCGGTGCGCCGGGCTTGCATTGCAGGACTTCAAGAACGTCGCGGGCTTCCAGCGCCGGCCCGATGCCACGGCCCACGGGCTGGGTGCCGTCGGTGCGGACAACCAGGACGCGGATACCGCATGCCGCCGCCACGTGGGCCATCAGCTTGCGCAACCGGTTCAGATCCGCTTCCTGCCGGATCTTGGCCGAGGGCCCCACCGGAACGTCGATCAGCACATGCGTTGCGCCTGCGGCAATCTTCTTTGACAGGATGGATGCCACCATTTGTGCATCGCTATCCAGTTCCAGCGCGCGGGCTACCTGGATCAATACGTCGTCGGCGGGGCTGAGCGACAGGGCGCCGCCCCAAACGAGGGAGGCGCCGGTTGCCGCCACGACTTCGCGTACGCGGCCGGCGTTCAGCGCCACGGGTGTGAGAACCTCCATCATGTCCGCCGTGCCGGCGGGAGAGGTAATCGCGCGGGAGGATGTCTTCGGAATCATCAGGCCTGACGCGGCGGCGATGGCGACTACGATTGGGGTTGTCCGGTTGCCGGGCAGGCCGCCTACGCAGTGCTTGTCAGCGATGATCGCCCTGTCCCAATGCAGCGTCTCGCCGGTTTCCACCATGGCCCGGGTCAGATCCACCGTCTCGCGCAGATTCATCTTGGCGTGGACGCAGGCAGTGAGGAACGCGGCGATATGCACGTCGGCGTACCGGCCAGCCGCAACGTCATGCATGATCGCGCAGAGTTGGGCGCGATCCAGGCGGTGGCCATAGGCCTTTGCCCGCACCCCGCGCAACGAATCCAGCGTTGGACCATGAGACACGCGAACGATGTCGCCTTCCCGCGCTTGCAGGATGTGGCAGGCGCTCGTCGACAACGATACCTGCAGGGGACTGAGCAATGCCGACCCCACCAGATTCAGCGTGGCGACCAGACTGCGCGGGCCTATGGTGACCGTGACCCGCGTCTGTGCCGTAAAGCCTTCGGCATGACACACGGCGCAATCGCGGTGGAGGTACACGACATGCTCTCGCCACGTATCGATGCCAAGCGGCTTGAATAGCACGTCATGGCTCGATCCCACCGGCGCGCCGGGTTCACTGACCGCTTCGCTCACGGTCAGGACGCCCACGTCACGGTGCCGGCATCCGCGAGCAGGATGGCGAGGATGGGGACATGCGAGATTACATGGGGTTTCATGACTCCAATATAAGAATGCACGGTGGCGCAGGCTTGATCTGGCGCAATGGCAATGCCGTCGTCTTTGCCAGTATGAAGTCGTTCGTGCTACAGCGAGCCATCCATCAAGGAGATCTTCATGAGCAATATCCGTCTGTACGACCCGTTTGCAATGGAACCCATCGGCGACATGTTCCATGGCATGTTTCGCGCACTGCGGGGGGGGCCCGACACTGGCCTCGCATTCAAGGTCGATGTCACCGAGTCGGACAAGGACTATACCGTGGTGGCCGAGATCCCGGGCGCCAAGAAGGAGGACATTCAGGTATCCGTCGAGCGTGGCACGGTCATGATCTCCGCCAGGATCGAGAAGGCCAGCGAGGAGAAGGAAGGCGAGCGGGTGATCCGGCGTGAACGCTATAGCGGATCGATGCAGCGGGCTTTTACGCTCGACACGAACATCGACGAGAGCAAGGTCGATGCGAGCTACCAGGACGGCGTGCTGCGCCTCGTGCTGCCGAAGCGGGAGGCCACGCCACAGAAGTCCATCAGCATCCGCTGAGCGTCGATCCGATGTCCAGCACGGCCGCGCCGGTAAGCCGCCCGCTACGCAGGTCGGAGAGGGCGTCTTCCGCGCGTTCGAGCGGGTAGGACGTGGTGTGGGTGCGCAGCGGCGTGTTGGCGGCGACGCGCATCAGCTCGTGGCCGTCCTCGCGGGTCAGGTTGGCGACCGAGACAATCCGTCGTTCCTCCCACAACAGCCGATAGGGGAAGGTGGGAATGTCGGACATGTGAATGCCGCCGCACACCACCGTGCCACCCTTGCGCACGGCACGAAGCGCGGTGGGCACCAGGGCGCCGACAGGCGCGAAGATCAGCGCGGCATCGAGCGCTACAGGCGCTGGGTCCGCGCTCGATCCGACCCAGCTCGCGCCGACTTCCAGTGCCAGGCGCTTTGCTGCCTCGTCGTCAGGCCGGGTGAAGGCGTAGATCTGCTGGCCCTGCGCGACTGCAATCTGCGTGACGATATGTGCCGCGGCGCCGAAGCCATAGACGCCGATCCGTCTGGCTGCTTCCCCGGCCATGCGCAGCGTCCGGAAGCCGATCAGCCCGGCGCATAGCAACGGCGCCGCATGCTCGTCATCGTATCCGGCCGGAATCGGAAAGCAGTACCGGCTGTCGGCGATCACGTACTCGGCGTAGCCGCCGTCGCGCGTATAGCCGTGGAACAGGGGCTTGTCACAGAGGTTTTCAAGGCCGGCGAGGCAGTAGGGACACTGGCCACAGGTATGCGCCAGCCACGGCACGCCGACCCGGTCGCCAGGTGTCAGGCCGGTGACGCCGGCGCCACACACATCGACTCTTCCGACGATTTCGTGCCCTGGTATCAGCGCCGGCTTTGGGTGCGGCAGCTCGCCATCGACGACATGAAGGTCAGTACGGCAAATGCCGCATCTGGATACCGCAATCCGCACTTCGGCCGGTCCAGGCATCGGAACCGGCACAAGCGCCGCGCGCAGGTGCGCGCTGCCGCCATCGAAGATCATCGCCCGCATCGTGCCATGCATGGCCCACCTCCCGCACGTCGTCCGCCGGGCGCATCGTGCTTCCGCCCATTCACAAGACTAGATGGCCCTGAGGCATAAGGGGGAGAGACGGGAGACCCGGGGGCTTGACTTGGCGCAACCCGGCGTAGCGGCCAATGGCTACATTCCAGAGGCAACGAGCTTCCACTCGGCTGATTAAGGGTATGCCATGGACTACAAGACCGTCCTCGTGGATCTAGGGGATGACATTGCGCGTGAAGTGCGCCTTGAGGCAGCGGCCTTGCTGGCGTCGGCGTCTTCGGGACATGTCGTTGGGCTCACCGCGCTGGGGATGCAGCTCGAGCCGTACCGCAGCGCCGGGCAGCAGGCCGGCCTTTACGAGGCGCTGTATGAAAACGGCCGGGAACGCGCCGTGCGCGCGGACGCCACGGCGATGAACGCGGTCGTGAGCCGCGTGGCGCCGCAGGTGCAGACTTCCCAGGTCATCCTGGAGCAGGAGGCCGGATCGGCCCTCGCCTTGCAAGGCCACTTCGCCGATATCGTGCTGCCGGCACCGCCATCCGCGTTCGAGACGGCGCCATTGCCGATGGCGAAGGCCGCCGAGTACGCATTGCTCCACGCGGGACGACCCATACTGCTGGTACCGCCCGGCGGCGCGCGGTTCCGCCTGGGCGGACACGTCCTGATCGCCTGGGACGGCCGCCGGGAGGCCACGCGCGCGGTGGCGGATGCATTGCCGCTGCTGGCCGAGGCCACACGCGTGACCATCGTCGTGATTGTCAAGGCGGGCAGGCCCGACGAGGCGAACGTTGCCGGCATGGCGCATTGGCTGTCCACGCACGGCATCTCGGCCACGGTACGGGTGGAAGAAGGCGAGCACCCCGCAGACAGCCTGTTGCGGATTGCGAATGCCGATGCCACCAGCCTGTTGGTGGCGGGCGGCTACGGACACTCGCGATTGGGTGAGCTGGTCATGGGCGGCACGACGCACGCCCTGATGCGCCACAGCACCATCCCGCTCCTTCTCTCGCACTAGCTCGTCATCTTCGGAGCCTGTCATGACCTATCACAGCATCTTCGTCCACCTGGACACCAGCAACCAGGCGCTGATCCGGCTCGATGTGGCGGTGCGGCTGGCGGTGGCGCACCAATGCCGCCTGGTGGGGCTCTTTGTGGGCTTTGCACCAGATCCGCGCTGGTTCTACCTGATGGACAACGCGGCGCAGTACCTGGAAGCGGACCGGGCCCGGCGCAACGAGGCGCGCGAGCAGGTCCGCGCCAAATTCGAGGCTGCGGTAAAGAACTTGTCGATTGATGTGGAATGGCGCGCCACGGAGGGAGAGCCCGTGACCATGGCGCTAAGGGAAGTCCGCGAGGCCGGACTGGTCGTGGCTGGCCAGTACGATGCCAACGATCCCGATAGCTATGTCGCCCCGCAGTTCCTCGAGTCGCTGGTGCTGGAGTCGGGGCGGCCGATCCTTGTCATCCCCTGCGCGGGCACTTTCGGGGCGCTCGGCCCCCGCACCATGGTCGCGTGGGATGGCGGGCGCGAAGCTGCGCGCGCTTTGCACGATGCGATTCCCCTGCTGGCGGGTGGCCAGGTATGCGTGCTCCACGCGAATTCGGCAACCATGGCGCTGCGTACCGATGCTTCGCCGGTGGCGGCAGCGGTGCGCCTGCTCGAAGGGCAAGGTGCGGAAGTGGTCGTCGAGCACGCTCCCGGCGGGACGGACCTGGCGATCGGCGAGTTGATCCTGTCCCGCGCCGCCGACTTCGACGCCAGCCTCGTGATCATGGGTGCATACGGACATGGGCGCTTCCGGGAGCTGGTGCTCGGCGGCGTGACGCGGACATTGCTCGCCTCGATGACCGTTCCGGTACTGATGACCCACTAGCCCTTACGACATGGACTTCAAGACAATTCTGGTGGAAGTTGGCCGCGACGCGGGCTGCCGTGACCGCCTGCGCGCGGCTGCGCGCCTGGCGTCCGCTTTTGGTGCACACCTTGCCGGCGTCACGGCGACGGGCGTGCCGCTAGGGCACCTGCGCGGTTCGGATGACGATGGCCCACGTCATGCCGCCCTGGCACGCGACAGATTGCGGGCCGAAGCTGCCGCATATGGCGACCTGATGAAGGACATGGTGGCCGAGATGGGGCTGGCGATATCGTTTGCGCATGAGGCCGTCGAGGATGAAGCGCCCCGGGCCTTCGTCACGCGCGGAATGCTGGCCGATCTCAGCCTGCTGGCGCAGCGCCCGCCGTGGGACGGCGTGCCGCCGGTGGTGCCCGATGTACCCGAGCAAGTGATACTGAGCGCCGGGCGGCCGGTCATGGTGCTGCCCCAGGCGATGCGGGAACTGCATGGCGGCCACATGGCCATCGCGTGGGATGGGGGGCGCGAGGCGGCGCGAGCCGTCGCTGACGCGCTACCGCTGCTGCGGCGCGCCCGGCAGGTCACCATCCTCACGTCCGAGGGTGGCCCCACGCATGGGAAGCCGGGCACGGCACACGCCGGCCTGGAGGCCTATCTGCGGCGGCACGGCATCGACGCCGCGAGCCGTGGCTTGCCCTCTGACCGTGCGCCGCGAAAAGCGATCCTGTCGTGTCTGGAGACGCTGGCGCCAGATATGCTCGTGGCAGGCTGCTATGGGCACGCCAGGCTACGGGAGTTGGTCATCGGCGGCACGACCCGCACCTTGCTGCAGCGGTGCGAGGTGCCCTTGTTCATGTCGCACTGACGGAGATCGACGATGCAACTCCAGTTCCTCGGCGCGACCGATACGGTGACCGGCTCCAAGTATCTGCTGGACACCGGCCGGAGCCGGATTCTGGTCGATTGCGGTCTGTTCCAGGGTTATAAGGCGCTACGCTTGCGCAATTGGGATCCCTTTCCGGTCGATCCGGCTTCGCTCGATGCGGTGGTGCTCACGCATGCCCATATCGATCACAGCGGCTATCTGCCGCTGCTGGTGCGCAACGGCTTCCGCGGTCGGGTCTTCTGCACCATGGGCACCGCGCAGCTTTGCGGCATCCTGTTGCCCGACAGCGCGCATCTCGCCGAAGAGGACGCCAACTTCGCCAACCGCAAGGGCTTCTCGCGCCACCATCCGGCGTTACCGCTCTATACGGCCGCCGACGCCGCGCGCGCGCTGCGTCGACTCGAGCCCACCCGATTTGCCTCCCGGGTGGCGGTGGCGCCGGGCGTGGAGGTAGAGTTCCACCGGGCGGGGCACATCATCGGCGCGGCGATCGTGACGCTATACGTGGAAGGCCAGCGGATTGTGTTCTCGGGCGACCTCGGCCGCCAGCATGACGTGGTCATGCGCCCGCCGGAAGCCATCGCCCGGGCGGATTACCTGCTGGTGGAGTCCACCTATGGCGACCGGCTCCATCCTGCGACAGACCCTGTGGACGCCCTGGGCGAGATCATCGAGGCCACGATCGGCCGGGGAGGGAGCCTCATCGTGCCGGTGTTCGCGGTAGGCCGTGCCCAGTCCATCCTCTATTGCCTCTACCGGCTGCGGCAGCAGGGTCGCCTGCCTGACGTGCCGATCTACCTCAACAGCCCCATGGCGATCGATGCCACGCAGATCTTCTCGCTGCATCCGGAGGAGCTGCATATTCCGCGCGAGGCGTGTGCGGCGGCGTGTGCGATGGCGACTCCCGTGCAGACCATGGAGGAGTCGATCGCGCTGAATCACGTTGGCAATCCGAAGATCATCCTCGCGGGCAGCGGAATGGCGACTGGCGGCCGGGTTGTCCACCATCTGGAGACCTACGGGCAGGATGCTCGCAGCACGATCCTGCTGTCGGGATTTCAGGCCGCCGGCACGCGCGGCGCGGCACTGGCCGCCGGCCGGCGCACGCTACGCATGCACGGGCAGGACATTACCGTGCGCGCTTCGGTGGCGCAGATCCAGCACTTGTCGGCGCACGCCGATGCGGATGAGTTGATGGTCTGGCTGCGGGGCTTCAGTGCGCCGCCTCGACGCACCTTCGTTGTACACGGCGAGCCGGAGGCCAGCGATGCACTGCGCCAGCGGATCGAACGCGAACTGCGGTGGCATGTCACGATGCCCGAGTATCGGGCGTCGTACCCCCTGGCGTGAACTGGCGGAGGCGGACGGACCGGTCAGGCGTCCTTCAGGCGTCCCGTTCGCTGCGTACCAGCAGCACGGGCTTGTTCGTCTTGGCAATGACGCCTTCGGACACGCTCCCCATGATCATCCGCCTGACACCCCGCCGGCCGTGCGTGCCCATCACGATCATGTCTGCGGGCCACGTATCCGCTTGCGCCACGATCGTCGACGAGATCTGCCCGGGTGACACCGGTCTTTCGATCACCGCGGTGGTGCAGCGCACCCCCGCATCCTGAAGTCGCGTTGCCACGCGGCTAAGCGTTTGCTGCCCGACGCTGAAGAGGTCGCGCAAGACATCGTCCGGGTTGATATAGCTGCTCTCGAAGAAGAGTTCGCTATCGTCCACGACGAAGATCGCCTTGACTTCGGCGTTCATCGCCTTGGCGACCAGAACGGCCTGCGAGATGGCAAGGTCGGAGGATGGGCCGCCATCGACGGCGAGCAAAATGCGTTCGTACATGGAGAATCCCCTGGTAGCCGTTGGAGCGCTGCATGGGGCGTCGCCGCTTGGCATGACGCCTTGCATCCAGCATAGGCGGGGCGATTGCCGGGGCCTTGCGCCAGGTCAAGGCCGCCAGTGCGATCTCAGCCTGGCGCCTCGCCCAGCACGTGAAACAGCTCGTTCTCCTGTGAATAGTGCAGGCGCAGGATGGCCTCCAGACCATAGAGCAGTCGCTGCACCTCGCGAATCTCGCTGCTGTCGGGGCCGGAGGGGTGCATCTCCCGTACGATCAGGTCGAGCTGGCGGGCGGTGCGAAAGATCTCGCGATGCACGGCGCTCAACGCCGCCAGCGGATCCTCGCCGCCCAGCCGCCGCGCGATGCCGGGATAGAGGTTCCAGTCGTCATCGCGCTCGTGGGGGAGGATGTTCTCGGCCAGAAGCTGCACCACGGCGGCCAGCTCGGATTTCATCTTGCCGGGGTCAAGCTGCGGTAGGGTTGCCGCCAGGGTCCGGATCTGGTCGAGGTACTGGCCGAGCTCCACATGCTCGTGCTGGAGCCTGGCCACCTCCGTTGCAGGCAGGGAATTCGTCGACTTTGCGGGCGACAGGCGCAGCGCGCGCAGTGCATTGAGGATGACGGCAACATCGATGACTTCCTGCAACACCGCGCCGGAGAAGGGCGGAAGATACCCGGCCAGCGCCACCAGCATGCCGAGGAACGATAACGACATGCCGACCATGACGCTCTGCCAGGCGATGCGACGCGTTCCTCGGGCGATGGTGACGGCGTCGACCAGGCGGTCGAAGCGGTCGACGAGCAGGACAACATCCGCAGCCTGCACGGTGGAGGCGGCGCCTCGCGCACCCATGGCCACCCCGACGTCCGCGGCAGCCAGGGCCGGGGCGTCATTGGTGCCGTCTCCGATCATGATCACGGTTCCAGACGCCCGCGCGCGCTTGATCTTGTCCAGCTTGTCCGCAGGAGACTGCTCGGCGAAGACCTCCGTGATGCCCAGGATCTCGCCGACGGACTGCGCCATGTCGAGCTGGTCGCCGGTGAGCATGGCCTGACGCTGAATGCCGAGCTCCCGGAGCATGCGCAGCGCGCGGGGTGCCTCCAGGCGGATACCATCCAGAAACTGCAGGAGGCCGGCAAGGCGACCATCGATGCTGAGGAACACGGTAGAGGCGCCTTCCGGGCGCATGCGCTTCAGGGACGCGCCTGCCCAGGACGGAAGGTCGCCTGTGCCGAGCACATACTGCATGGCCCCCAGCTTGATATCCAGGCCACCGACCATGGCTTGTACGCCGGATCCTGGCACTTCCCGTACGTTGGCGGGGGGCGCCAGCTGCAATCCCCGCTCGCGTGCCGCCACGGCAATTGCATCGGAGATGACGTGCGTGGAGGCACAGGCGACGGACCCGGCAAGGCGGAGGATCTCGTCCGACTGGAACGAGGGGGCGCAATCGACGGCAGCGAGGTGGGCGCGCCCGCTGGTCAGGGTGCCGGTCTTGTCGAAGAAGAGGGTGTTCGCGACGGCCAGACGCTCGAGCGCGCCGCCGCCCTTGACAAGCACCCCCCGTTTGGCGCAACGGGACATCCCCGAAACGATCGCGGTGGGTACCGCGAGGATCAGGGGGCACGGGGTAGCCACTACGAGCACAGCGAGACTCCGCAGCGGATCGCCAGTCCAGATCCAGCCCGCGGCGGCCAGCAGCACCGCGACGGCCATGAAGGCGACGGCGTAGCGGTCCGCAAGGCGTGCCCCAGGGCTGCGCTCCTTCTGGGCGGCTTCCACCATCCGGACGATGCCTGCGAAGGTGCTGTGTTCAGCAGTGGCGCCGGCGATCATTTCGACGGCCGCGCCCGAGTTCAGCACGCCGCTGCTGACCGCCTCGCCCGCCGCCCGTTTCCGGATTGCGGCCTCGCCGGTCAGGGTGGACTCGTCAAGATCGGCCGGATGGCTGAGCGTGCCGTCGACGGGGACGATCTCGCCATGCCTGACCATCAGCTGGTCGCCAACGCGTACGTCAGCGAGGTCGATGTCTTGCCACTGCTGCCCGTCGAACCGGTGCGCGCGCTTCGGCGCGTGGGCGAGCAGTGCGGTGATCTCCCGTTGCGCGCGCGCTTGTGCGTACGACTCCAGCATGCGCCCGCTGGCAAGCATGAGCGTGATGACGGACGCAATCAGCCATTCGCCGAACCAGAGTGCGAAGCCAATGGAGAGGAGGGCGAGCAGATCGACCCCGGCCTGCCGTCGCAACAGCGATCTTGTGCAGTCGACGAGCAAGGCGAGGACATTCGGGGCAATGCCGCCGATCCAGATCCAGCGAGCGAGGTTCGCATCGCCGAACTGACTGGCCGCCCAGCCGCCAAGGAGAGTCAGTGCTGAGATGACCAGTAACAGCAGATTCATGAAGTCGGCTTTTCGCCATGTGCGAGCGGGATGGCACCTGGCGCCGGCACTCGCCGCGGCGCTGCAATCAGTGTAGGTGCTGAGGTGACGAATGCGGCTGCTGAGAATCATTCGCGATCCGCTCCCCCCGTCTCAGCGGCCCAACTAGATTTGCGCCAACGCCTCCGGGTCGAAGATCTCGATCTGTTTGCCGTCGACCCGCATCAGGCCTTCGCGCTGGAATCGGGAGAAGGTCCGGCTGACGGTCTCGAGCTTGATGCCGAGGTAGCTGCCAATTTCCTCACGCGTCATGCGCAGCGTGAACGATCGCGCGGCGTATCCCCGCTCAAGCAGGCGTCGCGAGAAATCAACCAGGAAAGACGCGACGCGTCGTTCAGCGGTCATGCCGGACAGCAGGACCATCTGCCTGGAATTGCGCACGATTTCGCGGCTGAGGGTCTGGTTGAGGTGGTGCTGCACGCTGCGCACGTCGTGGCAGAGCGATTCCAGCGCGGCGAAGGGGATGATGCAGACTGCACTGTCTTCCAGCGCGATGGCATCGCAATCGTATTGCCCGCTGCCGATGGCGCCCAGCCCAAGCGTTTCGCCCGGCAGGATGAAATCGCTGACATGTTCCAGGCCATCTTCGTGGCCGGCAACGGTCTTGAACGATCCCGAGCGCAGGGTATACAAGCTGTGGAACTTGTCGCCGACGCGGAAGAGATAATCGCCGCGATGAATCATGCGCCATTGACTGACAGCCCGTTCGAGGCGGGGCAGTTCGTCTTCGCCCAGACACGACGCAAAACAGAGCGCCCGGAGGCTGCAAAGCGAACAGTTCGCATTCATCTGCCTTGGCGCTTCGCCGAGGCGCGTATCAGGCGGCGCCAATAGGTCGTCCGCGCCAGGCGAATGCGACGCTTCCAACACCTGAGTGGATCCGTACATGATTGCTTCCTCCTGTTGAGGCTGCAGTGGGCGCGGACTTGAGTCCTGCGCCGGCGGTCGCATCAGACGTGAGCCGTTGGATTGAGTATTGACGAGCGCGAGGCCGAGCGAAATCAGCAATGGCTGAGACCAGCGTCAGGAATGAGTCGGCTTCTGTCAGGGTAACCTGACATGGCGGGGATGACGTGCCCGGATGTCTAGCAGGCGAAGAGCGTGGGAATCGGCGATTTGCTCAGCAGCGTGTCGGCGACCCTGCCCAGGACGAGATCGCTCATGGCGCGGCGTCCGTATTCCCCACAGACGAGGAGGTCGGCCTTGCGGCGCGCGGTCAATTCCAGCAGGGCGTCGCCCACACTGCCGGATGGATGGACGATCATTTCCGTCAGCGTCGCTTTCACGCCATGGCGGGAAAGCCAGCTCATCGCGTAGCTTGGCGGCGCGACACCCGGGTGGCGCCCCAGGCCGTCAGGCGGGCAGGATACGAGGTTCACGCGCTGGGCGAGCAGGAGAAAGGGTAGTGCGCTCCGCAGCGCCATGGCCGATCCACGGGTGCCGCTCCACGCCACCATGGCCGATGCATAGGGCCACGGTGCCGCGGCAATCTTGCCGCCGGCGGGGAGGACCAGCACCGGCGGGCCCGTGCCCACGATCGTCAATTCAATGAACCGCCGTGTGGCAGATGCGCCGACCTCACCTGGCGCCGGCTGGCCCACGATGATGAGATCTGCCAGCCGGCCTTCACAATGCATGGCATCGATAGGCGTGCCTTCCCCGACACGCCAGTCCACCGCCACGGGCAGGTGCTCCGTGGCGGTGTCAAAGGCCAGCCTCGCCGCATCACAGTTGGCCGAGAGGTCGGCTGCGATGGCGCTTCCCACGTGTTTTCCATTGTGGTGGCGATCGGTCCCGGCCGGGGCGCCGGCATTCTGCGAAAGAAGGCCGATCAACGTGGCATGGAATGCCGTAGCGATCGCCACCGCATGCGAGAGCCTGGCCGCGGATTGTGGGGATGCGTCCACATGGATCATGATGGCCGAGATGTCCATCCAGGCTCCTTGGCAAGGGGTCGAGCACGGGGATGGTTTCACTCTAAGTGAGTGCGGAAGGTCGACGTTGCGATACATCAACGTCGAACAGCTTTCCTCATCCTTGGCGCCAAGGGGCTAGATTTCTGAATCGTCGGGGAAGAGATTGGCCTGGATGGCGTAACGCACCAGTGCCGCGTCGCTGCGCAGTTGCAACTTTTCGAGCAGGCGCATCTTGTAGGTGCTGACGGTTTTCGCACTCACGGAGAGGGCCTCGGCGATCTCGGTCAGGGACTCCCCGTTCACGATGCGGCGGAAGACTTCGAGCTCCCGGTCCGACAGGCCCTTATGCGGGGCGTCTGGGCGCTCCTGCAGGCCGAGGGCGAGTTTCTCCGCCATTTCCGGGCTGACATAGGTGCCGCCGCCGGCAACCTTCCGGAGCGCAGCTACGAGATCGGTCGCCGCACTGTCCTTGGTCAGGTAGCCGGCGGCGCCCGCGCGAAACGCGCGGACGACGTATTGTTCCTCCGCATGCATCGTCAGTACGAGGATGCGCGTGGCGGGATGATCGGTACGGACCAGTCGCACCAGTTCCAGGCCGCTGCGGCCAGGCATGGAAAGATCGAGCAGGATGACATCCGGCGAAGTTTCCCTGACCACATGTGACACCTCCGATGCCTTGGAGGCCTCGCCAACGACCCCGACATCGGATTCTCGTTCGAGAATATGCCGCAAGCCGTTACGCACGACGGCATGATCGTCTGCAATCACCACACGTATCATGGCATTACCTCGTCTCGGCAAACCTGGTGGGAAACCGCAGGGAAAGTTCGAAGCCCCGGCCCGGGGTATTGGCAAGAGACAGGGTGCCGCCAAGCAGGCGTGCGCGCTCCCGAATACCGAGTAATCCAAACGAGCGACGGGCAGGATCCTTGATCTCGCCGTCCCAGCCGTCGCCATCGTCTCGCACAGACAGGACATGGTCGTCGTCGGCCTGATGCAGGTCGATCCACACCCGGCTCGCGTTGGCATGATGGACGACGTTATTCAGGGCTTCCTGAACGATCCTGAACACCGCCGTCGCTGCCTGATCGGAAACCTCGACATGATCCGGCACATGGGTGTCGACCGAAATCGCGTAACGATGGCTGAAGTCCTTTCCCAGCCAGTCGAGTGCCGCAGTCAGGCCCAGCTCATCCAGGAGGGCTGGCCGAAGGTCTGCCGAAATCTGTCGGACCGCGGCAATGGCGGCATCGAGCCCGGCGTGCATGGCGGCGGCCTGACTGCAACTGCCTGTGGAGGCGCCCTCCCTGCGCAGATCGTCCTCCAGCATGACGAGGTCCATTTTCAGGGCGCTCAAACGCTGGCCGATATCGTCATGCAGTTCCCTGGCCACCCGCCGTTTCTCCTCCTCCCGGGTGGAGAGGATGCTGTCGGAGAGGGCCTGCAGTTCTTCCCGGGAGTGACGCAACCGTGCTTCGGCGCGCACACGCTCCGTGACGTCGCGCAGCATGACGGTGAATAGCTTGCGTCCCTGGCTATCGCTGGTTTGTGAGATGGAAGCCTCGATCGGAAATTCACTGCCGTCCCGACGCAGGCCGAAGAGGGTGCGCTGCTGGCCCATTTGTCGATCGGACACGCCGGTGACGCCGAAGCGCTTGACGTGCGTCACATGCGACGCACGGAATCGGCTCGGAATCAGCAGGTCCAGCGGTTTTCCGACGGCCTCGGAGGCGGAAATGCCGAACAGCGCTTCAGCCATGGGGTTGAAGAGCACAATGCTTTGCCCCTCGTTTACCGAAACAATGGCCTCCATGGAGGTGCGCACTATTGCAGAAAAACATGCCTCGTTCCCTGTGATCTGATCCGGCAGGATCCAGCGGCCATCCGCATTCGGTGAGGGGAGCGTCATATTCGGCTCATTTGGAGGTGGCGCGGGCAGGCGCCTGCGCCGGCGGCCTGATGGCCCGGCTCATCACAATATAGCTTCTTCCAGTGAGAAATATGACGTTGAGAGCGTGCTTGAATACCGAGAATCATTAGCGCCACCACGCCGTGACCACTCGGCATCGTCTCCCTTTTCCGCTCGGCGGGGCGGCTTGATATGTATCAAGCCCTGCCGGGCCGTGGCACCTAGTCTGGACTCAACGCCATCTTGTGCTTGAAGGAGACCAGAATGAAACGGATGATCTTAGTGGCTACCGCAGCCGTCGTTGCCCTCGTGGCGGCACCCGCCATGGCGCAGAAAAACTACACGGATGGCGGCGACTTGTATGGCGGCTCCCATACGACCAAGGCAAAGCCGTCGTCGCCTGAAAAGGGGAAGGAAGGTGCCAGCAAGGCCGGGAATTTCGACCCGTACACCGATGGCGTGAGGACGAAGTCCAACGCTGCGCCGGCGAAGAAGCTGCCGGACGAGCGGCCCCAACCGGACGATGTGGCGCGGTCGGGCAAGTTCGATCCCTACACCGAGGGGCAGAGCAAGTAGACGGCCGGCCATTGGTAGAGGAGACAGGTCATGTACCAGAAAATTCTGGTTGCCGTCGATGGGAGCCAATGCGCGGCGAGAGGCCTCGACGAGGCGATCAGGCTGGCGGCGGCTTTCGATGCCGAACTTGAGATCGTGCACATCGTCGACCCCGGCTATGAGGAGGAGGGCGTGCGGGCAAGGCTCGTGGCAGAGGGCAAGAAGCTGCTGGCGGATGCCCTGGCGAGCGCGGAAGCGAGGAATGTTCGAGGCCGCGTCGTGATGGTCGATGACATCGACGCGCCGGGAAACATCGCCGGCCAGCTTCGGCGGATCGTGGAGCGTAGCGATGCGCAACTCGTCGTGACCGGCACGCACGGGCGCAGCGGCCTGAAGAGCCTGTTGATGGGTAGCGTTGCAGAGGAGATCGTGCGCCATAGTGCCGTTCCGGTAGTGCTCGTGCCTCAACGGCGCTAGCCGCATGCCGATGCGCGATGCGCCGCGCCAGTCACCGCGCGTGTAAGACCTGGGTAAGGGGTAGCGATTAACCTAGCGGCATGGATTGCGATGACATCCATCGCGTCCAGCACTGCGCCGCCCAAGGTCGGCGATGACGAAGCATAAGAAATGGCAGGAGACATCGATGAATGAAGATCTGGTCGCAAGACTCAGGGCAAATCCCGCATACCATGAGCTTGTCCGCAAACGCAGCAGGCTTGGCTGGTCGTTGACCGCCGTGATGCTGGTTGTCTACTACGGGTACGTTCTGCTGATCGCCTTCGACAAGGAGCTTCTCTCTACAAGAATGGGAAGCGGCGTGATGACATGGGGGATGCCGATCGGCCTGTTCGTGATTGCATTCACGGTGGCCATCACCGGCTTCTACGTGCGCCATGCCAATGACTCGTACGACAAGCTGACCGAGCAGATCAAGCGGGAGGTGGCATGAGAACCCACCACGCCATCGTCGCCAGCGCGGCGCTGCTGCTGGCATCGGCCGCCCTTGCAGCGGGCGGAGACCTCGGGCAGATGCAGCGGCAGCCGACCAACTGGACGGCCATCGGCATGTTCACCGTGTTCGTCATTGGCACGCTGTTCATTACCAAGTGGGCAGCCACGAAGACAAAATCAGCGGCCGCCTTCTATACCGGTGGCGGCGGCATCACCGGATTCCAGAACGGCCTGGCGATTGCTGGCGACTACATGTCGGCGGCCTCATTCCTAGGCATTTCGGCGGCCGTCTTCACCAATGGCTATGACGGCCTGATCTACTCCATCGGCTTCCTCGTCGGCTGGCCGATCGTCACTTTTCTAATGGCGGAGCGGCTGCGCAACCTGGGCCGCTTCACCTTTGCCGATGTTGCTGCCTACCGCTTCAAGCAGGGGCCGATCCGCGCGTTCGCGGCATCGGGCACGCTGGTCGTGGTCGCCTTCTACCTGATTGCGCAGATGGTGGGTGCCGGGCAACTCATCAAGCTGCTGTTCGGGCTGGAATACTGGATCGCGGTGGTCATCGTCGGTACGCTGATGATGGTGTATGTCCTCTTCGGCGGCATGACCGCGACGACGTGGGTACAGATCATCAAGGCCTGCCTGCTGCTCGCCGGCGCGTCTTTCATGGCCTTCATGGTGCTGGCCCAGCACCAGTTCAGCCCGGAGATCCTGTTCGCCAAGGCCGTGGAGGTCCACGCGAAGAAGGACTCCATCATGGGTCCGGGGAACTTCATCAAGGATCCCATCTCGGCCATCTCGTTCGGGATTGCGCTGATGTTCGGCACGGCCGGGCTGCCGCACATCCTGATGCGCTTCTTCACGGTGCCCAATGCCAAGGAGGCGCGCAAGTCGGTCTTCTGGGCCACGACCTGGATCGGCTACTTCTATATCCTGACCTTCATCATTGGCTTCGGTGCCATCGTGCTGGTGGGGACGAATCCGACCTTCCAGGATGGCAGCGGCAAGCTGCTTGGCGGCGTCAATATGGCGGCCGTCCACCTGGCCAGCGCGGTCGGCGGGAACGTGTTTCTCGGCTTTATCTCGGCCGTGGCTTTCGCCACCATCCTGGCCGTCGTGGCTGGCCTGACACTGGCCGGTGCATCGGCCGTGTCGCACGACCTGTATGCCACCGTGTTCAAGCATGGCAATGCAAGCAGTCGCGATGAACTGCGGGTCTCGCGTATCACTACCGTCATCCTCGGGATGGTCGCCGTTGTGCTTGGCATCGTCTTCGAGAAGCAGAATATTGCCTTCATGGTATCGCTGGCCTTTGCGGTGGCGGCCTCGGCCAACTTCCCGGTGCTGTTCATGTCAGTGCTGTGGAAGGGTTGCACCACACGTGGCGCGACGATAGGCGGCTTCATGGGGCTGTTGTCGGCTGTGGTGCTCACGATCCTGTCGCAGGCCGTGTGGGTCGATGTGTTCCACTTCAAGAGCGCACCGTTTCCCTATACGTCCCCGGCATTGTTCTCGATGACGATCGGCTTCCTTGGCATCTGGATCGTATCGGTAACCGACAAGTCGGCAAGAGCGCGCCTGGACAAGGCTGGCTTCGAAGCGCAGGAACTGCGTTCCGAGACCGGAATCGGTGCGGTCGAGGCGGCTGGCCACTGAGTCCGGCAACTCGCGGCACACCTGGCGGTTGTCCTGCGCGAACCGGGACAGTTGGGAGGCGCCCCGGTGCAGGATCCGGGGCGCCTCACCACTAGCCAGCGGGTACGGATTACTCCGCCGATTACTCCGCCTCGATCCCGGCCTGCTTCACGACCTTGCCCCACTTGGTCAGGTCGGACTGGATCAGGGCCGCGTAAGCCTGCGGCGTGCCGCCCTGCACCTCGATGCCGGCCGCTTCCAGCTTGGCGCGCACCTCGGGCAGCTTCAGCGCCGCGTTGATCTCGGTATTGAGCTTGGTGACGATCTCCTTCGGCGTGCCGGCCGGGGCCAGGAAGCCGCCGTTGGTGTTGGCGTCGTAGCCCTTGAGCCCCTGTTCCTCGGCCGTCGGCACGTTGGGCAGCGCCTTGGAGCGGTTCCGGGTGGATACCGCCACCGCGCGCACGTTGCCCGCCTTCACCTGCTCCTGAATGGCGCTGATGGTGTCGATGTAGAGCGCCGTGCGGCCGGCCACCAGGTCGGGGTGGGCGGCGGAGGAGCCCTTGTAGGGCACCAGCAGCACCGGCGCGCCGCTGACCATGCGGAACATCTCGGCGGCCATCTCCTGCGCGCTGCCACGGCCGGACGTGGCTACCTTGGCTTCGCCGGGGTTGGCCTTCATCCACGTCACCAGTTCAGGCATGGTCTTGACCGGCAGCTTCGGGTAGATCGCGAACACCAGCGGAATCTCGTGGGTGTAGACGATGGGCTCGAAGCTCTTCTGCGGGTCCCAGCCGAGGTTCTTGAACAGGAACTTGTTGATGTTGTGGCTGCCGCCCACGATGCCGATGGTGTAGCCGTCCGGCTTGGCGTTGGCCAGCACCGCCGTGCCGAGGTTGTTGGACGCCCCCGGGCGGTTCTCGACGATAAACGGCTGGCCGAACTTGACCGAGAGCTTCTCGCCCACGACCCGGGCGATCAGGTCGATGCCGCCGCCGGCCGGGGCCGGAACGATGATGGTGACCGGGCGGCTCGGGTAGTTGGGCTGCGCCGAGGCCAGCCCCGGCGCCACGATCAGCGTGGTGGACAGTGCTGCGGACAGGGCAAGGGTCTTGATAAGGGGGGTGAATTGCATGGTTGTCTCCGTTCTATGTCTGGTCAACTTTTGTTAACTCTGTGATGTCAGCCGCGCCCGACGAAGGGCATCGCGCTGGCCATGACGGTCATGGTCAGGACATTGGCCTCAAGCGGCAGCGAGGCCATGTGGCGCACGGCATTGGCAACATGGGTGGCATCCATCATCGGCTCCGGCGCGGTGGTGCCGTTGGCCTGCAGCACGCCGCGCGTCATGCGCTCGGACAGCTCGGTCAGGGCGTTGCCGATGTCGATCTGGCTGGCCACGATGTGGTAGGCGCGGCCGTCCAGCGCCAGCGCCTTGGTCAGCCCGGTGACGGCGTGCTTGCTGGCCGTGTACGGCGCCGTGAACGGGCGGGGCGTGTGCGCGGAGATCGAGCCATTGTTGATGATGCGCCCGCCCTGCGGGGACTGCCGGCGCATCAGGCCGAAGGCCGCCCGCGCGCAGAGGAAGACGCCCGTGACGTTGGTGTTGATCACATTGAACCACTTGTCCAGCGGCAGCTCGTCCATCGGCACGGCGGGGGCGTTGACGCCGGCGTTGTTGAACAGCAGGTCCAGCCGGCCGAACTCGCGCTCGATGGTGTCGAACAGGGCCTGCACGCTGGCCGGGTCGGTCACGTCGGTGGGCGCCGCCATGGCGGCCTGGCCACGTTCGGCGGCCTCGGCAGCCAGCGCCTGCAACGGCTCGGCGCGCCGGCCGGCCAGCACGACGGTCCAGCCGTCATTGAGCAGGGCGATGGCCGTCAGGCGGCCCACGCCGCTGCCGGCGCCGGTGACGAGGGCGATCTTGCGGGGTGCGTTCAAGGGGGTCTCCTATATATATATGTTGTGGCGGATGGTCTTCAGCGGGCGACGGTCAGCGCTAGCTCGCCGATCCCCGCCACGCTGGCCTGGATGACATCGCCGGGCTGCAAGGGCCCGACGCCCACCGGCGTACCGGTGAAGATCAGGTCGCCCGGCATCAGCGTCACGGATCGGGACAGCATCGCCACCAGCTCCGGCACCGGCCAGAGCAGGCCTGAGAGGTCCGCGCGCTGCCGCTCGACACCGTTCACGGCCAGCTGGATCGCGCCTTCGTGGGGATGGCCGCAGGTGGCGGCGGGCACGAGGGCGCTGCACGGCGCCGAGTGGTCGAAGGCCTTGGCGGGCTCCCAGGGGCCGCCGACGCGCTTGGCTTGCTGCTGCAAGTCGCGCCGGGTCAGGTCCAGCCCGACGGCATAGCCCCAGATGTGCTGCGCCTCGGCCTGTGCCGGATCGATGTCACGCCCGCCCCGGCCGATGGCCACCACCAGTTCCACCTCGTGGCAGAACTCGGCCGTCTCCGGCGGATAGGGCAGCTCGCCCCGGGCCGGCACCACGGCCGTCGCCGGCTTCATGAACCACGCGGGCATGGCCTGGGGCGCCGGCTCGGCCGGGTCCCATCGATAGTTGCGGCCGATGCAAAAGACCCGGGCGATGGGAAACCGCGCGGTGTCACCCAAGACCGGCAGCGAGACCGGTGGGGCCGGTGGGAAGACGAAATCCATCGCGGTCTCAGGTGGTCAGGCTCATGGCCGGACGCTCGCCCGCCAGCCCCTGCGACACGCTGTCGAGCACCATCTGCGCCATGGCGCCGCGCGTCTCCCAGGTGGCGCTGGCGCGGTGCGCCTGCAGCGTGGTGCGGTCCGACTGGCGCAGTGCCCGGGGCACGCGCGGCTCATCCACGAACACATCGAGGCCCGCGCCCGCGATGCGCCCGGCGACGATGGCATCGGCCAGATCCGTTTCGTTGACCAGCCGGCCGCGCGCCACGTTGACGAGGTAGCCCTGCGGGCCGAGCGCGTCCAGCACGGCGGCATCGATGATGCCTTCGGCCTTGTCGGCGGCGGCGCACAGCACCAGCGCGTCGCTCTCGCGGGCCAGATCCAGCAGGTTTGCCACGAAGGTGTGCGGCACGTCGTCCATGGCCCGCAGGTCGGTGTAGCGGATGGGGCAGCCGAACGCCGCTGCCCGCGTGGCCACGGCGCGCCCGACCCGGCCCATGCCGACGATGCCCACGCGCATGCCGCTGAACCGGCGCGCCAGCGGAATGGCGCTGGGCTGCGGATGCAGTTCCCACTGGCCGTCCCGCACGAAGCGGTCGCCCGCACAGATATTGCGGCAGGCGGCAATCAGCAGGCCGATGGCCAGATCGGCCACGTCCTCGGTCAGCGCGCCCAGCGTGGCAGTCACCGCCAGGCCGCGCTCGCGGCAGTAGGCCAGGTCCACCGCATCGGTGCCCACGCCATTGACGGCGACCACCTTCAGGGCCGGCAACTGCTCCAGCATCGCCCGCGAAATCCCGGTGTGCCCGCCGGTGATCACCGCCTGGATGGACGCGCCGTGCTCGCGCAGCCAGCCCGCCTGGTCGGCAATCTCGAAGTACTTGTGCACCACGTAGCGGCTGGCCAGTTCGTCATTGGCCGCCGGGATCAGGATCGGGTTCAGCTGGAGGATTTGCGGCTTCATGTGCGTAGCGCTGGGGTGTTGTTGATGGATGCATGGTATGTAATAGTTGATTAACGAGGCAAGATTGATATATAAAATCAATATAAATTCGTACGGGAAGCGTCAACATGGGAACCTGGATATCGATGGACGAGGCGTGCAGCCGACTTGGCGTGCGGCCGCAAACGCTCTATGCCTACGTGAGCCGGGGCAAGCTTGAGGTCATGTCCGACCCTGCCGACACGCGGCGCAGCCTCTATCGGGCCGAGGATGTGGCCGGCCTCGCCCGGCGCAAGCAGGCCGGGCGCAAGCACGAGACGCTGGCCACCAACACGCTGTTCGGCGCGGAGCCGAGCATCCCCACCGCGCTCTCGACCTTCGTGCGCGAGCGGCTGTACTACCGGGGGCAGGACGCCGTGACGCTGGCCGGATCGGCCACGCTGGAAGAGGTGGCGCACCTGCTCTGGGATGCCGGACAGACCGTCGATTTCTCATCGACGGCAAGCGTTGCCGAGCCCGGGCGCGTGGCGGCCTTCCATACGCTGGCCACGCTGGCGGCCACGGGCCACTCCACGCATGGGCGCATGACGCGGGTGTTGCATCTGGAAGCGCAGGAGCTGGTTGGCCAACTGGCCAACGCCTTTGGCGCGCAGGCGGGGCAGCAGCCCTTGCACCTCCGCTTTGCGCAGGGGTGGCAGCAGTCGCCGCAGGTGGCGGATCTGCTGCGGACCGCAATGGTGCTGCTGGTGGACCATGAGCTGACCAGTTCGGCATTCGCGGCGCGTATCGCGGCGTCCACGGGCGCCTCGCTGCCGGCCTGCCTGCTGGCGGGGCTGACCACGCTGTCCGGGCCGTTGCACGGCGATGCGTCCGGCCGGGTCAAGGCGCTGTTCAACGAGGTGGAGCGGCTGGGCGAGGATCAGGTGATTGCCCACTACCTGTCCACCGGATTGCCGCTGGCCGGGTTCGGCCATCACCTCTATCCCGATGGGGACCCACGCGCGGTGGCGCTGCTGGCCCTGTTCGATCCGCCCGATGTCATCACGCGCTTTATCGAGAAGGCCACCCGGCTGACCGGCCTGCAGCCCAATATCGACGTGGCGCTGGCGGCGCTGGTCATCCACTACCACCTGCCGGACGACGCCGCGTTCGCCCTGTTCGCCACGGCGCGCAGCATCGGCCTGCTGGCGCACAGCCTGGAGCAACTGGGCGTGGGGCAGGTGATCCGCCCGCGCGGGCGCTACATCGGAATCATGCCGTAGCGGGCGCGGGGCGCGGGGCGCTAACCCTGTCGCTAACCCTATCCCTATCGCTTCGGGTACACCGCCTGCCAGTCCTGCTTCATGCTGATGACGGTCCAGCCGCGCACTTTCGCGGCGTCGAGCGCCTTGTCCAGCTTGCCGATCTTGGACGCGCGGTCGTAGGCGAATTCCCGCTCGGCATCGTCGTGATGCACGAGCACGGCCAGGCGCGGGCCGTCGCCGGTGGTGGTGTATTCCAGCATCTGGAAGTCGCCATCCGAGTTGCCCACGGCCAGGATCGGCCGGCGGCCAATATGGCGATAGATGCCAACCGGCTTGCCGGGGCCATCGTTGATGAACTCCAGCTTCGGGTCACGCACCAGCGCCGGCTTGCCGTTGGACATGCCATAGCGCACCGCCTGCGTCGAGCCGACCACCTGCTCGGGCGGAATCCCGTACGCCTGCTCCACCCAGGGCCGCATGAACTCGATGGTCCCGCCGGACACGATGTACGTCTTGAAGCCGTTTGCGCGCAGGTAGGACAGCAGCTCCAGCTGCGGCTGGTAGACCAGGTCGGTGTAGGGCCGATTGAACTTCGGGTGGCGCGCGCTGGCGATCCAGTTGCGGATGGTCTTGTCGTAGTCATCCACGTTCATGCCGCTGTTGGCGACGGCAATCAACTGCAACAGCTGCTTCTCGTTGGCGATCACCTTGGCCAGGTCGTTGGCCATCAGGGCCTTGAAGGCTGGGTTGTTGCGCCATTCCGGATGCTGGGGCGCGGCGGCCCTGACCTGATCGAGCAGGAAGAAGAACTGGAAGTAGAGCGGCTGCTCGCTCCACAGCGTGCCGTCATTGTCGAAGGCGGCCACGCGCTGCTCGGGCGGCACGTAGGTGGGCGAGCCCTGGCGCGTCACGTCGGAGACGAACTTGACGATGGCTTGCTTCGCGGGGCCGTCGCGCCAGGAGGGCAGGGCGTCGGCCTGCGGAGCGCTGGCAGAGGCGGACGTCGATTTGGCCGACGGGTCCACGGGCGCGGTCGAGCATCCGCCCAGTCCCACGCCCGAGGCCGCCAGTGCGAGCAGCATGGCGGCAGTGGCGGCTGCACGTGGCAAATCGGCTTGCATCCAGCGCAAAGGGAAGCGCATCGAGGTCTCCTGTGATGGATTGGATACATTCCAATATAGGCGGCGCACGGGCGGGTGTGTAGTTTTTGCCGGTTGGTGGCCCGCCCGCAACCCGCCCGGTGGTGCTGGGCCGTGCCCCGGGGCCGGGTATGGAATTCGCTTCTCTTGGTTCCGCTATGCCATGACCGGAGACGAAGATGACCAAACCAGCCGATGGGAAACTCACCGAACACGGCGATGCGCACAGCGTGCACCGCCGCAGCGACGGCGGCGTCTGGCCCGATGGCACGCCGCGCGACCCCGCCTCGGGGCCGCCGCACTATGGCGAAGACAACCGCGACCAGAAAAAGCCGCGCGATCACGGCAGCGACTGGGCCACGTCCGACCTCGTGAAGCATGTGCCGGGCAAGGGGCCGGTGCCGGTGGGGCAGGACCAGCCGAAGAAGTAAATCCACGGAGCAGGCGCGGCGATGCGCTGGCGACCCATCTCCCTCCGTCAGGCCTACGGCCTGATGCGCGACAGCGTGACCGCGTGGATGGACGACTACGCGCCCAGCATGGGCGCCGCGCTGGCCTACTACACGGTGTTTTCGATCGCGCCGCTGCTGCTGATCGTGATCTCGGTGGCCGGCATGGTCTTTGGGGCCGAGGCGGCGCGCGGGGCGGTGATGAGCGAGTTCACCGGGCTGATCGGCGCGGAAGGCGCGGAGGCCATCGAGAACATGCTCCTCGCGCTCAGCGACCCCGGTCTCAGCACGCTGACCGCGCTGGTCGGCACGGTGACGCTGTTGATTGGCGCCACCACAGTGTTCGCCGAACTCCAGAGCGCGCTGGACCGCATCTGGCAGGTGCCGGAGCGCAAGAAAGCGTCCGGCATTCTGGCGTTGCTGCGCGCGCGGCTGCTGTCTTTCGGGATGGTGCTGGGCATTGGCTTCCTGCTGATCGTCTCGCTGCTGGCCAGCGCCGGGCTTGCAGCGCTGGGGCGGGTGTGGGGGCCGCTGTTCGACGGCGAACTGCTCGGCCATGTGCTCGACCTGCTCGTCAGCGTGGCCATGGTGACCGTCGTCTTCGCCATGATCTACAAGATCATGCCCCACGCCGCCGTGCGCTGGCCGGACGTCTGGCTCGGCGCCACTGTCACCGCCGTGCTGTTCAGCATCGGCAAGTTCCTGATCGGGCTCTACATCGGCAAGAGCGGGGTGGCGTCCGGCTATGGCGCGGCCGGCTCGCTCGTGGTGTTGCTGATGTGGGTCTACTACTCCGCGCAGATCTTCCTGCTGGGGGCGGAATTCACCTGGCTCTACGCCAACCGCTACGGCTCGCTCAAGCACGCGGCGCCGCGGGAGGCACCAGTGGCACCAGTGGCACCAGTGGCACCAGTGGCACCAGTGGCAACAGTGGTAACAGTGGCACCTGCTGCGCCGACCCGGGACGGGCTGACTGACAGCCGGTAGCTGCGTGGCGTCCGATCCACATGCACCATCCGCGTGACTTCGTATTTGGGCATTTCGCATCCGCGTTCTATCGTTAAGTGCCGGCCCCGGCGCAGGACCTGTTCGATGCGGCAGCCCAAGGAGTCGTCATGAGCAAGAAGTCCAGTATCACGACCTACATCGTCATTGCGATGATCCTGGGCGGCGTGGTCGGCTACGCGTGCCACACGGCCTTTCCCGACCCCAAGCTGGCCAAGGATGTGGCCGGCTACATCTCCGTCATCACCGATGTCTTCCTGCGGCTGATCAAGATGATCATCGCGCCGCTGGTCTTCTCCACGCTGGTCATGGGCATCGCCCATATGGGGGACGCCAGCACCGTGGGCCGCGTGGGCGTGAAGGCGCTGGCGTGGTTCATCACGGCCTCGCTGGTGTCGCTGACGCTGGGCCTGATCATGGCCACGGTGCTCCAGCCCGGCATCAACATCGGCCTGCCGCTGCCCGACGTGGGCGCCGCCACCAATCTCAAGACCAACGCCTTCACGCTCAAGGACTTCATCGCGCATCTGGTGCCGAAATCCGTGGCCGAGGCCATGGCCAACAACGAGATCCTGCAGATCGTGGTGTTCTCGATCTTCTTCGGCACGGCGCTGGCGGCGCTGGGCGAGCGCGGTGCGCGCATGGCCGGGGTGATCGAAGATCTCGCGCAGGTGATGCTGAAGATCACCGGCGCCGTGATGTGGATGGCGCCGCTGGCCGTGTTCGCGGCGATTGCCTCCACGGTGACCACGCAGGGGCTGGGCATCCTGCTGACCTTCGCCAAGTTCATGGGCAGCTTCTACCTGTCGCTGTTCGTGCTGTGGGGGCTGCTGGCGCTGGCCGGCTGGGCGTTCCTGGGCCGCCGCATCGTCTCCCTGATCCGGCTGATCCGCGAGCCGTTCCTGATTTCCTTCTCCACGGCCAGTTCCGAGGCGGCGTATCCGAAGATGCTCGACGCGCTGGACCGCTTCGGCGTCAATCGCAAGATTTCCAGCTTCGTGCTGCCGCTGGGCTACTCGTTCAACCTGGACGGGTCGATGATGTACTGCACCTTCGCCGTGCTGTTCATCGCCCAGGCGTACGACATCCACCTGCCGCTGGCCACCCAGATCACGATGCTGCTGTTGCTGATGCTGACCTCGAAGGGGATGGCGGGGGTGCCGCGTGCGTCACTTGTGGTGATTGCCGCCACGCTGAACCAGTTCAACATCCCCGAGGCGGGGCTGCTGTTGATCATGGGCGTGGACCAGTTCCTCGACATGGGCCGCTCGGCCACCAATGCCGTGGGCAACTCGATTGCCTCGGCCGTGGTGGCGAAGTGGGAAGGGCAGTTGTCGAGCGAATCCACGCTC
Source organism: Cupriavidus sp. 2KB_3 (assembly GCF_052115685.1). Classification (NCBI taxonomy): domain Bacteria; kingdom Pseudomonadati; phylum Pseudomonadota; class Betaproteobacteria; order Burkholderiales; family Burkholderiaceae; genus Cupriavidus; species Cupriavidus sp. 2KB_3. Next base: position 213,952 of record NZ_JBFRHD010000005.1, read on the forward strand.
GGGGATCGGGGTGAAGGCAGCGAGGGCGGCGTGGACGAGGGCGGCGGGCCGCCGCTGCACAAGCCTGGGACCGCACAGGCCTGATGCCATGTCCATTCTCCGTCTCCCTCATCTGTCCCGGGGTTCGCCCAGATGGCTGGCCGGCGCGGCGGCGGCGGCCGTGTGCTGGCTTGCCTGTCTTGGCGCCGCCGTCGCGCAGGACACCGGCGCGCTCTCCGGCACGCTGCGCAAGGCCAAGGACACCGGCAGCCTGATCATCGGCTACCGGGAATCATCGCTGCCGTTCTCCTACCTGAACCAGGCGCGGCGGCCGATCGGCTATTCCATCGACGTCTGCACGGCCATCGTCCAGACCGCGGCGGCGGAGGTGGGGCGTGACCTCGCCATCCAGTGGGTGCCGGTGACCTCGGAAAACCGTTTCGATGCCGTGACTTCGGGCAAGGTCGATCTCGAATGCGGTTCCACCACGCGCAACGCCGAACGGCTGAAGGTGGTGGCGTTCTCGCCGGTGATCTTTATCGCCGGGACCAAGCTGATGGTGCCGCGCGGCTCCGCCATCAAGACCTTCCGCGACCTCAAGGGCAAGACCGTGGTGGCCACCGCCGGCACCACCAATGCCGATGCGCTGGAGAAGCTCTCCACCCGCTTCGCCCTGAACCTCAAGGTGATCCGGGCGCGCGACCATGCCGATGCCTTCGAGGTGCTGCGCCACGGCGGCGCCGATGCCTACGCCGGCGACGACGTGCTGCTCTACGGCTTCCTGGCCAAGTCCGGCGCGGGCAAGCAGTTCGATGTGACGCGCGATTTCCTGTCCTACGACCCCTACGGGATCATGCTGCGCAAGGACGATCCACAGTTCGCGGCGGTGGTGGACCGCGCCGTGCGCGACCTCATCACCACGGGCGAACTGGAGCGGCTCTACAAGCAGTGGTTCCTGAGCCGGCTGCCCACCGGGGAGCGGCTGAACATCCCGATGAGCGCACAATTGGAAGACATTCTCAGCAGCACGCCGCAGCAGCCGGACTGAGTCGATTCAATACGGGCTTGCCATACCGGGGTAGTGTTCACTAACACCTAAGTACAGTTTTGCATTGCTGCACCGCGATGGCGCAAACTGTACTCTTTCGCCCGCAGGTGTTCTGTACGTCCCTCCACTCATCAATCGCGCCTAGTCTGCATCAATCGCTGCGGATGCGCCGACATCACGGATAACCGGGCCGCGCTCCGAGCACTTGATTGCGAGTCGCCCCCCGATGAGTATCCCTACCCCAGAGAAGGGGCATGTTGCCCCCTACACGCACCCGGCCGCCGGCTGGGGCGCCCTGAAGCAAGTCGCTGTCAACCTGATCAAGGAGAAGGTTGCAGGCGGCAAGTACAAGACCCTGTTCAAGCAGAACCAGCCGGACGGCTTCGACTGTCCCGGCTGCGCGTGGCCTGACCGCCAGCACGCCTCGACCTTCGAATTCTGCGAAAACGGCGTCAAGGCCGTGGCCGCCGAGGCCACCAGCAAGCGCGTGACGCCCGAGTTCTTTGCCGATCACACCGTGACGGCGCTAATGGCCCAGTCCGATTTCGAACTCGAGCAGCACGGCCGCCTGACCCACCCCATGGTCTACGACGCCGCCACCGACAAGTACCAGCCGGTGGCCTGGCAGGACGCGTTCCAGCTGATCGCCCGGCATCTGAACCAGCTGGACGACCCCAACGCCGCCACGTTCTACACCTCGGGCCGCGCCAGCAACGAGGCCGCCTTCCTGTTCCAGCTGTTCGTGCGCATGGTCGGCACCAACAACTTCCCCGATTGCTCGAACATGTGCCACGAGGCCACCAGCCGTGGCCTGCCGGTGACGGTGGGCGTGGGCAAGGCCACGGTGCTGCTGGACGACTTCCAGCTGACCGACGCCGTCCTTGTTTTTGGACAGAATCCGGCGACGAACCATCCGCGCATGCTGAACGAGCTGCGCGACTGCGCCAAGCGGGGCGCGGCCATCGTGTCGATCAACCCGCTCAAGGAGCGCGGACTTCAGCGTTTTACGAGCCCGCAGCACGTCTCCGAGATGGTGACGGGGCAGAGCACCAAGATTGCGTCGATGTTCGTCCGCCCCAAGCTGGCCGGCGACTTCGCGCTGATCAAGGGCCTCGGCAAGCGCGTGATCGAACTCGATGACGAAGCCATCGCTACCGGCAGCAAGCGCGTGGTGGACGTGGACTTCCTGGCCGAGCACACGGCCGGCTTCGAAGCCTTCGCAGCCGACCTGCGCGCCGAATCGTGGGCCGACATCGTGGCCGAATCGGGCGTCCCGCGCGAAGACATCGACGCGCTGGCCGAAGTCTACGTCAAGAGCGAGCGCACCATCGCCTGCTGGGGCATGGGCATTACGCAGCACAAGAACTCGGTCAGCACGATCCAGCTGCTGTCCAACGTGATGATGCTGCGCGGCAATATCGGCCGCCCCGGCGCCGGCCTGATGCCGGTGCGCGGGCATTCGAACGTGCAGGGCGACCGCACGATGGGCATCGAGGAACAGCCGGACGAGGCCTTCCTGGACCGCCTGGGCGCCGCGTTCGACTTCGAGCCGCCGCGCGAACATGGCCAGGACGTGGTGGCCGCCATCAACGCGATGCTGGCCGGCAAGGTCAAGGTGTTCATCGGCCTGGGCGGGAATTTCTCGATCGCCACGCCGGACACCCCGCGCACCTGGGAAGCGCTGCGCCAGTGCGACCTGACCGTGAACATCGCGACCAAGCTGAATCGCAGCCACCTCGTGATCGGCAAGGACGCGCTGCTGCTGCCGACCCTCGGCCGTACCGAGATCGACCTCCAGGGCGGCGTGGCCCAGGGCGTGACCGTCGAGGATTCGGTCTGCATGGTGCATATCTCCTACGGCATGAACAAGCCGGCCTCGCCGGAGCTGCGGTCCGAGACCGCCATCGTGGCCGGCATGGCCGCCGCCACGCTGGGTTCGGACAAGGTGGACTGGCACTGGTACGCGCAGGACTATGCGCGCATCCGCGATGCCATCGAGCGCGTGATCCCCGGCTTCGAGCGCTACAACGAGCGCGTGGCGCACCCGGGCGGCTTCCACCTGACGCCGGCCTCGCGCAACCGCGTGTGGCGCACCGCATCGGGCAAGGCCCAGTTCCTGGTCCATGCGATCGACAAGGACACCCCGATCCAGCGCGCCCGCGCCCGCTACGGCGACGACCTGCTGGTGATGATGACCACGCGTTCGCACGACCAGTACAACACCACGATCTATGGGCTGGACGACCGCTATCGCGGCGTGTTCGGCCTGCGCCGGGTGGTGTTCATCAACGCGGCGGACCGCGCGCGGCTGGGGTTTGCCGAGGGCGAGCGCGTGGATATCACCAGCGTCTGGGAAGACGGCGTGACGCGCCATGCCAGGGACTTCCTGTTGGTGGACTACGACATCCCGGCCGGCTGCCTGGGCGCCTACTACCCGGAAACCAATCCGCTGGTGCCGCTGGAGAGCATCGGCGACCGCTCCGGCACGCCGACTTCGAAGTCGATCCCGGTGCTGCTGGCCCGGGCTGCGTCAGCGCAAGCAGCGGCATGAGCGAGGCGGAACTGGGCTACGCCCAGCGGCAGGTCGCCCGTCACAAAGGCGACGCCCGCACGGTCGACCTGGACAACGTGGCCGAGGAAGTGCCGGTGGCGCTGGTCTACAACGGCATCTCGCATGCCGTGATGATGGCCACACCGCTGGACCTGGAGGTGTTCGCGGTCGGGTTCTCGCTGACCGAGGGCATCGTGGACAGCATCAAGGAGATCTACGATGTCGAGGTGCAGCCGGCCTGCGTGGACGGTGGCCTGGATGGCATCGCCGGCATCGAAGTCCGCATCGAGATCGGCCACCGCGCGTTCATGGCGCTGAAGGACCGCCGCCGCTCGCTGGCCGGCCGCACCGGCTGCGGCGTGTGCGGGGTGGAAAGCCTGCAACTGCTGGACCTCCAGCCCGTGCGGATGCCGGTGCCGCGCCATCGCATCGTGCCGTCGCGCGAGGTGATCCAGCGCGCCGCCGCCGGCCTGCCGGCCCACCAGATGCTGATGCGCACCACCGGCGGCGTGCATGCCGCCGCCTGGTGCGGGCCCGATGGCGAGGTGCTCCACGCCTTCGAGGACGTGGGGCGGCACAACGCCATGGACAAGCTGATCGGCCACCTGGCCCGGCGCCGCGTGGTGATGGACGAGGGCTTCGTGTTCCTGTCCAGCCGCGCCAGCTACGAGCTGGTGCGCAAGGCCGCGCGCATGCATATCCAGATGCTGGCGACGATCTCGGCGCCCACGGCGCTCGCCATCCGCATTGCCGAGCAGGCCGGGCTGCGGCTGCTGAGCTTCTGCCGGCAGGACGGCTTTGTCGAATACACGTCGCCGCCCGGAAAATCCCAATCCGTATTACGATCTGAGCCGCTGGCACAGGCGGCACAGGCGGCACAGGCGGCACAGGCGGCCGCGGTGACCACGGTGACCGAATAGGGCAACCCCGCCCCGCCCGCCAGCGTTCCGATGAACCCTGACGTGGCGAAAGGTTGGCGGTGTGACCCTGTATGAAAAGCTCGCGGCCGAGATCGAGGCGCTGGTGCAGCAAGGCGTGCTGCTGCCCGGCGAGAAGATTCCGTCGGTCCGGCAGGCCGCCCAGCATCATCGCCTGAGCATTACCACGGTCATCCGGGCCTATTTGCTGCTGGAGTCGCGCGGCATGCTGGAGAGCCGGCCGCAGTCCGGCTACTTCGTGCGCGCCCGGCCCGGCGAGCCGGCCATCGACCTCCAGCCGACCCGCCCGGCGGCCCGCCCGTCGCCGGTGGACGTGAGCGCGCTGGTGCTGTCCACGCTGCGCTCGATCCGCGCCGACGACGCCGTCCCGCTCGGCTCCCCCTATCCCGACGCCAAGCTGTTCCCGTGGCAGCGGATCATCCAGTACGCCAACGCCATCGGCAAACGCTACGAGTCGTGGAGCCTGCTGGACGACCTGCCGCCCGGCTCGCCCCAGTTGATCCGCCAGATCACGCGGCGCTACCTGGAAAACGGCCAGGCGGTGGACCCGAACGAGGTGATCGTGACGATCGGCGCCACCGAGGCCATCAACCTGTGCCTCCGGGCGGTGGCCAAGCCGGGCGACACCATCGCCGTGGAATCGCCGACTTACTATGCGATGCTGCACGCCATCGAGCGGCTGGGCATGCGCGCCGTGGAGGTGGCGACGGATCCGGTGGAAGGCATCGACGTGCAGGCGCTGGCCCGCCTGTTCGACGAACGGCCCGTGGCCGCCTGCATGGTCATGCCGAACTTCCAGAATCCGCTCGGCTTCCAGATGTCGGACGAACGCAAGCAGGCACTCGTCAAATTGCTCACCGAGCGCGACATTCCGGTCATCGAGAACGATGTCTATGGCGAGCTGTACTACGGCGATGTGCATCCCACCTCGCTGAAGGCCTACGACAAGGCTGGCATCGTGCTGCACTGCTCGTCGTTCTCCAAGACGCTGACCAACGCCTACCGCATCGGCTGGGCGCTGCCGGGGCGCTACCGGGATCAGGTGGAGCGGCTCAAGTTCCTGAACACGCTGACCACGCCGGCGATTCCCCAGCTGGCCATCGCCGAATTCCTGAAGAACGACGGCTACGACTACCACCTGCGGCGCGTGCGCAAGACCTATGCGCAGCAGGCCAATATCATGGCGGCGGCGGTGCGGCGCTTTTTTCCGGCCGGCACGCGTGTGTCGCGGCCGGCCGGCGGCTACGTGCTCTGGGTGGAGTTGCCCGAGGGCGTGGACGCCATGGCGCTGTATCACGCGGCGCTGGAGCGGCGGATTACCGTGGCGCCGGGGCACATCTTCTCGCCGGTGCCCACGTACACGCATTACATCCGCCTTAACTACAGCAGCGCATGGTCGGCCGAGGTGGAAGCGGCCGTCGTGACGCTGGGCAAACTGGTGACGTCGCTCGCAGAGGCGGCGCCCGGCAAGGAGACAAGCGCATGAATCAACCAGAAGACAATGCCGATGAGGACACGCTCGATCCGGTACTGGCCGGCATCCTCGGTGCCCTGTGGCAGGCCGCGCGGGAGCCCGGCGGCGGGGCGCTCTCGCTGGCCCGCCTCAGCAAGCGCGCGGCAGTGCAGATGAGCGTGCTGCGGCGCGTGCTGACGCAACTGGCCGAGGCGGACCTGGCCGAGGCCGAGATCGACGAGTCAGGGCGGGGCACCGCCCGGCTGACTGCCGAGGGCCGCGCGCTGTGCGACGAGCTGTTCGAGACCCCCGGCGCGCTGCCCGATCTGGATGATTCCGATGACGATGAAGACCCGGGCCGGTCAGAGCACCTTCCCCGGATTCATTAGCCCCTGCGGGTCCAGCGCCTGCTTGATGGCGCGCATCATTCCCAGTTCCACCTCGCTCTTGTAGCGCCGGTTCTCCTCGCGCTTGAGCTGGCCCAGGCCATGCTCGGCCGAGATCGACCCGTTGTGCGACTGCACGCTGTTGTGGACGATCAGGTTGATGGCGTCCTGATGGATCAGGAACTGCTCGTGATCCACCCCCACCGGCGGGGACACGTTGTAGTGCAGGTTGCCGTCGCCCAGATGGCCGAAGGTGACCATGCGGGCGCCCGGGAAGGCGTCCTGGACCAGCGCGTCGGTGGTCTCGATGAAGTCCGCCACGCGCGAGACCGGCACGGCAATATCGTGCTTGATGTTCTTGCCTTCCTCGACCTGCGCCATCGGGATGTGCTCGCGCAGGTTCCAGAAATCGCGCGACTGCTGCACGGATTCGGCCACCACGGCGTCGGTGACCACGCCGGCTTCGAAGGCCGCTTCCATCATCGTTTCGAAGATGGCCCGGGCGTGCGCCTCGCCCTCGCTGTCGGACAGCTCCAGCAGCACCAGCTGCGGATGGGCGTCGGTGGCCGCCGTGAAGGGGTAGCGCAGCTGCGGGTAATGCTTGCGCACGAGGTCCATGCACATCGCGGACATCAGCTCGAAGCCGGTGAGCATGGCGCTGGCGTGGGACTGGGCGATGGCCAGCAGCGCCAGCGCGGCGCGCGGGCTCTGCACCGCCGCCAGCGCCGTGACGCGCGCCCGGGGCAGCGGATACAGCTTCATGACCGCCGCCGTGATGATGCCGAGCGTGCCTTCGGCGCCGATGAACAGGTCGCGCAGGTCGTAGCCGGTGTTGTCCTTGCGCAGGCCGCGCAGGCCGTCCCAGACCTCGCCCTTGGCCGTCACCACCTCCAGCCCCAGGCACAGCTCGCGCGTGTTGCCATAGCGCAGCACCGCCGTGCCGCCGGCATTGGTGGACAGGTTGCCGCCAATCGTGCAGCTGCCCTCGGCCGCCAGGCTCAGCGGGAACAGGCGGCCATGCTCGCGCGCCACATCCTGCAACTGCTGGAGGATCACGCCGGCTTCCACGGTAATCGTATTGTTGAGCGGGTCCACATGGCGCACCCGGTTCATCCGTTGCAGCGACAGCACCACCACGCCGGCCGCGGCGGTCGGGCCAGCCTCGGGCGTGGCGCCGCCGCACAGGCCGGTGTTGCCGCCCTGCGGCACCACGGCCAGCTTGTGGGCGTGGCAGGCGTGGACCAATGCGGCCACTTCCTCGGTGCTGCCGGGGCGCAGCACGGCCAAGGCATCGCCGGTGTAGCGCTGGCGCCAGTCGGTCAGGTAGGGGGCCTTGTCGGCGGCCTCGGTCAGCACGTGTTGCGGGCCCACTGCGGCGCGGCAGAGGTCGAGGAACGAATCCAGGTGCGGAGCGGTCATGGTCGGGTGTCGGGGGAGGGGGGCTGGATGGCTTGCTGCCGTGCCCGCGCGCGGCGCTTGTACGGGCGCAGGTAGAGGATGGTGCTGAAGAAGAACACCAGCGTGAGGGCCACCTCGGCCCAGGCCAGCAGCGACGACGGCGCGCGGTCGCTGGTGGCGCGCACGATGCCTTCGGTGAAATAGAGCAGGATCAACATCGACGACCACTGCATCGTGTACCGGTTGCGCGCCAGCACGCCGCGCAGCACCGGTAGCAGAAAGACGAACTTGAGGATCAGCCACGAGCCGCCGGGCCGCAGCGGGGCGAGGAACCACTCCCAGGCGATGCAGAGCGCCACCAGCGCCAGCAGGCTGGCCACGCTGACGCGCCAGAGCGCCGCGCTGTGGAGGTCGCCGTCACTGCCAACGGGCCGGGCGGTCATCGGAGCGGTCATCGTGACCCTCCGGCCAGCTTCAGCGCGGTCTCGGCCAGGCGCCGGCCCATGGCCGTGGCCAGCGCGGCTTCCTGGTCGGTGACCGGGCCGCGATTGTCCACATGGGCGAAATGGCTCGGGCCGTAGGGCGTGCCGCCGGCCGTGGTGGTCATCAGGCCGGGCTCCGAATAGGGCAGGCCCATCACCAGCATGCCGTGGTGGAACAGCGGCAGCATCATCGACAGCAACGTGGTTTCCTGCCCGCCGTGCAGGCTGCCGGTGGCCGTGAACACGCAGGCGGGCTTGCCGGACAAGCCGCCGGACAGCCACTGGGCGACGGTGCCATCGAGGAAATACTTCATCGGCGCGGCCATATTGCCGAACCGGGTGGGGCTGCCCAGTGACAGTCCGGCGCATTCCTCCAGATCGCGCAGTTCGGCGTACGGGGCGCCTTCGGGCGGGATGTCGGGCGCGGTGGCCTCGCAGACGGTGGACACCGGCGGCACGGTGCGCAGCCGGGCCTGTGCGCCGGGCACGCTGTCGATGCCGGTGGCGATCAGTTCGGCGAGTTTGCGGGTGCTGCCGTGACGGCTGTAGTACAGGACCAGGATGGGAAGGGCGGCCAAGGTATCGCGGAGTCGGGTGTTCAGTCGTGGATCGGGAGGGGCGGCCCGGACCGGCGCCGCGAAACAATGCGCGTATTATAGTTGGGCCCCGCTATAAGACTCAGGAGCTAGCCCCCGCATGTCCGCCGCACGTATCGCCCGCCTGCGCAGGGAGTGGAATTTGCAGAAGGTGCGCGCGCTCGCGCGCTACGCCTTGCGCCGCGCCGGCGAGGACCGCCTGCCCCAGGTATCCGCCAGTCTGACCTTCACCACCGTGCTGGCCGTGGTGCCCGTGCTGACCGTGGCGTTCGCGCTGCTGGCCGCGTTTCCGGTGTTCCGGGACTTCCGCGGCCAGATCGAGGCTTTCCTGTTCCAGAATCTGATTCCCGGCGGCAATATCAGCGATTCGGTCTCACGCTACCTCGGCCAGTTCGCCAAGAGCGCGCGCGGGCTGACCGCGCTGGGTCTGGCGGGCCTGATGGTGACCTCGGTGCTGACCATGCTGACCGTGGAAGACGCGCTGAACGCCATCTGGCGCGTCAAGCGGCGCCGGCCGCTGGCGCAGCGGGTGCTGGTGTTCTGGGCCGTGCTGACGCTGGGCCCGGTGCTGATCGGCGCCAGTCTCTCGGTCAGCTCCTATCTGATTTCGGTATCGATGGGCTACGTTGGCTCCATGCCGATGGGCATGGGGCTGATGGTCAGCACCGTGCCGGTGATGCTCTCGGCGCTGGCCTTCGCCTTCCTCTATATGGCCGTGCCGTACGCCTACGTGGATTGGCGCGATGCCATCGTGGCCGGTGTGGTGGCCGCCGTGGCCTTCGAGGTGGCCAAGCGCGCGTTCGGCTACTTCATCACCCATATTCCCACCTACACGGCGGTCTACGGCACCTTCGCGGTGCTGCCGCTGTTCCTGCTGTGGATGTACGTAAGCTGGCTGGTCACGCTGCTCGGGGCGACCATCGCCGCCAACCTGCCCGTGATCCGGGAAGGCCACTGGCGCCGCCGCACCTTCGCCGGCAGCGAGTTCTTCGACGCGCTGGGTATCCTGCTGCTGCTCTACCGCGCCCGCGAGGAGGTGCCGCGCAGCGTGGGCGAACTCGACATGGGCCGCAAGCTGCGGATGGAAGCCGACTATCTGGCCAGCCTGCTGGCCAAGCTCAAGACCCTGCACCTGGTGGGCAAGCTCCAGCAGGACCGCGGGCAGGCGCACTGGGCGCTGCTCTGTGACCCGTCCCAGGTGACGCTGCGCACCCTGTACGACCGCCTTGTGCTGAACCTCGCACGCCTGCCGCGCACGGCGCTGGCGCAGCAACTGCAGGGCGTCGACCTGCTCCGGTCGATGCTCGACAACCCCCAACTGGACCAGCCGCTCGAGGCTGTGTTCCGCCAGCAATTGCTGACGCCTGCCGCCAACGAGGCGCCGGGAGCCGGCGGCGATACCGGGGACGAAGGCGGCCCGCAACGCCGCACGCTGGAGGTAGTGCCGCCCGGCTGGCACGGGCAGGTCTGAACTCGGCGGGCGGGCCGGTTCCCGGCTAGAACGGAATCCGCCCGCGCAGGATGTCCGCGTACATCACCCAGTCGCCCATCAGGCTGTAGAACGGGTGCCGGAACGTAGCGGGCCGGTTCTTCTCGAACCCGAAGTGACCCACCCAGGCAAACGCATAGCCGGACACCACCGCACCCAGCAGCCACCACGCGTTGCCGGTAACCACCAGCGCTGCCAGACAGGCCAGCGCCACCGTCGAGCCCGCGAAATGGAGCCGGCGGCAGGTCCGGTCCCGGTGCTCGTTCAGGTAATACGGATAGAACGCGGCAAAGCTCTCGAATTCGCGGCTGTGGGTTTGCGCCATGGTCGTCTCCGGGTTCGGTGTTGTTATGGTTCCAGTCTAGGTGCTCGCCACGACCTTGCGCGCGAAGGCGGCCAGCGTATCGAGCACCTCGTCCGGCTTCTCGCCCATCATCGCGTGGCCGCTCGGCACCGTGACCAGGGTGGCGTTGCGCATCCGGCCAGCCAGCGCTTGCGCGGCTTTCGGCGACGTCATCATGTCCTTCGACCCCATTACGAACACCGCCGGGCAGATTACGGCGGCGGCCGCTTCCTCGCCGTGCGCGTAGGCGTTGCAGGCCGAGAAATCGTTGTGGAACACGTGCGCACCCGGGTTGCGCGCCGCCACGCGCTCCATCAGCCGCTGGCTGCCGCCATGCATCCAGGCGCCGGGCCCGGGAGACGACGGCTTGCTGGCGAGGCTGGAGATTGACCACTGGTTGACCATCGCGATGGCCTCGTCCTCGCGGTGGAGCGCGGCATCGAGCAGGGCATCAGACACCTTCATCGGATAGGCCGTGGCCAGCAGCCCGATGGCGCGCACGGCCTCGGGGTGACGCGCAGCGCACTCCAGGGTGATCAACGATCCCATGCTGTGGCCGAAGACCAGCGCCGGCGCCTTGACGCCGGCGGCGGCCACCAGCGCCATGACCCAGTCGGCCATGTCTTCCACGCGGGTCAGCGGGGCGCCCTGGCTGCGGTTGTGGCCGGGCAGGTCCACCGCCAGCACGCCAAAGCCATGGCTGGCGAACCAGCGTGTCTGGAGCGCCCAGACGCTGTGGTCGTTCTGCGCGCCGTGCACGAACACGGCGCAGGGCAGGGCGGGATCGAACGGCTTGCCGCCGGTATAGGCATAGGCCGGGTGGCCCGAGACGGTCAGTTCCATCAGGCTTTTCCTCCCATGGCTTTCTCGGCAGCCTTGAGGCCGCGCTTCAGGTCGTCGATCAGGTCATCCGGGTCCTCGATCCCGATCGACAGCCGGATCGTGCCCTCGCCGATGCCGGCCGCGCGCAGGGCGTCGGCATCCATGCGGAAGTGTGTCGTGGAGGCGGGATGGATCACCAGCGAGCGCGCATCGCCAACATTGGCGAGGTGCGAGAACAGCGTCAGATTTTCGATGAAGCGCTGGCCGGCCGCGCGGTTCGCCTTGAGGTTGAAGCTGAATACCGCCCCGCAGCCGCGTGGCAGCAGCCGCTTGGCCAGCGCGTGGTCGGGGTGGGACTCCAGCTCCGGGTAGGCCACCGACTCGACCATCGCGTGCCCGGCCAGGAACTGCACCACGCGGCGGGTGTTGTCCACATGCCGGCTCATGCGCAGCGGCAGGGTCTCGATGCCCTGGAGCAGTTGCCACGCCGCCATCGGGTTCATGCAGGCGCCGAAGTCGCGCAGGCCCTCGCGCCGGGCGCGCAGCAGGAACGGCGCCACGGTGCTTTCCTCGGTAAACACCATGTTGTGGAAGCCCGGATAGGGCTCCGACAGCTCCGGAAAGCGCCCCGAAGCCTCGAAATCGAACGTGCCACCCTCGCACAGCACGCCGCCGATCGTCGTGCCATGTCCGCCCAGGAACTTGGTGGCCGAGTGGTACAGCAGGCCGGCGCCATGGTCGAACGGGCGCAGCAGGTAGGGCGTGGTGAAGGTGGAGTCGACCAGCAGCGGGATCTTGTGGTCCTGGCCGATCTGCGCCACGGTTTCGATGTCGAGCACGTCGAGGCCCGGGTTGCCCAGTGTCTCGCCGAACAGCAGCCGCGTCTCGGGGCGGATGGCGGCGCGCCAGGCGTCGATATCGCGCGGATTGACGAAGGTGGTCTCGATGCCGAAGCGCCGCAGCGTGTAGTGCAACAGATTGTGCGAGCCGCCATAGAGCGCCGTGGACGCCACGACATGGGAGCCGGCGCCCATCAGCGTGGCCACGGCCAGGTGCAGCGCGGCCTGGCCAGACGCCGTGGCGATGGCCCCGGCGCCATTCTCCAGGGCCGCCACGCGCTCCTCGAACACCGCCACCGTGGGGTTGCTGATGCGGGAATACACGTGCCCGGCGCGTTCCATATTGAATAGCGACGCGGCGTGCTCGCTGTCCCGGAACACGAAGGAGGTGGTCAGGTGGATCGGTGTGGCGCGGGCCCCGGTGGTGGGGTCCGGGGCGGCGCCGGCGTGCAGGGCCAGCGTGTCGAATCGGGTACCGGACATGGTGAGTTCGCTTGTAGTGGCTGTTGTGGGCGGCAGGTTGTCTCCGTCCGGCATCGTAGCACCGTGCGCCGCTCTGGCAATGGGGAGGATTCTGAAAACGCAATGAGACCGGCTGAGACTTGCCGCCTTTACGAGAGACGGCGGTTTGGGTAGGATCGCCGCATCGGCCAACTCTGGCCACAGACCAGAACCAGCCTAGACACCCGGGCAGCGGAGACACCACCATGAAAGTCAGCGACATCCTGCAGATCAAGGGCAACACGCTCTACACCGTCACGCCGGATGCGTCCCTGCTGGTGGCCATCAACACCATGGCCGAGCACGACATCGGCTCGCTGGTGGTCATGGAATACGGCGATCTGGTCGGCATGCTGACCTTCCGGGAGCTGATCGAGACGCTGGCGGCCAACCACGGCACGCTCGGCACGCACAGCATCCGCAAGGTCATGGACGACGCGCCGCTGACCTGCACGCCGGAAACGGACGTCAACGAGGTGCGCCGCATGATGCTGGAGCGCCACACCCGCTACCTGCCGGTGCTCGACAACCGCACGCTGATGGGCGTGATCTCGTTCTACGACGTGGCCAAGGCGGTGGTGGAAGAGCAGGGGTTCGAGAACCGCATGCTCAAGGCCTATATCCGCGACTGGCCCGAGGAAAAGACCGACTGAAGACCGACTGAAGGCAGCCGGGCCCGGGCGGGTGGGGCCGGGGGCGATTTAACAGAAGTTTTATTGCCTGCACTCCAGACTGTTGGCATGATGGCGGCGAACTGATGCCCCGGCGGGTTCCGGGGTCCACGAAGTCCGCCGAGCGACCTCCGCCCGCTTCCGTCTGCATGAGCCAACACAGCCCGCAAAGCCAGCACAGTCAGTTTCGCCTGTTGCGCGAACGCCGTTTCGCGCCGTTCTTCTGGACCCAGTTCCTCGGGGCCATGAACGACAACGTCTTCAAGGTCGCCTTCACCTCGCTGGTGACCTATCACACGGCCCTGTTCGACGGCGTCGATGCGCGCAGCGCGGCGTTCCTGATCTCGGCCATCTTCATCGCACCCTTCGTCCTGTTTTCCGCCACCAGCGGCCAGATTGCCGACAAGATCGAGAAATCGCGGCTGATCCGGCTCGTGAAGTCGCTCGAGATCGCCATCATGGTGCTGGGGCTGGCCGGGTTTGCCTGGCACAGTGCGCCGCTGTTGTACTTTGGTACATTCCTGATGGGCCTGCACTCCACGCTGTTCGGCCCGGTGAAGTTCGCGTACCTGCCGCAGCACCTGGACCAGCAGGAACTGGTGGGCGGAAACGGGCTGGTGGAAATGGGCACCTTCGTCGCCATCCTGATCGGCACGCTGATCGGCGGGGAATTGGCCGGGGTGATGCGCGGCGGCGCCGTGGTGGGGCCGCTCTACGTGGGCATCGCCTGCGTGGTGATCGCCGTGGCGGGGCGGGTGGTGTCGCAGCGCGTGCCGGTATCGCCACCGCCCCAGCCGGACCTGCGCATCAACTGGAATCCGCTGACCGAGACGTGGCGCAACCTGATGCTCGCGCGCGAGCGGCGGGTGGTGTTCCTGAGCCTGCTCGGCATTTCCTGGCTCTGGTTCCTCGGCGCCACGTTCCTGACGGCCTTCTTCAGCTTTGCCCGGGACGTGCTCGGCGGGGACCAGAACGTGGTCACGCTGCTGCTGGCGATGTTCTCGATAGGCATCGGCGTGGGCTCCCTGCTGTGCGAGCGGCTGTCGGGGCGCACCGTGGAGATCGGCCTCGTGCCGTTTGGCTCCATCGGCATGACCGTGTTCGCCGTGGACCTGTACCTGGCCACCCACGGCCAGTCGGCCGGCGCCACGCTGAGCGGCATCGGCGGCTTCCTGGACGATCCGCGCCACTGGCGCGTGCTGGCGGACCTGTTCCTGCTGGCCATGTTCGGTGGCTTCTACAGCGTGCCGCTGTATGCGCTGATCCAGAGCCGCTGCGTGCCGACGCACCGGGCGCGGATCATTGCGGCGAACAACATCCTGAACAGCTTCTTCATGATCGCGGCGTCGCTGCTCGGTGTGGCCATGGCGCTGGCCGGCTACAGCATCCCACAGCTGTTCCTGGTGGTGGGGCTGCTCAATGCCGTGGTGGCCCTCTATATCTACACGCTGGTGCCTGAGTTCCTGCTGCGCTTCATCGCCTGGATTCTGGTCCATACGATCTACCGGCTGCGCCGCATCAACTCCGACCGTATTCCCGAGCAGGGCCCCGCCGTGCTGGTCTGCAACCACGTGAGCTTTGCCGACGCCGTGGTGCTGATGGCGGCCAGCCCGCGCCCGGTGCGCTTTGTGATGGATCACCGGATCTTCAAGGTGCCGCTGCTGTCGTGGTTCTTCCGGCAGGCCAAGGCGATTCCGATCGCGCCGGCGCATGAGGACCCGAAGATGCTCCAGCGCGCCTACGATGCCGTGGCCGCCGCGCTCGAGGACGGCGATCTCGTCTGCATCTTTCCCGAAGGCAAGATCACGGCCACCGGCGAGATCAACCCGTTCAAGGGCGGCGTGCAGCAGATTATCCGCCGTACGCCGGTGCCCGTGGTGCCGATGGCGTTGCGCGGCCTGTGGGGCAGCTTTTTCTCGCGCAAGGGCGGGGTGGCCATGTCGCGCCCGTTCCGGCGGGGCATCCTGAGCCGGCTCGAACTTGTGGTGGGGGAACCCGTGGCGCCGGACGCCGCGTCGGCGGAAGGGCTCCAGCAGATGGTGCTGGCCTTGCGGGGTGACTGGAAATAGGCGAACTACGACGACGATACGACGAGCCAACGACAAATGATCACGCTCTATACCTTCGGCCCCGCCTTTGGCCTGCCTGATGCCAGCCCGTTCGTCATGAAGGCCGAACTACTGCTGAAGCTGGCAGGGCTGCCGTACCGTACGTTGCCGGGCAACCTGCGCCGCGCGCCCAAGGGCAAGCTGCCTTACCTCGACGACATGGGGCGCATCGTCGCGGATTCGACGATGATCCGCTGGCATATCGAGAAGACCTATCACGTGGACTTCGACGCGGGGCTGTCCGAGGCCGAGCGCGGCGTGGCCTGGGCGGTGGAAAAGCTGATGGAGGACAACCTCTACTGGGCCGTGGCGCGGGTGCGCTGGCTGGACGATGCCAATTTCGAGCGCGGCCCGGCCCAGTTCTTCCAGCGCGTGCCGGCGCCGGTGCGCGGGATCGTGACCACGCTGGTCAAGCGGCGCGTACGCCAGATGCTCTGGGCGCAGGGCCTGGGCCGGCATTCGGACGAGGAGGCTGCGGCGATGGCGATCCACGGCGTGACGGCCATCGCCAACATCCTGGGTGAAAAGCCCTACCTCATGGGCGACGCGCCATGCGGCGCCGACGCCACCTTGTTCGCGTTCAGCGCCAGCCTGCTTAGCCCCGTGTTCGAGACGCCGATCCGTACCGCGGCGGCGGCGCACGCCAATCTGGCCGCCTATCTGGCGCGGATGCGCGCGCGTTTCTATCCCGATTTCGTGGGCAGCGGGGTGTTCGCGCCGGTGTCCGAATCCCAGGCGGTGCCGACGGTCGCCGCCAATGGCCTTACAATGTAGGCCGTCCCCAATTCCAGCGCGGTTTCCATCATGTCCGGCAATACCCTCGGCCTGCTCTTCACAGTCACCACGTTTGGCGAATCGCACGGGCCCGCGATTGGCGCGGTGGTCGACGGCTGCCCGCCGGGCCTTGCCCTGACGGAAGCCGATATCCAGGGCGACCTGGACCGCCGCAAGCCCGGCACCTCGCGCCACGTGACGCAGCGCCAGGAGGCCGACCAGGTGGAAATCCTCTCTGGCGTGTTCGAGGGCAAGACCACGGGCACCCCGATCTGCCTGCTGATCCGCAATACCGACCAGCGCAGCAAGGACTACGGCAATATCGTCGAGACCTTCCGGCCCGGCCACGCCGACTACACCTATTGGCACAAGTACGGCATCCGCGACTATCGCGGCGGTGGCCGTTCGTCGGCGCGGCTGACCGCCCCCGTGGTGGCGGCGGCGGCCGTGGCCAAGAAATGGCTGCGCGAGCAGTACGGCACCGAGATCCGCGGCTACATGTCGCAGCTCGGTGAGGTGGAAGTGCCGTTCCAGGACTGGAAGCACGTGCCCGAGAACCCGTTCTTCGCGCCCAATGTGGACATCGTGCCGGAACTCGAAACCTATATGGATGCCCTGCGCCGCGATGGTGACTCGGTCGGTGCGCGTATCGAGGTGGTGGCCAGCGGCGTGCCGGTGGGCCTGGGTGAGCCGCTGTTCGACAAGCTCGACGCGGACATCGCCCACGCCATGATGGGCATCAACGCGGTGAAGGGCGTCGAGATCGGCGCCGGTTTCGCCAGTGTGGCCCAGCGCGGCAGCGACCATGGCGACGAACTGACCGCTGACGGCTTCCGGTCGAATAATTCGGGCGGCATGCTCGGCGGCATCTCCACCGGGCAGGACATCACCGTGTCCCTGGCCATCAAGCCGACGTCGAGCATCCGCACGCCGCGCGAGTCGATCGACAAGGCCGGCCAGCAGGCCACGGTGGAGACGTTTGGCCGCCATGACCCGTGCGTGGGCATCCGCGCCACGCCGATTGCCGAGGCGATGCTTGCGCTGGTGCTGATGGATCACGCGCTGCGCCACCGCGCCCAGTGCGGCGATGTGCGCGTGGAGACGCCGCGCATTGCGGCGCACCTGCCGACCCAGACCCCCGACCAGTCCTGACTTGGGCCGCGCCCCGGCTGACGCCGCCCCGGAGCGCGCCTTCGTGCCGGGGTCGATCGACCCGGCCACCTATCTCCGCTTCGGGCTGTTCTATCTCGGCTACTACGCCTATGTAGGCGTCATCTCGCCGTACGTCAGCCTGTTCTTCTCGGACCGTGGCTTCTCGCCGGTGCAGATCGGCGTGCTGATGGCGTGCTTCCAGTTGAGCCGCATCGTCGGCCCCTACCTCTGGGGCTGGCTGTCCGATGTCCTCCATACGCGCGTGCGGCTGCTGCGGCTGGCCGCTGTCTCGGCGTTGCTGGCCTTCCTGATGGTGCCCGGCGTGCACAGCTACGGCGGCATGATGGCGATGATGATCGGGCTCAACCTGATCACCAGTGCGATGTCGCCGCTGGGCGATGCGCTGACCATTTCCACGCTGCGCCGCCACGGCGCCTTCGACCACCGCTACGGCCGCGTGCGGATGTTCGGCTCGGTCGGGTTTATCGGCGCCGTGCTGGCCGGTGGCGCGCTGTTCGAGCATTTCGGCATGGTCGCCTTCCCGTGGCTGGCCAGTGCCACGCTGGCGCTGTTCGCCATCGTGGTCATGGGCATGCGCGATGCGCCCGACGAGGGCCCGCGCGTGCGCCCGCCGCCCGCGCTGCCGCTGCTGCGGCGGCCGGATGTGGCGTGGTTCCTCGGCTCGGCCTTCCTGATGATGTTCGCGCACGCGGCGCTGTACGTCTTCTATTCGCTCTATCTGGAGCGGCTGGGCTACAGCAAGCTCGCCATCGGCGCGATGTGGACCATCGGCGTGGTGGCGGAGATCGTGTTCTTCTTCTACCAGGGCCGGCTGTTCGGGCGGCTGGCGCTGCGTACGATACTGGCCGGCACCTTCGTGCTGGCGGCCATCCGCTTCGGCGTGACCGGCTACTTCGGCCAGTACGTGTGGCTGATGGCCGCCGTGCAGGTGCTGCACGCGGCGACCTTCGCCGCGCACCACAGCGCCAGCCTCAAGCGGCTCCAGCACTGGTTTGCCGGCCCGCTGCAAGGGCGGGGGCAGGCGCTCTACACCGGCATTTCGTATGGCGTAGGCGGCACATTGGGTGGTCTCGCGATGGGCTGGACCTGGAAGACGCTGACGCCTTCGCATACCTTCGGGCTGGCGGCTGTGGCGGCGCTGGTCGGGGCCTGCTGCGCCGCGCTGAGTTTTCGCGGCGAGCGGGCGCCGACCTGAGCCGGCCCGCGCCCGGCTGGATCAGGCCAGCAATTGTGTGACCCGCTCGGCAATCGCCAGCGACGAGGTCAGCCCTGGCGATTCGATCCCAAACAGGTTCACCAGCCCCGGCACGCCATGCGTGGCCGGGCCGTCGATGCGGAAATCGGCCGCCACCTCGGTCGGGCCGCTGATCTTGGGGCGGATGCCGGCGTAGCCGGGTTGCAGCGCGCCATCGGCCAGTCCGGGCCAGTAGCGGCGCACCTCGTCATAGAAGCTGTCGGCATCGTTCGGCGGCACGCTGTATTCGATCTCGTCGATCCAGCGCACATTGGGGCCAAAGCGCGCCTGCCCGCCGAGATCCAGCGTCAGGTGCACGCCCAACCCGGCCGCCTCCGGCACGGGATAGATCAGCCGCGAGAACGGCGCGCGCCCGGACAGCGTGAAATAGCAGCCCTTGGCGAAGTACTGTTGCGGGATGTGCTCGGCCGGGATGCCGTCGATGCGCCGCGCCAGGTCCGGCGCGGTCAGGCCAGCCGAATTGACCACGGTGCGTGCCAGCAGGGTAGTCGCACCGTCCGCCGCATCCACTTCCAGCCGGATGCCATCGGCGGTCACCGCGCCCGTGCGGACCGGCGACTGCACGGCCAGCATCGCGCCGGCGTTCTCGGCATCGCCCAGCAGCGCGGTCATCAGGCCATGGCTGTCGATGATGCCGGTGGAGGGCGAGAGCAGCGCGGCATGGCATTCGAGCTGCGGCTCCAGCGCGCGCGCCGCGTCGCGGCTCAGCAGCTCCATGTCGTGCACGCCGTTGGCCTCGGCCTTGGCGCGGATACCTTCTAGCGTGGCCACCTGCGCGGCGCTCGTCGCCACGATCAGCTTGCCGCAGCGCTGGTGCGGCACATGGTGGGAGGCGCAGAAGTCGTACAGCATCGCCTTGCCGCGCACGCACAGTTCCGCCTTGAGCGAGCCCTTCGGATAATAGATGCCGGCATGGATCACCTCGCTGTTGCGCGCGCTGGTGATGGTGCCGAACGCGTTCTCGGCCTCGAGGATGATGACTTCGCGGCCCTGCAGCGCCAGCGCGCGCGCCACGGCCAGCCCGACCACGCCAGCGCCGATCACGACGCAATCCACTTGTTCCATGTGAGGGTCTCCTTGGTGTCTCGTCTCGGAATGTCTTGAAATTCAGGCCAGGCCCATGCGGGCTGCGGCGGCGGCCAGGTGCGCGCGGGCTGCGGCGCGCGCGGCGGCCGGGTCGCCGGCGGCGATGGCCTCCACCAGCGCGGCGTGCTCGGCATCGGCGGCGCGCGGCGTGCCCTGCGTGGCGGCAAGCCGCGCGCTGTTCTCCCAGGCATGCTGGCGCGCCACGAGCAGTTGCTGGCTGACGAAGTCGGTCAGGCCGGTGAAGCACGGGTTGTGCGTGGCGTGGGCGATGGCGTGATGGAAGGCGATGTCGGCTGCCGCCGCACTCGGGAAGTCGGTGGCATGGGCGGCCATCGCGGCCAGTGCGGCCCGGATGGCGGCGAGGTCGGCGGCGGTGCGGCGCATGGCGGCCATCTCGGCGCAGGCGGTCTCCACCACGCGGCGCAGCTCGAACAACTGCGCCAGCGTCGGGCCCCCATCGGGCTGGCTTGCCACGCGCCAGACCTGGCCGCCCGGCGTCTCGGATACATAGGCGCCAGAGCCCTTGCGGGTGACGATTACGCCATCCGCCTTCAGCAGCGCGATAGCCTCGCGGACGATGGGCCGGCTTACCTCGAAGTTTTCGGCCAGCGCCGATTCGGCGGGCAGGCGCGCGCCGGCGGCGAAACGGCCGGCGGCGATGTCATCGCGCAGCGTCTGGGCGAGGCGGCTGGCAAGCGAGGCGGGGCGGGACAGCGGGTCCATGAGGGCGGAATGGGCGGAAAGGGCGGAATAGGGAGAAAGGGGCGAAAAAGGGAGAAAGAGCGCAGAAGATGTCAGGCTGTCTGACAGCTTTTATCGACTTGGCCGATTCTGACGGGTCCGCCGCCCAGCGTCAAGCCAGGTTTGCGCGAGTTTTTGCAATGTCTGCCCCGGAGGAGGGGTCAAGCTTGGCGGCTGGCGGTCGATAGTGACTGATTACATCGTGGAGACTCAGGCCATGATCCAACTTTCTCCGCAAGACCTGCCCGTCGGCCAGCCATTGCCGTGGTCGCTACATGACGGTGAAGGCAACCTCGTGCTCGGCAGCGGCAGTGTCATCCCGGACGCGCGCGACCTTGCGCTGGTCTTTCGCCACGGCACGGTCTGCCGCCCCGACGACATGCCAGAAGCCGGCAACGAAGCCGATGGCACCGGCCTGGCGCGGCTCGCCGCCGGCCCGCTCGGCTTGCAGGTGGGCACGCTGCTGCATGTGAAGACGCCCGGCGACGCCTCGCGCGCCGCCGCCAGCCGCCTGATCGGCTTTATCGACCAGGGCCTGTTCGTGACCTGGCCCACGCTTGGCGGTCGGGATCTGGCCGTGCAGGCCGGCGAGACCGTGCTGCTGCGCGGCTTCTCGGGGCAGGCGATCCACAGTTTCACCTCGACGATCACGGCCGTGTGCCGCAGCCCGTTCCGCTACCTGGTGTTGTCCGCGCCGGCGCAGACCGATCAGATGCCTGTGCGCAGCGCTGCCCGCGTGCCGACGCGGCTGGCTGCGTATCTGGTGGAAAACGGCGTGGGGGAGGCGGGTGCGCCGTCGATGGACAGCGCACCGGAGATGGCCGCCGACAGCGCCTCGAATAGCACGCCCGACGTAGGCACTCACGTGGCCAGCGGTCTGGCGCGGCTTGGCCTGCTGTCCGACCTGAGCACGGGCGGGGCGCTGGTGCAGACCTCGCATCCGGCGCCACCGGTGGGCCGCAAGGTGCGGTTGAGCTTCCAGTTGCGCACGGCGTCGCTCGACGCCGAGGTCATTGTCGATGGCTGGGTGCGCAGCGCGCCGTCTGCGTCGGAAGACGACGAGTTTCCGGCCTTTGGCGTCGCCTTCGACGCGCTGGGCGAACGCGAGCTGACCTTGCTCCAGTGCTTTATCTACGAGCAGTTGCTGACCAGCACGCGCCTGCAGGTCTGACGGCCGATTGGTGATCGATCGGCAATCGCCATGAAAAAAGCCGGCCACTGGCCGGCTTTCCTCCGCTCAGGCGCGCATCGCTGCGCGGCCTGGCTTACATCCCCACGTAGTTCGGACCGCCCGGGCCTTCCGGCGTGACCCATACGATGTTCTGCGTCGGGTCCTTGATGTCGCAGGTCTTGCAGTGCACGCAGTTCTGCGCATTGATCTGCAGGCGCTCCTTGCCTTCGTCATTCTGCACGAACTCGTACACGCCAGCCGGGCAGTAGCGGCTTTCGGGGCCCGCGTACTTTTCCCAGTTGATGTCCACCGGCACGCTCGGGTCCTTGAGTGTCAGGTGGGCCGGCTGGTTTTCCTCGTGGTTCGTGTTGCTGATGAACACCGAGGAAAGGCGGTCGAACGTGAGCTTGCCGTCCGGCTTCGGGTACTCGATCTTCGGGCAGTCCGCGGCCGGCTTCAGGTAGACGTGGTCCGGCTTCTCGCGGTGGATGGTCCACGGCGGGTTGCGGATGCCGAGCTTCGGCAGCAGCCATTGCTCGATGCCGGTCATCAGCGTGGCCGTAGTGCGGCCCTTCTTGAACCATTGCTTGAAGTTCTTGGCCTGCAGCAGTTCCTTGTGGAGCCAGCTGGCTTCGAATGCGGCCGGGTAGGCGGTCAGCTCGTCGTGCTGGCGGCCGGCCTGGAGGGCGTCGTAGGCGGCTTCGGCGGCCATCATGCCGGTCTTGATCGCGGCGTGGCTGCCCTTGATGCGCGAGGCGTTCAGGTAGCCCGCGTCGCAGCCCACCAGTGCGCCGCCCGGGAACACCGTCTTCGGCAGCGACAGCAGGCCGCCGGCCGTGATGGCGCGCGCGCCGTAGCCGATGCGCTTGCCACCTTCGAAATACTTGCGGATCTCCGGGTGCGTCTTGAAGCGCTGGAATTCCTCGAACGGCGACAGCCACGGGTTGGTGTAGTCCAGACCGACCACGAAGCCCACGGCCACCTTGTTGTCCTCCATGTGATAGAGGAAGGAGCCGCCGTAGGTGGCGGGGTCGAGCGGCCAGCCGGCCGTGTGGACCACCAGGCCCGGCTGGTGCTTGGCCGGATCGATTTCCCAGAGTTCCTTCAGGCCGATACCGTAGCTCTGCGGGTCCTTGCCGGCATCGAGCTGGTACTTGGCGATCAGCTGCTTGCCGAGGTGGCCGCGCGCGCCTTCGGCGAAGATCGTGTACTTGGCGTGCAGCTCCATGCCGAGCTGGAAGTTCTCGGTCGGCTCGCCTTCCTTGTTGATGCCGAGGTTGCCGGTGGCCACGCCCTTGACCGAGCCGTCATCGTTGTAGATGACTTCGGCGGCCGGGAAGCCCGGGAAGATCTCCACGCCCAGCGACTCGGCCTGCTGGCCGAGCCAGCGCACGAAGTTCGACAGGCTGACGATGTAGTTGCCTTCGTTGTGGAAGCATTCGGGCAGCAGCGGGGCGCCCTTGGAGCCGGTGTCGTTGAGGAACAGGAACTTGTCCTCGGTGACGGGCTGGTTCAGCGGTGCGCCCAGCTCTTTCCAGTTCGGGAACAGCTCGTTGAGCGCGCGCGGGTCCATGATGGCGCCCGAGAGAATGTGCGCGCCCGGCTCGGAGCCTTTCTCCAGCACGCATACGTTGACGTCGCCGCCTTTTTCCGCCGCCAGCTGCTTCAGGCGGATGGCCGTGGCCAGTCCGGCAGGACCGCCGCCGACGATGACGACGTCGTACTCCATGGCTTCGCGTGGGCCGAATTGCTCCAGGAGCTGTTGCTGATCCATTGTCTCTAACCCTCTGTTTCTTCTGGGCGGCAGTACTGCCGCAGGCTTGCAGCCCATGATCCGGCGATGCGGTGGGGGAGCTGCGGTTATGGAGATCTGTGAGGGCCCCGGCCGGGATCTAGGCGTTTTTCCTCTTTCCCTTTAGGGGCCAAGTTCTTAGAATCTCCGGCATTGTCCGGGACTCGACACCCTCAGGCAAGATATTTTTTGGAACGACCGTTCTTTTTTTTGGTATGCTGCCTTTCGCCCAGCTGATGGGGGCTGGCGGCACGCATCGGGCCCCGGCCGGATGCCTCCACACCGAGGTAATTATGGGTTTGTCGATCAATCTGGAAGGCAAGGTCGCGCTGGTGACCGGTGCCTCGAGCGGGCTGGGCACGCGCTTCGCTCACGTTCTGGCCGCCGCTGGCGCCAAGGTGGTTCTGGCCTCGCGCCGCACCGAGCGCCTCAAGGAATTGCGTGCCTCGATCGAGGCCGATGGCGGTAGCGCCCACGTGGTGCGGCTCGACGTGACCGACCCGGACAGCATCCGCTCCGCCGTGGCGCATGCCGAGACCGAGGCCGGCGCCATCGATATCCTCGTCAACAATTCGGGCGTCTCCACCACGCAGAAGCTGACCGACGTGACGGCCGAGGACTTCGATTTCGTCTTCGATACCAACACACGCGGCGCGTTCTTCGTGGCCCAGGAAGTGGCCAAGCGCATGATTGCGCGGGCCAAGGGCGCCGAGAAGCAGGGCAATCCGCTGCCGCAGGCGCGCATCATCAATATCGCGTCGGTGGCTGGGCTGAAGGTGCTGTCGCAGATCGGCGTGTACTGCATGAGCAAGGCCGCCGTGGTCCATATGACCAAGGCGATGGCGCTGGAGTGGGCGCGCCATGGCATCAATACCAATGCGATCTGCCCCGGCTATATCGACACCGACATCAACCATCATCACTGGGAAAGCGAGGCGGGCCAGAAGCTGATCCAGATGCTGCCGCGCAAGCGGCTCGGCCAGCCGGAAGACCTCGACGGCCTGCTGCTGCTGCTGGCGTCCGATGCCTCGCGTTTCATCAATGGCGCGGTGGTCACGGCGGACGACGGCATGGTCTGAGCATCGTTTGAGCGTGGTCTGGGCGTGGTCCGAGGCCGCGCTCCAGCGACAAGAATTGCCGAATACCGCACAATCCTGATGCCCGCCCCGCAACGCGCCACAAGCGCGGCGAGGCGGGCGCGTGGGCGAGCAGGGCTTATCCGGTCCCCTGCGCGTCCAAAGTTGTGCCGCGAGAGGCCAGAGTTGGCATAATCGCCGCTGGCTTCGCATGAAGTCCTTACATAAATAATCAGAAATATGCCGCAGCGGCCGCAATGGCCCGACGGCCCGGACCGGAGGCCGGGGGAGATGGTGCAAGACAATGAGGCACGGCGCGACGCCGTGCCGCAACACGTCGTGGATTCGGTGGTCATTCCCGAAGCCGCCGACGAAGCCCGCGACAGTGAATTCCGCATTTCGCCGCGTATCGAGGACTGGATTGGCGTGATCGTCATGGTGCTGCTGGTGGCCATCACGTTCGCCAACGTGGTGGTCCGCTACTTCACCGACGAATCGTTCGCCTGGACCGAGGAGTTCTCGGTCTTCCTGATGATCGTGCTGGCGCTGGTCGCCGGCAGCGCCGCCGTGGCGCGCGACCGCAATATCCGCATCGAGTTCTTCTTCGAACGGGGCAGCGCCGCGCGGCAGAAGCGGCTGGCCATCGTATCGGCACTGGGCGTGGCGGTGATGTTCCTGGCGCTGGCGGTGCTCGGCGTGCGGATTACCTGGGATGAATACGCGTTCGGCGAGACCTCGCCCGGCATTGGCGTGCCGAGCTGGTGGTACTCGATCTGGCTGCCCGTGCTGTCCGCGGCAATCGTGCTGCGCGCGCTGGCGCTGGCCTGGCGCAATGTCCGCGCGCTGCGGGCCCTTAGCGAGCAGGGCGAGCAGGGCGGGGAGGGCGTGCAATGACGCTCGTCGCCATTATCCTGTTCGTGGTCTTTATCGGCCTGATGCTGCTGGGCGTGCCGATTGGCGTGTCGCTGGGGCTGGGCGGGCTGGTTGCCATCGGCCTGTCCAACCTCGACACCCAGATGTTCGGCCTGCTGGCCGTGCCGCAGAACTTCTACGCCGGCCTGGCCAAATATCCGCTGCTGGCGATTCCGATGTTCGTGCTGGTGGGGTCGATTTTCGACCGCTCCGGCGTGGCGGCGCGGCTGGTGACCTTCGCGATTGCCGTGGTGGGGCGTGGCCCGGGCATGCTGCCGCTGGTGGCGATTCTCGTGGCGATGTTCCTCGGCGGCATCTCGGGCTCCGGCCCGGCCAACGCGGCGGCCGTGGGTGGCGTGATGATCGCGGCGATGTCGCGCGCGGGCTATCCGCCGGCGTACAGCGCGTCCGTGGTCGGTGCGGCCGCAGCTACCGACATCCTGATCCCGCCATCGGTCGCCTTCATTATCTATAGCGTGCTGGTGCCGGGTGCCTCGGTGCCGGCGCTGTTCGCGGCGGGCATGATCCCGGGCGTGCTGGCCGGCGTGGCGCTGATCGTGCCGGCCGTGTGGCTGGCGCGCAAGCACAATATGGGGCATATCGAGGCCGCGCTGCCGCGCCCGCCGTTCTGGAAGAGCCTGCGCGAGGCAGCCTGGGGGCTGGTGGCGCCGTTCCTGATCCTCGGCGGCATGCGTGCCGGCTGGTTCACCCCGACCGAGGCCGCCGTGGTGGCCGTGGTCTACGGGCTGTTCGTCGGCATGGTGATCTACCGCAGCATCGGCCTGCGCGACCTGTTCGTGATCTTCCAGGAAGCGGCCGAGACCTCGGCGGTGATCCTGCTCGTGGTGGCGCTGGCCGGCATCTTCGCCTACGCGCTGTCCACGCTCGGCGTGATCGACCCGCTGGCCCATGCCATCGCCAATTCCGGTCTGGGCGAATACGGCGTGCTGGCGCTGATCGTGCTGCTGCTGATGACGGTAGGCATGTTCCTGGATGGCATCTCGATCTTCCTGATCTTCGTGCCGCTGCTGCTGCCCATCTCGAATGCCTTCCACTGGAACCCGGTGTGGTTCGGGGTGGTGCTGACGCTCAAGGTGGCGCTGGGCCAGTTCACCCCGCCGCTGGCCGTGAACCTGATGGTGTCGTGCCGGATTGCCCGCGTGCGCATGGAAGAAACCGTGCCCTGGGTGATCTGGATGCTGCTCGCCATGTTCATCGCGATGCTGATGGTGCTGGCCTATCCGCCGCTGGCCACGTGGCTGCCCGACTACCTGGGCTATTGATCGAAATCAAACTAGAAACCGACGAGGAGATTCCCGCATGAAACGCCGTGCCCTGATGTTGTCCGTAGCCGCCACGATTGCCGCCGCCGCCCTGGCGCCGGCCGGTGCGATGGCCCAGAGCTACAAGTCCGAGTACAAGATGTCGCTGGTGCTGGGCCCCGCGTTCCCGTGGGGCAAGGGCGGCGAGATCTGGGCCGACCTGGTGCGCCAGCGCACCAGCGGCCGCATCAATATCAAGCTGTATCCGGGCACCTCGCTGGTGGCCGGCGACCAGACGCGCGAGTTCTCGGCCATCCGCCAGGGTGTGATCGACATGGCCGTGGGCTCCACGATCAACTGGTCGCCGCAGGTGAAGGAACTGAACCTGTTCTCGCTGCCGTTCCTGATGCCTGACTACAAGGCGCTGGACGCGCTGACGCAGGGCGAAGTCGGCAAGTCGATGTTCGCCACGCTGGAAAAGGCCGGCGTGGTGCCGCTGGCCTGGGGCGAGAACGGCTTCCGCGAAGTGTCCAACTCCAAGCGCGAAATCCGCAAGCCGGAAGACCTCAAGGGCCTGAAGCTGCGCGTGGTGGGCTCGCCGCTGTACATCGAGACCTTCAACGCGCTGGGCGCCAACCCCACGCAGATGAGCTGGGCCGATGCGCAGCCGGCGATGGCCTCGGGCGCCGTGGACGGCCAGGAGAATCCGCAGAGCGTGTTCGCCGCCGCCAAGCTGTACACGGTGGGCCAGAAGTTCGTGACCACCTGGGGCTACGTGGCCGATCCGCTGATCTTCGTGGTCAACAAGCAGATCTGGGAGTCGTGGACGCCGGCTGACCGCGAGATCGTGAAGCAGGCCGCCATCGACGCTGGCAAGCAGGAAATCGCACTGGCCCGCAAGGGCCTGGTGGAACCCGGCGCGCCGGCGTGGAAGGAGATGGAGCAGCACGGCGTGAAGGTGACGCAGCTGAGCCCGGCCGAGCACGACGCGTTCCGCAAGGCCACGGTCAAGGTCTACGACAAGTGGAAGAAGCAGATTGGCTCGGACCTCGTCGCCAAGGCGGAAACGGCGATTTCCAAGCGATAAACGATAGCGTCCGGGATTTGCGATGAAACACGTCTTCACCTGCGTCATGCCCATCCGCTGGGGCGACATGGACGCCATGGGCCATGTCAACAACACGGTCTACTTCCAGTACCTGGAGCAGGCGCGGATCGAGTGGTTCCGGTCGATCGGCCGGAACGGCAAGGATGAGAACGGCCACGGGCCGGTCATCATCAACGCTCACATGACGTTTCTAAAGCAATTGCGATTCCCGGGCGACATCGAGCTGCGCGTCTATGCGGGCCAGGTTGGCCGCACGAGCTTCGAGACGCGCATCGAGATCCGCCGCACCGACCTGCCCGACGTGATCTGGGCCGAGGGCGGGGCCAAGGTGGTGTGGAGCGACTACGCGGCGGAGAAATCCGTGCCGGTGCCCGAGGCCATCCGGGCGCTGATCGCCTGACGGCGGGGGCAACGCCCCCCTAGTGATTCACCAGCCGCTGCACCAGGTCCACCGCCGTGTGGGCGCCGTACTTCTTCATCAGCCGCGCGCGGTAGATGTCCACCGTGCGCGGGCTGATCGACAGCAGCTTGCCGATTTCCTTGCTGGTCTTGCCGTCCACCAGCTGCGCGGCGATGTCCCGCTCGCGCGCCGTCAGGTCGGCCGTGACCGGCCGCTTCTGCGACAAATCCTCGAAGGTCCAGATGCCCGCCCCCAGCGGCTCGCGCCGGTCCAGCGCGCGGCCGGTGACGTGGCACCAGAACAGTTCCCCATCGGCCCGCTTCATGATCCGTTCGTCCGAATACATGCCCTTGGTGTTCATGATCGGCACGATGCGGGCGCCGGTGCGCTCGAATTCGTCGGCGGTGGGGTAGAGCACCTGGAAGGACTCGCCCACCAGCGCGTCGCGCGTGGTGTGGAAGATCCGGCAGACCTCGTCGTTGCAGTCCTCGATCACGCGTGCGCGTGACAGCACCAGCCCCACCGGGGCGAGCTGGAAGGCGGTCTGGTAGTCGATGGGGGGCATTGTCCCTTATGTACTTTTACGTAATGGCGCTGGCGGCACCCGTTGACGTATGCTTGCGGTCGGCAGCGGATGCCAGCCAGTCACCCGGCTGACAGCCGATTGTACCGTTACAATTTCCCGGCGTGGCGCCTGGCGCCCGTGGGACCAAAATGCCGAGGGACCGCCCCCACCCGGGGAGAATCCCCGCCGGACTACCGAGGAAGGAGCAAACATGAACAAGGTCTACGCCAGCGCCGCGGAGGCGCTCGCGGGCGTCGTGCGCGACGGCCAGACGATCGCCGTGGGCGGTTTCGGCCTGTGCGGCATCCCCGAGGCGCTGATCGCCGCCCTGCGCGACAGCGGCGCCAAGCAACTCACCTGCATCTCGAACAACGCCGGGGTGGACGGCTTCGGCCTGGGCCTGTTGCTGGCCACGCGCCAGATCAGCAAGATGATCTCGTCGTACGTGGGCGAGAACAAGGAATTCGAGCGCCAGTACCTGGCCGGTGAACTCGAGCTGGAATTCACGCCGCAGGGCACCCTGGCCGAGAAGCTGCGCGCCGGCGGCGCCGGCATTCCCGCCTTCTTCACCAAGACCGGCGTGGGCACCATCGTGGCCGACGGCAAGGAAATCCGCGAATTCGACGGCCAGCAGTACGTGATGGAGCGTTCGCTGACCGCCGACGTGGCACTGGTCAAGGCCTACAAGGCCGACAAGGCCGGCAACCTGGTCTTCCGCCGCACCGCACGCAACTTCAACCCGATGTGCGCGATGGCCGGCAAGATCACCGTGGCCGAGGTCGAGGAAATCGTCGAAGTGGGCGAGATCGACCCGGACGACGTGCACCTCGCCGGCATCTTCGTGCAGCGCCTGGTGCTGAACGCCACCCCCGAAAAACGCATCGAACAGCGCACCGTGCGTGCCAAGTAAGGAGAGACATCATGGCATGGACACGTGACGAAATGGCCGCGCGCGCGGCCCGCGAACTCCAGGACGGGTTCTACGTGAACCTCGGCATCGGCCTGCCGACGCTGGTGGCCAACCACGTGCCGGAAGGCATGGAGGTCTGGCTCCAGTCCGAGAACGGCCTGCTCGGCATCGGCCCCTTCCCGACCGAGGAAGAGGTGGACGCCGACATGATCAACGCCGGCAAGCAGACCGTGACCACGCTGGCGGGTTCGTCGATCTTCTCGTCGGCGGACTCGTTCGCGATGATCCGCGGCGGCCACATCAACCTGGCCATCCTCGGCGCGATGCAGGTCAGCCAGCGCGGCGACCTGGCCAACTGGATGATCCCGGGCAAGATGGTCAAGGGCATGGGCGGCGCGATGGACCTCGTGGCCGGCGTCGGCCGCGTGGTGGTGCTGATGGAACACACCGCCAAGAAGAAGGACGGCACCGAGGACATCAAGATCATGGCCGACTGCAACCTGCCGCTGACTGGCGTGGGCGTGGTCAATCGCATCATCACCGACCTCGGGGTGATCGACGTGACCTCCGATGGCCTGAGACTCGTGGAAACGGCGCCCGGCGTCAGCCGCGAGGAAATCCAGGCAAAGACGGGCGCGACGCTGCTGTAAGCGGATCGCCGGTTACGAGGTTGAAAGCCTGAAAGACAAAACCCCCGCCGGCTCGCGCTGGCGGGGGTTTTTGTCTTGGGGCGGGGCTTTGGCCTTACTGGGCCACCCAGCCGCCGTCCATGTTCCAGATCGCGCCGCGCACCTGGCGGGCGGCTTCGCTGGAGAGGAACACGGCCAGCGCGCCCAGTTCTTCGGGCGTCACGAACTCGCCGGACGGCTGCTTTTCGATTACCAACTCGCGCTTGGCCTGCTCGACCGGAATGCCGTCGCGCTGCGCGCGCGCTTCCACCTGCTTCTGGACCAGGGGCGTCAGCACCCAGCCCGGGCAGATCGCGTTGGCCGTCACGCCAGTCTGCGCGGTTTCCAGCGCGGTGACCTTGGTGAAGCCGACGATGCCGTGCTTGGCGGCCACGTAGGCGGACTTTTCCGCCGACGCCACCAGCCCGTGCGTGGAAGCCACGTTGATGATCCGGCCCCAGTTCTTGGCCTTCATCGACGGCAGCGCGAGCCGCGTCGTGTGGAAGGCCGAGGTCAGGTTGATGGCGATGATCGCGTCCCACTTGTCCGTCGGAAATTCTTCAATTTTCGCGACAAACTGGATGCCGGCGTTGTTGACGAGGATGTCCACGCCGCCGAAGTCGCGCTCGGCGTAGCGCATCATGTCCTCGATCTCGGCCGCGCGGCTCATGTCCGCGCCGTGGTAGCCCACCTGGATGCCACTGCCGGCGCGCGCGATCTCGGCCTTTGCGCCGTCGGCGTCACCAAAACCGTTGGCGATGATGTTGGCGCCCTGCGCGGCCAGTGCCTGCGCGATGCCGAGTCCGATCCCACTGGTCGAGCCAGTCACCAGTGCCGTCTTGCCTTTGAGCATGTAAGCCTCCGTCGGGAGTAGGGGGGTGATGTGCTGTGGCATTGTACTCGCAGGGCGTACAATCCTGCTTTGCCCAAACGCCCGGAATCTTCCGGAGTGTGGTCGTAATTTGCTGAGAATTGCGGCCAGCATGCGCCCCAGAAACGCAGTCCCCATCCTCGCAGGGAGTTCAGATGTCTTCCAGCCCGCGCCTCGGCTTCGTTCAGTGCATCAGTCCCGCCGGCCTGCATCGCATGGCCTATCACGAGTGGGGCGACCCGGCCAATCCGCGCGTGCTGATGTGTGTGCATGGCCTGACCCGCACCGGGCGCGACTTCGATACCGTGGCGCGTGCCCTGTCCGGCGACTATCGCGTGATCTGCCCTGACGTGGCGGGGCGCGGGCGCTCGGAGTGGCTGGCCGATCCGCGCCGCTACATCGTGCCGCAATATGTCTCGGACATGGTCACGCTGATCGCCCGGCTCAACGTGGAGCAGGTGGACTGGTTCGGCACGTCGATGGGCGGGTTGATCGGCATGGGGCTGGCGAGCCTGCCCAAGTCGCCGATCCGCAAGCTGCTGCTCAATGACGTGGGCCCCCGGCTGGCCCCGCAGGCGGTGGAGCGCATCGGCGCCTACCTCGGGCTGCCGGTGCGCTTCAAGACCTTCGAGGAAGGGCTGGCGTACCTCCAGACCATCAGTGCTTCGTTCGGCCGGCACACGCCCGAGCAGTGGCGCGAGTTGAACGGCGCGATCCTGAAGCCGGTGCAGGCCGCCGAGGGCATGGAATGGGGGTTGCATTACGATCCCGCGCTGGCCGTGCCGTTCAAGGAGACCACACCCGAGATGGTGCTGGCCGGCGAGGCCGCGCTCTGGGCGATGTTCGATGCCATCCAGGGCCCGACGCTGGTGGTGCGCGGGGCGCAGTCCGATCTGCTGCTGCGCGAGACCGTGGCCGAGATGCAGGCGCGTGGCAAACAGGTTTCCACGGTGGAAGTCCCCGATGTGGGGCATGCGCCGACATTCATCGATCCGGCCCAAGTGGCCATCGCCCGGGACTTCTTCCTGGGCACGTGAGGCCGCGCCGGATCCCATCCCGAAATCAATGGAATTGCGATGAGTACCAATGCCCTGAAGCGCGCCCACGTGGGCGCGCGCCTCTCCGAGTACGCGGTCTACAACGGCGTGGTCTATCTGGCCGGCCAGGTGCCGGAAGTGGACCCCAAGGCAGACCTGCGCGGCCAGACGCGCGAGGTGCTGGGCCATATCGACCGCCTGCTGGCCGAGGCTGGCAGCGACAAGACGCGCATCCTGTCGTGCCAGATCTTCCTGACCGACGTGACCCGTATCGGCGAGATGAACGAGGTCTGGGATGCCTGGGTGCCGCAGGGCAACACGCCGCCGCGCGCCACCGTCGAGGCGAAGCTGGCCAATCCCGACTACCTGATCGAAGTGGTGGTGACGGCCGCGCTGCACTGATGGTGGATGGTTTGACATGGTGACGTCCACCGATCTCACGAGCCAGGTCGCAGGCGTGCCCGATGCCGGGTTGGTCGAGCGCGCGCTGGCGTTCGTGCGCGAGACCGCCGACGGGGCGCAGCCCGCGATGCTGCCCACCGGCGAGACCGTGCTGTCTCACGCCGAGGGGATGCTGCGCATCCTCGACGGCCTGCGCGTGGACGACGCCGCGCGCGCCGCGGCCTGCCTGTTCGCGGTGGCGGCGTTCGTGCCGGACACCGAGCCGCAGATCGAGCCGCGCTTTGGCGAGGAAGTCGCGAAGCTGGTGAAGGGCGTGCGGCAGCTGCTGCGCATCGGCGCCATCGCGGTGTCGCAGACCGATGTCTCGGAATCGTCGAAATCCGAGGTCGCTGCCCGCCAGGAACAGGTGGAGGCGCTGCGCAAGATGCTGCTGGCCTTCGCCCAGGACATCCGCGTGGTGCTGGTGCGCCTGGCGTCACGGCTCCAGACGCTGCGCTGGCTCGCGCAGACCAAGAACATGCCGCTGCCGGGCGTGGCGCGCGAGACGCTGGATATCTACGCGCCGCTGGCCAACCGGCTCGGGATCTGGCAGATGAAGTGGGAGCTGGAGGATCTCGCCTTCCGCTTCGAGCAGCCGGATACCTACAAGCGCATCGCAAAACTGCTAGACGAGAAGCGGATCGAGCGGGAGAGCTATATCTCGCAGGCGATCGCGCGGCTGCAGTCGGAGCTGGCCTCGGCCGGCATCCGCGCCGAAGTGACCGGCCGGCCCAAGCACATCTACAGCATCTGGAAGAAGATGCGCGGCAAGGAACTCGATTTTGCCGATTTGTACGATGTGCGCGCGTTCCGCGTGATCGTGGACGACATCAAGGATTGCTACACGGTCCTCGGCATCGTCCACCATATCTGGCAGCCGATTCCGCGCGAGTTCGACGACTACATCTCGCGGCCGAAGTCCAACGGCTACAAGTCCCTGCACACGGTGGTCATCGGTGACGATGGCCGCGCGTTCGAGGTGCAGATTCGCACGCAGGAGATGCACCACTTCGCCGAATACGGCGTGGCGGCGCACTGGCGCTACAAGGAAGCCGGCAGCAAGGGCTACAGCGGGCAGTTCTCGGCCAGCGAGCGCTATGACGAGAAAATCGCCTGGTTGCGCCAACTGCTGGCGTGGAAGGACGATGCCGACCACTCGGTCGCGCACGAGGATTCGCCGTGGGAGCAGCTCAAGCATGCGGCCATCGACGACCATATCTATGTGCTGACCCCGCAGGCGCGCGTGGTGGCGATGCCGCAGGGCGCCACGCCGGTGGACTTCGCCTATTACCTGCATAGCGACCTCGGCCACCGCTGCCGTGGCGCGCGCGTGGACGGGGCGATGGTGCCGCTGAACACGCCGCTGCGGAACGGGCAGACCGTGGAGATCGTCGCGGTCAAGCAGGGCGGGCCGTCGCGCGACTGGCTCAACATGGAGCTGGGCTACCTCGCCAGCAGCCGTGCGCGGGCCAAGGTGCGCGCGTGGTTCAACGCGCTGGACTCGCAGGAGACCATCGCGCAGGGCCGGGCGCTGATCGAAAAAACCTTGCAGCGCGAGGGCAAGACCGCGGTCAACCTCGACGACCTGGCCAGCCGGCTCCACTTCAAGACCCCGGAGGAGCTGTTTGCGGCGGTGGCGAAGGAGGAGTTCAGCCTGCGCCATGTGGAGCATGCGCTGCGGCACCCGGAGGGCGAGGCGCAGCCGCAGTTCAGCGAAGAAGAGGCCGTCACCAAGAAGAGCCGCGCGACCAGCGTGGCGCGCGGCGCCAAGAGCGGCGTGCTGGTGGTGGGCGTGGACTCGCTGATGACGCAGATGTCCCGCTGCTGCAAGCCGGCGCCGCCGGACGAGATTGTCGGGTTCGTCACGCGGGGGCGCGGCGTGTCGATCCATCGCCGCAATTGCCATACGTTCCAGCAACTGTCGTCGCGCGCGCCCGAGCGCGTGATCCAGACGGCGTGGGGCAAGCGCAGCGACGCCGTGTACCCGGTGGACATCCACGTGGAAGCAGTGGACCGCCAGGGCCTGCTGCGTGACATCTCCGAAGTCCTGTCGCGCGAGAAGATCAACGTCACCGGCGTGAAGACGCTTTCGAGCAAGGGCGTGGCGCGGATGCAGTTCACGGCCGAGGTCTCGGAGGCCACGCAACTGCAACGCGCGCTTTCCATCATCGAAGATGTACAAGGGGTGTTGCAGGCGAAAAGAAAGTGATGCTATACTTGCGGCTTCGCTAGGCTCGTAGCTCAGCTGGTTAGAGCACCACCTTGACATGGTGGGGGTCGTTGGTTCGAGTCCAATCGAGCCTACCAACGAATTGCAGTAAAGCAGTAAAAATACGTATTACCCCGTCGGCATCGAAGGCTGGCGTGACGGCAGATCCGATCGACTTCTACAGGCACGGAAACGCATCATGAACAAGACAACTCGAACTACTACCGCTGGTCAGCGACAGTAGTCGAGGTGCGCCTTCGCCCCGGGGTGATCCGGGTAGATTGAGAAAAACGCGGCCTTGGCCGCGTTTTTTTTCGTCTGTCGTTCGCCAGCGGCCTGATAAGCTGCCGCATCGTCCGCGATGCGCGGCAAGAAACAAACGGTGGCTGGCCTCGCCGCTACCGCAGACATTGACTTTGATCCGCCCGCCAAGGCGCAGAATGCCGGCGAGCGGACCCCTCAAAAGGTGCAAGATGATCGCAATCACGCTGCCGGACGGTTCCCGTCGCGAATTTCCCGGCCCCGTCACGGTGGCCGACGTGGCTCAGAGCATCGGCTCGGGCCTGGCCAAGGCGGCACTTGCCGGCAAGGTCGATGGCCAGCTCGTGGATACGAGCTACCGGATCGACCGTGACGCCGCGCTCGCGATCGTCACGGACAAGGACGCCGATGGCGTCGACGTGATCCGCCACTCGACGGCCCACTTGCTGGCCTACGCCGTCAAGGAGCTGTATCCCGAGGCGCAGGTGACGATCGGCCCGGTCATCGACAACGGTTTCTACTACGACTTCGCCTACAAGCGCCCCTTCACGCCCGAAGACCTCGTCGCCATCGAGAAGAAGATGACGGAGCTCGCCCGCAAGGACGAGAAAGTCACGCGCGAAGTGTGGAACCGCGACGAGGCGGTGGCGCTGTTCGAGTCGATGGGCGAGAAGTACAAGGCCGAGATCATCGCGTCGATTCCGGCGGACCAGGAAATCGGTCTCTATCGCGAAGGCAATTTCGTCGATCTGTGCCGCGGCCCGCACGTGCCGTCCACGGGCAAGCTCAAGGTGTTCAAGCTGATGAAGGTGGCTGGCGCGTACTGGCGCGGCGACTCGAACAACGAGATGCTCCAGCGCGTCTATGGCACGGCCTGGGCGAAGAAGGAAGACCAGGACGCTTACCTGACGATGCTGGAAGAGGCCGAGAAGCGCGACCACCGCAAGCTCGGCAAGCTGCTCGACCTGTTCCACCTGCAGGAGGAGGCGCCGGGCATGGTGTTCTGGCACCCGAAGGGCTGGCAGGTCTGGCAGGCCGTGGAGCAGTACATGCGCGGCCGCCTGGGCGCAGGCGGCTATGAAGAAGTCCGCACGCCGCAGGTGATGGACCGTTCGCTCTGGGAAAAGTCCGGCCACTGGCAGAACTACAAGGAGAACATGTTCGTCACGGAATCGGAGAAGCGCGACTACGCGATCAAGCCGATGAACTGCCCCGGACATGTGCAGATCTTCAATCACGGGCTGCGTTCGTACCGTGACCTGCCGCTGCGCCTGGCCGAGTTCGGCGCCTGCCATCGCAACGAGCCGTCCGGCGCGCTGCATGGGCTGATGCGCGTGCGCGGCTTTGTGCAGGATGATGCGCACATCTTCTGTACGGAAGCGCAGATCGTGGAAGAGGCGAAGGCGTTCAACGAACTCGCGTTCTCGATCTACGACGATTTCGGCTTCAAGGACGTGGCGGTCAAGCTCTCGCTGCGCCCGGCCCAGCGCGCCGGTTCGGACGAGGTCTGGGACCACGCCGAGGAAGGCCTGCGCCTGGCCCTGCGCGCCTGCGGCGTGGAGTGGGAAGAGCTGCCGGGCGAGGGCGCCTTTTATGGCCCGAAGGTCGAGTACCACATCAAGGACGCCATCGGCCGTTCGTGGCAGTGCGGCACGCTGCAGCTGGATCTGGTGCTGCCGGAGCGCCTGGGTGCCGAATACGTCGCTGAGGACAACTCGCGCAAGCGTCCGGTCATGCTCCACCGCGCCATCCTCGGTTCCTTCGAGCGCTTCCTGGGCATCCTGCTCGAAAATCACGCGGGTGCCTTGCCCGCCTGGCTGGCTCCGGAGCAGGTGGTGGTCCTGAATATTGCCGATTCGCAGTCGGAATATGCCGAAAGCGTCGTGCAACTCTTGCAAAAACAAGGGTTTAGGGCCAAGGCCGATTTGCGTAACGAGAAAATTACGTATAAAATCCGCGAGCATTCTCTCCAGAAGATTCCCTACCTGCTGGTAGTGGGCGAAAAGGAGAAGGATGCCAATCAAGTGGCCGTGCGTGCCCGTGGCAACGTGGATCTGGGTGTGATGCCCGTCTCCGCGTTTGTGGAACGTCTCCAACAGGACGTTGCCAGCAAAGCCTGAGGGTGATGAGCACGGCTTGTTTTTTTGTCTTCTTGAGGTAACGGAACATCGCTACAGACAAAGGTCACCGTATCAACCGTGAGATCAGCGCGCCCGAACTGCGCCTGGTAGGGGTTGATAACGAGCAGCTCGGCATCGTCAAGTTCATGGACGCATTGCGCCTGGCCGAGGACAAGGACTTGGATCTCGTGGAAATCGCGCCCAACGCGGCTCCACCCGTGGCCCGCATCATGGACTACGGCAAGTTCAAGTATGAGGAAGCCAAGCGCGCCCATGACGCCAAGCTCAAGCAGAAGATCATCCAGGTCAAGGAAGTGAAGTTCCGTCCTGGCACGGATGATGGCGACTACAACGTCAAGCTGCGCAACCTGAGGCGTTTCCTGGAAGATGGTGACAAGACCAAGATCACGCTGCGTTTCCGCGGCCGTGAGATGGCCCACCAGGAAATCGGTGCGCGCATGCTGGAGCGTCTGAAGGCGGACCTGGAGGAGCTGGGTCAGGTCGAGCAGATGCCGAAGATGGAAGGCCGCCAGATGGTGATGGTGCTGGCCCCCAAGAAGAAGAAGTAATTCTCGCGCGGGGCGACGGCCGGGATGTCACGTACATCCCGGCGTCGTGCTGCGCGGAAAATAGTATGCGGTCCCCGTGGCTGCGTACAACAACAAGTGGATGCGGGTCTTGCAAGCGTCGGCGTGAGCCGTCCACCTGCATGCATGTCATAGAGCTGGAGTTTTTCATGCCTAAGATGAAGACCAAGAAAAGCGCCTCCAAGCGCTTTACGGCGCGCCCGAACGGTTCGTTCAAGCGCGGCCAGGCCTTCAAGCGTCACATCCTGACCAAGAAGACCACCAAGAACAAGCGTCAACTGCGCGGCACCCAGGACGTCCATGAGACGAACCTGAAGTCGGTTCGCGCGATGATGCCCTACGCATAACCCAACGACAACGAAAGGAGTAATACATGCCTCGAGTCAAACGTGGGGTCACTGCACGGGCCCGTCACAAGAAAGTCATCGACGCCGCCAAGGGTTACCGCGGCCGTCGCAATAACGTCTATCGCATCGCCAAGCAGGCGGTCATGCGTGCTGGCCAGTACGCATACCGCGATCGTCGCAACAAGAAGCGCGTGTTCCGTGCGCTCTGGATTGCACGTATCAACGCGGCAACGCGTGAGCATGGCCTGACCTACAGCGTGTTCATGAACGGCCTGAAGAAGGCTTCGATTGAACTGGACCGCAAGGTGCTGTCGGACATGGCTATCCACGACAAGCCTGCCTTTGCCGCCATCGTCAACCAGGTGAAAGCCTCCGTTGCCTGATGCCGGCTGCGGGAGCGCCCCAGGGCGCTTCCGGGCAAGCGCCGACCGCCAGGTCTGCTGAAACGGGGCTCCTCACCGAGCCCCGTTTTCATTTCGAATGCCGTGTCATGCACAGTGAAACGGCACCCGAAATGAGATACCGCACACAGTGCTAACCCTTTCCACGATTGCCGTCATGTCCCTGGATCTGGATCAAATCGTCGCCGATGCACAGGCCGCCTTCGCCGCCGCCAACGACAACGCCACGCTGGAAAACGAAAAGGCCCGCTTCCTGGGCAAGACTGGGGCGCTGACCGAGCTGCTCAAGGGCCTGGGCAAGCTCGACCCCGAGGCGCGCAAGACCGAAGGCGCGCGCATCAACCAGGTCAAGCAGCAGGTGGAAGGTGCCCTGCAGGCGCGCCGCCAGGCGCTCGCCGATGCGCTGATGAACGCGCGCCTGGCCGCCGAGGCCATCGACGTGACGCTGCCCGGCCGCGCCGTGTCGCGCGGCAGCCTGCATCCGGTCATGCGTACGTGGGAGCGCGTGGAGCAGATCTTCGGTTCCATCGGCTTTGACGTGGCGGATGGTCCCGAGATCGAGACCGACTGGATGAACTTCACCGCGCTGAACAACCCGGACAACCATCCGGCCCGTTCGATGCAGGACACGTTCTATGTGGACGGCCGCGACAGCGACGACAAGCTGCTGCTCCTGCGCACGCACACCAGCCCGATGCAGGTGCGCTACGCGCGCATGCACGTGCAGAAGTACGCCGGCAAGCCGATGCCGCCGATCAAGGTGATCTGCCCGGGCCGCACCTACCGTGTGGATAGCGACGCCACGCACTCGCCGATGTTCAACCAGGTGGAAGGGCTGTGGATTGGCGAGCATGTGAGTTTCGCCGACCTGAAGGGCGTCTACACCGATTTCCTGCGCAAGTTTTTCGAGCGCGATGACATTCAGGTGCGCTTCCGCCCGTCGTACTTCCCGTTCACCGAGCCGTCGGCGGAAATCGACATGGCCTTCGGCAGCGGCCGCTGGCTGGAGATCTCGGGCTCGGGCCAGGTGCATCCGAACGTGCTGCGCAACATGGGCCTCGACCCCGAGCGCTATATCGGCTTCGCGTTCGGCTCCGGCCTCGAGCGCCTGACGATGCTGCGCTATGGCATCAACGATCTGCGGCTGTTCTTCGAGGGCGACGTGCGCTTCCTGCGCCAGTTCGCCTGACCAGCCCCAGGCCGCATCGCTCATTGTCACAGAACATCACAGAATACCTACCGGATCAGAAGCGCCATGCAATTCTCGGAATCCTGGCTTCGTACTTTCGCCAATCCTGAAAAGATCTCGACCGACGCGCTGTCGCACAGCCTGACCATGGCCGGGCTCGAGGTGGAAGAGGTTGGCCCCGTCGCGCCGCCGTTCAGCAAGATCGTCGTGGCCCGTGTGCTGGCCACCGAGCGCCACCCCAACGCCGATCGCCTCAACGTCTGCCAGGTGGATGCCGGCACCGGCGAGACGCTCCAGATCGTCTGCGGCGCGCCCAATGTCAAGCCTGGCATCCTGGTGCCGTGCGCCATGGTTGGCGCCGTGCTGCCGCCGGCGGAAGCGGGCGGTGCGCCGTTCGAGATCAAGATTGGCAAGCTGCGTGGCGTGGAAAGCTACGGCATGCTGTGCTCGGCGCGCGAACTGAAGCTGTCCGAGGATCACGGCGGCCTGATGGTCCTGCCGGACGACGCCCCGGTCGGCCAGGACATTCGTCAGTATCTGAATCTGGATGATCAGATTTTCACGATCAAGCTGACGCCGAACAAGGCGGACTGCCTGTCGATCCACGGTGTGGCGCGCGAAGTCTCCGCGCTGACCGGCGCGACGCTGACGCTGCCGGAAATGAAGCCGGTGGCCGTCACGCTCGCCGACAAACTGCCGGTAAAGATCTCGGCGCCGGACCTCTGCGGCCGTTTCTCGGGCCGCGTAATCCGTGGCGTGAGCGCGCGTGCCGCCACGCCGGCATGGATGGTGCAGCGCCTGGAGCGCTCGGGCCAGCGCAGTATCTCGGCACTGGTGGACATCTCCAACTATGTGATGCTGGAGCTGGGCCGTCCGAGCCACGTGTTCGACCTCGACAAGATCCACGGCGGCCTGGATGTACGCTGGGGCCGCAAGGGCGAGCAGCTCAAGCTGCTGAACGGCAACACGGTCGACGTGGACGAGCAGGTAGGCGTGATCGCCGACGACAAGGAGATCGAGAGCCTGGCCGGCATCATGGGCGGTGACAGCACCGCTGTGTCGCTGGACACGACCAATATCTATCTGGAAGCCGCATTCTGGTGGCCGAACGCTATCCAGGGCCGTGCGCGTCGTTACAAC
This sequence comes from Cupriavidus sp. 2KB_3, assembly GCF_052115685.1. Classification (NCBI taxonomy): domain Bacteria; kingdom Pseudomonadati; phylum Pseudomonadota; class Betaproteobacteria; order Burkholderiales; family Burkholderiaceae; genus Cupriavidus; species Cupriavidus sp. 2KB_3. Next base: position 255,052 of record NZ_JBFRHD010000005.1, read on the forward strand.
TTCTCGACCGATGCCGCGCACCGCTTCGAGCGCGGCGTGGACTACGCCACGACGGTGGAGCACATCGAGCGCATTACCGCGCTGATCCTCGACATCTGCGGCGGCCAGGCCGGCCCGGTGGACGATCAGGTGGTGAACCTGCCCGAGCGCAAGCCGGTGAGCCTGCGCGTGGCGCGTGCCGAGCGCGTGCTGGGCATCGAGTTGTCGTCGGCAGAGATCGCCGACGTGTTCCAGCGCCTGAACCTGCCGTTCACGCGCTCGGAAGGTGCCGAGGGTGAGGTGTTTGCCGTCACGCCGCCGAGCTACCGCTTCGATATCGAGATCGAGGAAGACCTGATCGAGGAAGTCGCGCGTATCTATGGCTTCGAGCGGATTCCGGCGCTGCCGCCGATCGCCGAGAGCGAGATGCGTCCGACCAACGAGGCACGCCGCTCTACCCACGTGGTGCGTCACGCGCTGGCCGCCCGCGACTACCAGGAGGTGATCAACTTCGCCTTCGTGGAAGAGAAATGGGAGCGCGACTTCGCCAGCAACGACAACCCGATCCGCCTGCTGAACCCGATCGCGAGCCAGCTGGCCGTGATGCGTTCGACGCTGCTCGGCGGGCTGGTGGACAAGGTCCGTTACAACCTCAACCGCAAGGCCGCGCGCGTGCGCCTGTTCGAAGTGGGCCGGGTGTTCCATCGTGACGGAAACGTGACGGATGGCGGCCTGACCGTGGCCGGTTATCACCAGCCGATGGTGGCCGCCGGCATCGCCTACGGCCCGGCGTTCGACGAGCAGTGGGGCATTGCCACGCGTCCGGTGGACTTCTTCGACGTGAAGGGCGACGTGGAGTCGCTGTTCCATCCGCGTACGGCGCGCTTCGAGCCGGTGGCGCATCCCGCGCTGCATCCGGGCCGCGCGGCGCGCGTGATCGTGGACGGCAAGCCGGTTGGCGTGGTGGGCGAGCTGCACCCGCGCTGGCTCCAGGAATACGAACTGACCCAGGCGCCGGTGGCGTTCGAGCTGGACCTGGATGCGCTGCGCGACGTCGGTCTGCCGGCGTACACAGAGATCTCGAAGTTCCCGGCCGCCGTGCGCGACCTGGCCGTGGTGGTCAAGCAGTCGGTGCGCGTGCAGGACCTGCTCGATGCGATGCGTGCGGCGCTGGATCAGGGCGGTTTTGGCCACTACGTGCAGAGCCTGGCGCTGTTCGACGAGTTCCGTCCGAAGGCGGCTTCCGCCTCGATCGGGGCCGACGAGAAAAGCCTTGCGTTCCGTGTGACGTTGCAAGATACTGGGGCGACCCTCCAGGACGAGACGGTCGACAGCGCAGTGCGCTGTATGATCGATGCGCTGGCAGCAGGCTTCTCGGCCCGGCTGCGCGGATAGGTCGCTGAAACCTGGGGCGCCCGGGCACAGCTCCCGGGCGGATCGCCAGATAGACCTCAGAAGAGCGATCAAGAATGAACGATCGAGACGCGAATTCCATGAATGCTGCAGACCTGGGCGAGGTCAGCGACCGGCACGCCGACTCACTGGACGACGCATCGCCGGAAGCCCGCGCGACCGAAGTGCCCACCCTCACGAAGGCCGAACTCGCAGAGATGCTGTTCGACCAGGTTGGCCTGAACAAGCGTGAATCCAAGGATATGGTCGAAGCCTTCTTCGACGTGATTCGTGAAGCCTTGGAACACGGTGACAGCGTCAAGCTGTCCGGCTTCGGTAACTTCCAGTTGCGCGACAAGCCGCAGCGTCCGGGCCGCAATCCCAAGACGGGCGAAATCATCCCCATCACTGCGCGCCGCGTGGTGACGTTCCACGCCAGCCAGAAACTCAAGGGCCTGGTCGAGGAGCGCGCCGGTCTGGCGGTGCCGGGCTAACGGTCTCGCGCCCGGGTTTCCCCGCTGGCGCCTCCCGGCTCGTCGCTGCCGTCCGACACGCCACGCCCTTGCCTCGAACGGTGGATTGCCCACGGCACTTGCAGTCTGTATCCTGCAATGCTCGCGCGCATGTCGCGCCAACCGAGTCGCGCCTTTCGGCCTGACGCCTGACTTCCCATCGCATGTCGGAAAAATCCAGCGAGCGCGTTGCGCTGCCGCCGATTCCCGCAAAACGCTACTTCACGATTGGCGAAGTGAGCGAGCTTTGCGCCGTCAAGCCGCACGTGCTGCGGTACTGGGAGCAGGAGTTCACCCAACTCAAGCCGGTGAAGCGGCGCGGCAATCGGCGTTACTACCAGCATCACGAAGTGCTGCTGATCCGGCGTATTCGCGAGTTGCTGTACGAGCAGGGATTCACCATCAACGGGGCGCGCAACCGCCTCGACGATGGTCGCCATCATGGCCTCGGCGCGGCGCTGGAGGAGAGCGAGGCCGAGCCGATGGCGCCGGTTGCCACGGCGCCGGTGCTGTCGGTCGATCTCAATAGCTTGCGTGGCGAGCTGGTGGCAGTGCAAAACCTGCTGGCGCAATTGAAGGAGATCGCGCGGCATGGATAATTTTGCAATGCGCCGTGCCAATGACTAGCCACCGATGAATTGTTGCTGATATAATCTTTTGCTTCGGGGCGTAGCGCAGCCTGGTAGCGTACCTGCATGGGGTGCAGGTGGTCGGAGGTTCAAATCCTCTCGCCCCGACCAGACAAGGAACCCGCTTGGTGTCAAAGCCAAGCGGGTTTTTCTTTGGCGGGTTTTTTCTGCAATACGCGGGTCTGGTCGCCCGGCGCTTGATGCGCCGCAAAACTTCTTTACATTTCCTGCGTTCCCTCTCGCAGCATCGTCGCCTAGCCTTGGACGATGATTTGAAACGCAGGGTGAGTCATGAGTTGGCGTGATATTTTCCTGATTGGTACCGGCTGGGTCGGTGCCTGCATGGCGGTGGGCTGGCTGCTGACCACGGTGGTGAAGCTCCTCGAATGAACGGCGCGCTCCGCGCGCAATCCTCGACGAAACAACGCCGCCCGATTTTCTCGGCGCGGCGTTTTTCATTATGGTCTGCCGCCGCAGCGTTTGAATGCACCGTGCAGGTCGCTTTGGTATAACCTGAAATCAGGGAACCCCCGCTCCTCCTGCGCGTCTCGCCAAAGGAGAGCATCGCTGCGGGAGGGCGCGATGGGGCAACGTGAAATCAGGGCCTGCTGGTTTGGCGCTGGCGTGCTGGTCGGCGCGATGGCCGCGAGCCTGTGCGCAATGCGCGCCATGGCGCGCGCCCGGGTCGATGTGCCGGCAGATTTGTCGCCGGAAGTATCTCCGGAAGTATCTCCGGCCGCCTCGCCCGTCGAGGTTGCCGCCCGGGCACCGTCCGCAGCGCCGGAGAGCGGCGCTGACATGTTCGAATACCGCGGCTTCGTGGTGCACCTGTTCTGGCAGGCGCTCGCCCCGGCCCGGTACAAGGCATGGTGCGATATCTGGGAAGCCGGCGCGGTGGTGCAGGAGGCGGGCGGCCCGCCGGCCACGTATCCGACTGCTGCCGAGGCACGCATGGCGGCTGGCGCGTGGGCGCGGCACTGGATCCAGAACAACGGCTGATGCAGCAGATCGGGTAAGTCACGGCCCGCCACGTGGCCCGATCGATCCCAACCTATTCTCAACATAACGCCGCCCGTGGCGCCCGCTATCCCGCCAAGGTAGGGGCCAAATGGCGGCCCTGCAAGGTGTGACGCGACAGACACACGTGTTACGATTTGCAGCGTCTTTTGGAGTCCGTGATGTTTGTATGTCAGAACCAACCCTGTGGTGCGCGATGGATGCCCACCGAGGTGGTGATCAAGAACGAGGGGCAGGGCCCCATCTTCCGCTGCCCGCTCTGCGGCGCGCGCAACCGCCTGATGGCCTCGCACCGTGCGGACGGGAGCATCGACTACAAGCAACTCCGGCGCGAAGCCTCCGGCGCGGACGCCGCGCCGCCGAAGGCCCGACGGAGCTGATCGACGCAAAGGGGTCGACGCGCATGGCGAAAAGCAAGACGCCTCAAGCCGGCGACTGTGGGACCGTTAAGACGGAGATGGACATTAGCGACTTATCCCACGACGCCGCCTCCAATGCCGAACTCATTGGATGGTCAGGTGCATCCCCACAAGTGATTGCCCGCGTGCTCAATGCCGCGCTGGCCGCGCAGGACCTGTCCGGCTTCGCCGCATTGCTGTCCGACATCGCGCGCGACCGCGGCCTGAAGGGTGCGCGCGGCACGCACCAGTCGATCTACGACATGCCGTACGCAAGCCTGCTGCCACGTCAGAAGCACCTGCTGGCCGATGCGTTCGACCTCTTCCTCCGCCTGGGCCTGGAATTCCGTGCGCGTGGCGACGGCAGCGACGACCTTGACGGCGCCGATGACGACGACCTGCCCGCACTGCGCGACATGGACGACGATGACGATGTCATCGACGCCGACGAGCGCTGACCTTCAGCTGCGTCAGCCGCCAGCCGCCCCGCATAGCGCGGCCCGCCCCCTCAGGCGCGCTCCAGCAAGCCGATTTCCTTCACCGCAACGGACAGCATCGACAACGCCGAGGCCCCCGTGGCGCCTGACGCGCGCTGGTCGGTCAGCATCTGCGCGAAGCGGTCCAGCGCTACCTGGCGGCTCTTGCGCCAGTCCTCGATCAGCGTCGGTGCGTCGTCCACCTCGCGCGACTGGCCCAGCACGCTGGTGGTCAGGGCGCGCTTGAGCCGGCCCAGGTCTTCCAGCGTGGTCGTGCGGGCGAGCAGGTCCCAGTGCGTGTCTGCCGGCAGCGAAAACGCGCGTTCGCGCAGCCAGCCGAAATTGAGTTCCGAATCGAGGGCGAAGTAGACCGCCGCCACGGTATCCAGGCTGCGCTGGCAGGCGGCCGCCACCTCGGCCACGTCGAGCGCGGCCGCGGCGGCATCGCTGGCCGCCACACGCAGGGCGAGGTCGTCATCCACACCGGCTTCGATCAGCGTCATGGCCCGCTCGGCCATGGCCTCGGCGCCCTCGGGCGGCAGCAGCTTGGGCAGCTGCGGCGTGAGCCAGCGCGCGGCTTCGACGAAACGCGTCGCGCCCGGCTCCACCGTGCCGCCGCCACGCAGGTAGCGCACGAACCAGAGCGTGGCGCGCTCGAGCAGCCGCGCCAGCGCGCCGAACATCTGTGCCTGGATGGCGTCATCCACACGGTTGTCGAAGGCGTCGATGCGTGCCCAGAGCCCGGACAGCCCGAACACGTCGCGCGCCAGCAGGCAGGCGCGCACGATGTCGGCCGGACGCCCGTCGGTCTCTTCCATCAGGTGATGGACGAAGGTCGGCCCCACGCGGTTCACGAGGATGTTGGTCAGGTGCGTGGCCAGGATTTCGCGCCGCAGCGGATGGCGCTGCATTGGCTCGGCATGGCGCACGCGCAGCGGCTCGGGGAAGTAGTCGGCCAGCAGCGTCGCGACGAGGGCGTCCTCGGGCAGGTCTGAGACCAGCAGCTCGTCGTACAGCCACATCTTGCTATAGGCCAGCAGCACCGCGCGTTCGGGCGAGGTCAGCCCAGCGCCGAGTGCCTTGCGCTCGGCGATCTCGTCCTCGGGCGGCAGGAATTCGAGCGGACGGTTGAGCCGGCCCGCGCGCTCCAGCCAGCGGATCAGCCGCGCCTCGGCGTCTAGCAATTCCGTTGCCTGACGGCCTGCTACGGAGAGCGCCTGGGTCTGGTAGTAGTTGTCCTGCAGCACCAGCAGGCCCACCTCGTCGGTCATCTCGGCCAGCAGCGTGTTGCGCTGCTTGACGGTCATCTCGCCGTCGGCCATCACGATGCCTAGCAGAATCTTGATATTGACCTCGTGATCGGAGCAATCGACGCCGGCCGAATTGTCGATGGCATCGGTATTGATCCGGCCCCCGTTGCGCGCGAACTCAATGCGCCCAAGCTGGGTGAAGCCGAGGTTGCCGCCTTCCCCCACCACCTTGCAGCGCAGTTCGGCGCCATTCACGCGCACCGCGTCGTTGGTGCGGTCGCCGGCCTGCTGATGGGTCTCGGACGTGGCCTTGACGTAGGTACCGATGCCGCCGTTGTAGAGCAGGTCCACGGGCGCCATCAGCAGCGCGTGGATCAGGTCCGCCGGCGACAGCGTGCTGGCCGTGATGCCCAGCGCCGCCTGCACCTGCGGCGTGAGTGCGATGGTCTTGGCGGTGCGCGGATAGATGCCGCCGCCGGCCGAGATCAGCGCGGTGTCGTAGTCGGCCCAGCTTGAGCGGGGCAGGGCGAACAGGCGCGCGCGCTCGGCCAGGCTCCTGGCGCAGTCGGGGTCGGGGTCGAGGAAGATGTGCCGATGGTCGAACGCGGCCAGCAGCTTGATGTGCGGAGAAAGCAGCATGCCGTTGCCGAACACGTCACCGGACATGTCGCCAATGCCGACCACCGTGAACGGCGTGGTCTGGATATTGACGCCCATCTCGCGGAAATGGCGCTTCACGCTCTCCCACGCGCCGCGCGCGGTGATCGCCATCTTCTTGTGGTCGTAGCCGACCGAGCCGCCCGATGCGAAGGCGTCGTCCAGCCAGAACCGATACTCGCCCGAGATGGCGTTGGCGTAGTCCGAGAACGTGGCGGTGCCTTTGTCCGCGGCCACCACGAGGTAGGGGTCCGATTCGTCGTGGCGCACCACCTCGGGCGGTGGCACGATCTCGCCGGAGACGAGGTTGTCAGTCAGGTCGAGCAGCCCGCGCAGGAAGGTCTGGTAGCAGGCCACGCCTTCGGCCAGATAGGCGTCGCGGTCGGTGGCGGGCGGTGGGCGTTTGACCACGAAGCCGCCTTTCGAGCCCACCGGCACGATCACCACGTTCTTCACCATCTGCGCCTTCATCAGGCCCAGCACCTCGGTGCGGAAGTCCTCGCGCCGGTCAGACCAGCGCAGCCCGCCCCGGGCCACGCGGCCGCCGCGCAGGTGCACGCCCTCCACGCGCGGCGAGTAGACCCAGATCTCGAACATCGGCCGTGGCTCGGGCAGGCCCTGCACCAGCGCCGGATTGAACTTGAACGAGACGTAGGGGCGCGGCTGGCCATCCGCGTCGCGATGGAAGTAGTTGGTCCGTACCGTGGCCGCAATCACGTTCAGGAACAGGCGCAGGATGCGGTCCTCGTCGAGATTGGGCACCTTGTCGAGCGCGGCTTCGATCTCGGCCAGCAGGCGTTGGGTGCGCGTTTCGTCACCCGGCGTGGCGACGGCGGGGTCGAAGCGCGCCACGAACAGCGCCACCAGCAGCGCGGCGATATTCGGATTGCTGGTCAGCGCGCGCTCGATATAGGCATTGCTGAAGGTGGAGCCCACCTGCCGCAGGTACTTGGCGTAAGCGCGCAGGATGGTCACGTCGCGCGCGGCCAGCCCGGCGCGCAGCACGAGGCGGTTGAAATCGTCGTTCTCGATCTCGCCGTTCCAGGCCCGCGCGAAGGCGTCCTCGAACAGGGGCTTCACGCGCTCGATCTCCACGTCCAGGGGCCGGCCATCGGCGTCGGCGGCAATCTCCAGGCCGAAGTCGTGGATCCACACCGGCGCACCGGCATCGGGTTCGATCAGGTAGGGGCGCTCCTCGTCCACGCGCACACCCAGGTGTTCGAGCATCGGCAGGCTCAGGGACAGCGCGATGGGCTCGCCGGCGCGGAAGACCTTGAAGCGGAACGCGCCTGGCGCGGCCTCGATGGGCCGGTACAGGTTCATGGCGAGGCCGCTCGGGTGCTGGCGCGCGTACTCCATCAGCTCGATGTCGCGCACGGCGGTGCGGGCGGCGTAGTCCTCGCGGTAGCCGGCGGGGAAGGCGTCGCAGTAGCGGCGCAGCAGCACGATGCCTTGTTCCTCGCCCCGGCTGACGTGGAGCGCGGTGGCCAGGTCGTCCTGCCAGCGGCGCGTGGCCTGCACGATGCGTTCTTCCAGCTCGCGGGTGTCCACCTCGGGCATGGCGCCCGGCTCGCCGCGCACGGTCAGCTGGATGCGCGCCAGCGGGGATTCCGACAGCAGCGGCGTGAACTCGCAGCCGGTGCCATGGAACGCCTCCATCAGCAGCTTCTGGATGCGCTGGCGCAGGTCGGTGTTGTACTTGTCGCGCGGCACGAAGACCAGGCACGAGATAAAGCGGTCGAAGCGGTCGCGCCGCACGAACAGCCGGATGCGCTGGTGCTCCTGCAGCCGCAGGATGCCGATGGCGATCTCGAACAACTCGTCCTCGTCGGCCTGGAACAGGTCGTCGCGCGGATACTGCTCGAGGATGGTGACCAGCGACTTGTACAGGTGGCCCTTGGTCAGGAAGCCGGCACGCGCCAGGATATTGGCGCACTTGCGCCGCGCCAGTGGGATCTCGCTGGTGCTGACCATATAGGCCGAGGACGTATACAGCCCCACGAAGCGCCGTTCGCCGAACAGCTTGCCGTTGGCGTCGAGCAGCTTCACGCCCACATAGTCGAGGTAGCCGGGCCGATGCACAGTCGCGCGCGAGTTGGCCTTGGTCAGGAAGATCGGCGAGGCCCCTTCGATGACGCTCGCGGCGGCGGCGGGCAGCGGGGTAAGGTCGTCCTCGCCCGGCTCGCGCAGCGCCTCGCGCAGGATGCCCGCGCCCGAGCCCGGCACGCCGCGCAGGAAGTAGTGGCCGTCGCGCGGCACCAGCTCGTAGTCGCGCTGGCCGAGGAAGGTGAAATGATCGTCCAGCATCCATTCGAGGAAGGCGCGCGCCTCCACAGATTCCGGGCTCGCGGCGTCCGGCGCGCGGCCCATACTGGCGACAGTGTCCTGGGCCACCTGCTGCATGCGCGGCCAGTCTTCCACGGCGGCGCGCACATCGCCGAGGATGCGGGCGATGCCGGTGCGCAGCGTCTCCAGCCGGGCACCTTCGCCGGTGCGATCCACCTCGAAATGCATGAACGATTCGAGCCTGCAGGTGGTGTTGCCGGCCGGGTCGGCGTCGTTCCGCCCGCCCAGGCCCACCCGCAGGATCGTCCCCTTGGCATCGCGGCAGATATTGAAGACCGGGTGGATGGTGGAGTGGAGCGTCAGGCCGAGCCGGTTGATCTCCATCGTGATCGAATCGACGAGGAACGGCATGTCGTCATTGACGATCTCGATGATCGTATGGTCCGAGTGCCAGCCGTGTTCCTCGAGCTTCGGGTTGTAGACCCGTACGCGCGCGGTGCCGGGCACGAACTTCTGGGCGGTCTGCCAGTGGGCCATGATCGCGCCGTAGAGGTCCGCCACGTTGCGCGCGAGCAGGTCCTCGGCATCGGCCAGGTCGTAGTAGTGGCGCAGCAGGGGCTCCAGCACCTCGAACGTGGCGGCGGGGAGCCGCTCGCGCGCGAGCGCGACGAGGTCATCCAGCAACTGCGCGACTTTTTCTTCGTTTTCCGGAGGCATGGCATCTCCTCGGCGTGTGCCGGTGCATGCTCATACTGTAGGAAAGTTTTGACCTGCCCGGGTGACAAAACCACGTCAGCGGGCAGGTGAGGCGGGCGAGGCGCCCGGGGGATCAGTTGGGGCTCAGGCGATTCAAGCGGCCACGGCGCGTCGCGCCGCGCGGCTCACCTCGGGCGGCACGACCACGGAGCTTTCGGAGCGCTCCCACGCTGCATTGCGGCGATGCCGCTCGGCATGGTCCTGCAGCGTACCGGTCATGCGATGCAGCAAACCGGTCAGCGCCACGCGCTCCTCGGCATTGAACTGGCCCACCGAGACCGAGTGCAGGGCCTTCACGCCCTGGCCGGCACGGTCCAGCCGCGCGGCGGCGCTGGCTGCGATGCGCGGGGCGCCATTGGCCTCGAACGCCAGCCAGCTTTCCTCGCGCAATTCGGCAAGCAACCGTTCGGTCTGGGCCACGTCCATGAATACGGCGGCCGACAACGGCAATCCGCGGCGGAAGGTGCCGGTGTGGATGGCGCGCAGCAACAGCCATTTCGGATAGGTCAGCCCCGAGACAGACAAGGTCTGTTCGAGGGCGGCTTGCCACGCGGTAACGGCGTCGACAAGCGCGAGCACGATCGGCTCATTGATTTCGAGTGCTTTCGGCTGCATTGGCTCAGGTCTCCCAAACTGGGTTTGCCGCCTGCTTGCATCGTCGGTGCATGGGCCGGTGCATTGGCCGGCCCGGGCGGCACCGGTGCCTGCCTCTGTTCATGGGCGGGTCATCCGGTAGGCGAGACACTACCAGTAATGTCTATACATTGGTGTGACAGATCGGGTAAGTCCTAATCAGCCTTTTGCACGAGGTGCCGTGCGCAGCCCGTGGCGGGGGAAAAGTGGGGCCAAAAACAAAACAGCCCGCGACATGCGCGGGCTGTTTTCGTCAAACGGCGACCTGGGTCGCTTACTGCTTCTTGGCGCCGTCGGTAAAGACGTCGGGCTTGCCAGACTTCGCGCCATCGGTGTAGGGGTCAGCCTTGCCGACCTTGGCGCCGTCGGTGTACGGATCGGCCTTCTTCGGAGCGAGATCGGTCTGGGTGGACTTCTTCGCGCCGTCAGTGTACGGGTCGAACTTGCCGGACTTGGCCGCGTTGGCGTGCGGGCTGGCCTTCTTGGTATGGCTGCCGCTGTGGATGTCGCCACCGTCCGTGTAGTTCTTCTGCGCGTGCGCCAGTTGCATGGTGCCCAGGCCAGCCAGCGCAGCAATGATCAGGGTCGGTACGGTCTTCTTCAGCATCTTCAATCCTCGCAGGTAATGCGCCATATCCGGGAATTCATCCGATTTCGTCAGATTCCGTGCAGATACGGCAGATGAGAAAAATAGCTTTGTTACTACTGTACCGGGGTGCGCGTGCAGCAGCCAGCAATTTTGTAGAAACTGCGCTCGGGCGATGCTGCCGCCACACCACGGTGGCGGCAGAACAGGCAGGTATTACTCCAGCGTGATGTTCTGGTCTACCGCGATCTTCTTGCGGAGGTCCAGTTCGCGCTTGATCTGGGCGGCGTACTGTTGCGAGGTGTTGCCGTCCGGGTAGGCGCCGCTGTCATGCAGGCGCTTCTTCACGGCGGGATCCTGAAGTGCCTTAATCGCTGCATCGTGGATCTTGGCGACGATGGCCGGCGGCGTGCCGGCCGGTGCCACCAGCCCGTACCAGGCCATGTTGTTCATGTCCTTCATGCCTTCTTCGGCGAAGGTCGGCACGTCGGGCAGGCCCTCCACGCGCTTGGGCGCGGCCACGGCCAGCGCGCGCAGGCGGCCGGACTGGATGAACGGCATGGACGACGGCAGGTTGTCGAACTGGGCGTTGACCTGGCCGGCCAGCGTGTCGTTCAGGGCGGGGCCCGATCCACGGTACGGAATGTGGACCATGTCGGCCTTGGTGAGGTACTTGAACAACTCGCCATCCAGGTGCGAAATGCTGCCCTTGCCGGCCGAGGCGTAGCTGTACTTGCCCGGGTTCGCCTTCAGCAGCGCGACGAATTCCTTGAGATTCTTCGCCGGCACCTTGGGGTTCACCGTCAGCACGTTCGGCACGTTCACCAGGTTGGTGATCGGCGCGAAGTCCTTGATCGGATCGTACGGATTCTTGGCGTTGGTGGCCGGGTTGGTCGCCATCGTGCTCACGGTGGCGATGCCGAGCGTGTAGCCGTCCGGCGCGGACTTGGCCAGCGCGTCGGCACCGATCGCGCCGCCGCCACCGCCACGGTTCTCCACCACCACGGGCTGGCCCAGCTCGCGGCCCAGCGCGTCGGACACGGCGCGTCCGACGATGTCGGTGGTGCCGCCCGCCGCGAACGGTACGATCAGGCGAATCGGCTTGTTGGGATACGCCTGCGCGTGGGCGATGCCCGCTTGCGCCAGGCCCAGCATGGCCAGGGCGACGGCCGCGCCCGCTTTCAGAACTGCTTTCAAGAGATGCCTCCGATATTGTCTTGGTTCCGCAATACGGAACTTCGTTCCGTGATGTGCGTCGACAGGCATTCAACCCTGAAAGGGTTCTGTAGGGAAATCGGTGAGAACCCGGTGGGCGGGCGGGAAAGTGCGGCGCAATGCCGCTGAGGCAAAGCGATCCGGGTGCTGCAAAGTAAAAAGCCCGGAACCTTGTGGATTCCGGGCTTTTCTGAATTCGCTGGTGGGGCGTGAGTGACTCGAACACTCGACCTACGGATTAAGAGTCCGCTGCTCTACCAACTGAGCTAACGCCCCAACGAAGAAAAAGATTGTAGCAAGGTACCGAATACGACGCAAGCCCCTCGGCGCATTTTTTTGCACCGCAATGCCAGCGGATTACAATGCGTGCACTTCGGCTTCCGGGCATCTCCATGCACGCGCGCGTTCTGCGGTATTTCGACGAGGTGGTCCGGCGTGGCTCCATCCGCCGTGCGGCCGAGCATCTGCACGTGGCGCCGACGGCCATCAATCGCCAGATCCTCGATCTGGAGGCCGAGTTGGGCGCACCGCTGTTCGAGCGCATCCACAAACGGCTGCACCTGACCCCGCTGGGCGAGATGGTGCTCGCCCATGTGCGCCAGACGCTACGGGAGCACGATGCCCTCCAGGCGCGCATTGCCGAGATCAAGGGTGCGCGGCGCGGCATGGTTGCCGTGGCCACCACCTCCGGGCTGGCTGGCGCGCTGATGCCCTCGCTCGTCCACGACTTCCGCCAGCAGCATCCGGGCATAGCCATACGCGTGGCTGACCTGCCGGTGGACGGCATTGTCGCCGCGGTGGAGCAGGGCGATGCGGACCTCGGGCTCGGCTACGACCTGCCCGAGGTGGCTGCCTTCCGCGTGGCCGCAAGCCGGGACTGGTCGATTGGCGCGGTGGTTGCGCCGGGGCATCCGCTGGCCGCGCAGCCGTCGGCGCTGCTCGCCGAGGTGGCCGGCTACCCACTGATCCTTCCCGCGCCGACGCTTTCGATCCGCGCCCTCGTGGACGACGCCTTTGCCCGCCAATCCATCGATGTTGCGCCCGCGGTGGAATCGACCTCCGTGGTGCTGATCCAGCGCCTGGCGGCGGCCGGCGCCGGCGTGGCGCTGCTCAATCCGCTCGATGTGATGGAAGACCGCGCGCGCGGCACGCTGGTCTTCGTGCCGCTGCGCGACGGCGGCCTGCAGCGCCAGACCCTGCGGCTGGTGGCGCGGGCGCGCGGGCCGATGAGCGCGGCGGGCGAGTTGATGGCGCAGGCCATCGGCACGGCGCTGGACGGGCTGTTCCGCTGACTGGCCCGGTGATTGCGGCGTGGTGTCCACAAATTGTGGACAGCTACGTCGAAATTTGACGCTTTGGCGCGATGGATGGCGCCAGTAGACTCCGGGGTGTCCGCAACTTCGATACACCTTCGCCATGACCCTGATCCTCCAGCATGCCGATGTCCTTGTGACCATGGACGCGCAGCGCCGCGAAATCGCGGACGGCGCGCTGGTCGCCAACGGTGCCGCCATCGAATGGGTCGGCCCCACCGCCGAGCTGCCGGAAGCCTGGCGGCGCATGGCCGACGAAGGCCGTGCCGAGGTCATCGACATGCGTGGCCACGTGGTCATGCCGGGGCTGGTGAATACGCACCATCACATGTACCAGAGCCTGACGCGCGCCGTGCCGGCCGCGCAGGATGCCGAGCTGTTCTCGTGGCTGACCAACCTCTACATGCTGTGGTCGCACCTGACGCCCGAGATGATCCGGGTGTCCACACAGACGGCGATGGCCGAGCTGATGCTGTCCGGCTGCACCACGACGAGCGATCACCTCTACTTGTATCCGAACGGCGCGCGGCTGGATGATTCGATCGAGGCGGCGCAGCAGATGGGCATGCGCTTCCACGCGGCGCGCGGCTCGATGAGCGTCGGGCGCAGCCAGGGCGGCCTGCCGCCGGACGTGGTGGTGGAGTCGGAGGCCGCCATCCTGCGCGACAGCCAGCGGCTGGTGGAGCAGTACCACGACGATTCCCGCCACGCCATGCTGCGCATGGTGCTGGCGCCGTGCTCGCCGTTTTCGGTCTCGCGCGACCTGATGCGCGAGTCGGCGGTCATGGCGCGCCACTACGGCGTCTCCCTGCACACCCACCTGGCCGAGAACGACAACGACATCGCCTATTCGCGCGAGAAGTTCGGCCTCACGCCGGCGCAGTACGCCGAGGAGCTGGGCTGGGTCGGGCACGATGTCTGGCACGCGCACTGCGTGAAGCTGGACGACGAGGGCGTGGCGCTGTTCGCGCGCACCGGCACGGGCGTGGCCCATTGCCCGTGCTCGAATATGCGGCTGGCGTCCGGTATCGCGCCGATCCGGCGGATGCGGGATGTCGGTGTGCCGGTTGGGCTGGGCGTGGACGGCAGTGCATCGAACGATGGCGCCCATATGCTGGGCGAGGCGCGCCAGGCCATGCTGCTCCAGCGCGTGGGCTTCGGCCCGGCGGCGATGAGTGCGCGCGAGGCGCTGGAGATTGCCACGCTCGGCGGCGCGCGGGTGCTGAACCGTGACGACATCGGCGTGCTGGCGCCGGGCATGTCGGCCGATATCGTCGCCTTCGACATGTCGGGCGTGGGCTACGCGGGCGCTGGGCATGATCCGGTGGCGGCGCTGGTCTTCTGCACGCCGGGCAACGTGGCCACGAGCATCATCAATGGCCGCGTGGTGGTACGCGACGGCGAACTGCTGACGGCCGACCTGCCCGTGGTGCTTGGCGATCACCGCCGGCTGGCGCGCAGGCTGTTCGAACGGGCGGCTGGAGCGGATTGATGCAGGCACGCCAGGAATAAGAAAAGCCCGGAATCATTGCTGATTCCGGGCTTTTTGAATTCGCTGGTGGGGCGTGAGTGACTCGAACACTCGACCTACGGATTAAGAGTCCGCTGCTCTACCAACTGAGCTAACGCCCCAACGAAGACCGAGATTTTATCACCGTTTTCGGCGTTGTCAAATATTCCATGCATCGCCCCGTGCCAGTGGCGCTCACGGCATTGTCATGTCGCCGTGCGACCCTGTCGCGCTCGGCGCCATGCCGACGGAACTTGCATCCCGTCGCGCTGGTCAGTGAGACGAATCGCATTCACATGGCACAGTGCAGGGGATCGCAGACGATAGGCGTCGAGCCATGTTAGGATGCTTCTCCACTTGCATATGGAGGGCTGTGATGATGGAAATCAAATTCCAAGAGCAAGATCGCTACGACATCAATAATGAGGGCCTGCTGTTCCACGCGATTGTCGATGGTGAGCAAGTGACATGCGTGGTGACACGCGAGGCGCTGTGGGAAGGCTTCAGTGCCGACCAGGTGCTGTCGCTGGAAGAGGCGTTCCGTGCGGGTCGCGAGACTATCGAGCGCGCCGCCGTGGTACTGATCGAGCAGGGCGTGCCCCAGCCGGTCGTGGTGAAGCGCGCCCACGTGGCGCCAGTCTGATGGCGCCGGCAACGGCGTCCGTGTAAGGCGACGGCAGCAACCCTCCGCCGCCGGTTTCGGCACGGTTTCCCTACCGGCCGGCCGGCGCACATTCTGGCTTAGATCCCTTAGTTTTCCGCGGTTTTTCTACCGGTTCAGGGCCTCGCTCTTGGCGGTTTCATGCATACCGGTCTCCGGTGCGCCAGCCGCTTCGGCATCCGCTGGTACCGGGGCGGGCGCTTCCGCGCCACCGGGCTGCTGTGCGCATTCCTCGAAGATGCGCACGCGGCATTGCGCGCAGATTTCCGGCGACAGCTGCCGGACGATCGTGTGCAGCGCCTGCCGCTTGGTCTGGAAGATATGGTCGCGCCCGAGCTGGTCGGTGAAGCCGGTCTGCTCCCAGGTCTCCAGCACCTGCGTGCGCGGGCGATGGAAGTAGAGGTCGCCGCCGGCCGCGCGCCGCTCGGCGAGTTCCGTCTCCCACATCTCGGCGCCCGCCAGGTCGATGAAGTTCATGCTCTTGGTCATTGCCAGCAGGCGCGTCTGGCCGGGACTGACCGTGCGCAGCCAATGCAGCCGGTCCGTCACGTACTGCACCGCGCCGAAGTAGATCGCGCCCTCCATGCGCAGCAGCTTCAACTGCGGGCATTCGGGCTGCGGGCGGCGGAGTTCGTCGAGCGGGGTGAAGCGGCGGCCGGGGTCGTCGGCGTCGGGCACGAGGCTGCGCACGGCGGGGCGCGAGGTGCGATACAGGTAAGCCACCAGCGACAGGATGGTGCCGAGCAGCACAGCCATCTCCAGCCGGATCACCAGCGTGGCGGCGAAGGTGCCCACCGCGATGGCGAATTCCGTGCGCGAGAGGCTGGCGATGCGCCGCAGCCGTGCCAGGTCGAGCAGGCCCCAGGCCACGAGCAGCAGCATCGCCGCGATGGCCGCCAACGGAATCTGCGCCAGTAGCGGGGCGCTGACCATGACCAGTACCACCAGCAGCACCGCCGAGAACACGCTGGCCAGCGGCGTCTGCGCGCCGGCCTCGAAGTTCGGCATCGAGCGGTTCAGCGAGCCGCATGAGATATAGCCCGAGAACAGCCCGCCCGCGATATTGGACAGCCCCTGGCCGATGAACTCGCGGTTGGCATCCACATGCTGGCCCGAGCGTGCCGCCACGGCCTTGGCGATCGAGATCGACTGCCCGAGCGCGACGATGGTCAGCGCGGCGGCAATGCCGAGCAGGTCCGGCACGGTGCGCCAGTTGATGTCCGGTACCTGGAAAGGCGGCAGGGCCGACGGAATCGGCCCGATCACGTTCACATGCTGCGCGCCTTCCCAGTGATTGAGCGCCAGCGCCACGCCGAAGCCGCCCACCAGGCCGATCAGCATGAACGGCAGCCGGCGCGAGATGCGCCGCACCACCAGCGTGACCGCCAGCGTGACCGCGCCGACGATGACAGCGCTCCAGTTGATCGTGCCGGCATTCTCGAACAGGAAGCGGACCACGCCGAACGCGCTGGTGCCGGTGGGCACCGCCAGCCCGAACAGGTCCTTGAGCGCATAGAGCCCGATCAGCGTGGCTGCGCCGCAGGTGAAGCCGAGCAGCACCGATGGCGAGATGAAGTTGGCCAGCGACCCCAGCCGCAGCGCGCCCACCGCCAGCTGCAACACGCCCACGAGGATCGTCACGGCCAGCGCCAGCGCGATATAGGCGGGACTGCCCACGAACGCCACCGGACTCAGCATGGCGAACAGCGCCAGCGAGTTGGCATTGGTCGGCCCGGACATCACATGCCAGCTCGACCCGAACAGCGCCGCCACGATGCACGGCACCACAGCCGTATAGATGCCGTATTGCGGCGGCAGGCCGGCCAGCGTGGCAAACGCCACGCCCTGCGGCAGCACCAGCACGCTGCCAAGCAGCCCGGCGATGAGATCGGCGCGCAGCGTGGCCGGCGTCACGCGGCGGCGCCACGGGAACAGTCGGAGCAGGCGGTTCCCGGCATCCGCCGCCGGTTTAGGGGAATGGGGGGATTGTGGGGAAAGCGGGGGCGCGGTCATCCGGCGATGATGCCGCAGCCGCGCCGTTCAGTCGAGTTTCAGCGTGGCCACGACCGGTGTGTGGTCCGACGGCTGCTCCCAGCGGCGCGGCTCCTTGTCGATGCCACACGTCGTGCAGGCCGTTGCCAGCGCGGGAGACAGCAGGATATGGTCGATGCGCAGGCCCGCGTTGCGGCGGAAGCCCATCATCCGGTAGTCCCACCAGGAGAACATCTTCTCCGGCTGTTCGAACAGGCGGAACGAATCGACGAGGCCCATCGCGATCAGCGCCTTGAAGGCGTCGCGTTCCTGGGGCGAGACCAGGTTCTGGCCCTCCCACTTGGCAGGATCGTGCACGTCGCGGTCTTCCGGGGCGATGTTGAAATCGCCGAGCAGCGCCAGCTTGGGGTAGCGCGTCATTTCCTCGCGCAGCCAGCGGGTGATGGCCTGGAGCCAGTCGAGCTTGTAGACGAACTTGTCCGAATCGAGCGCCTGGCCGTTCGGGAAGTAGGCGCTGATCAGGCGCACATCGCCGTAGGTGGCGGCCACCACGCGCTGCTGGGCGTCCTCGTAGCCGGGGATGTTGCGCACCACGTCTGCGGCCACCGGCATGGTGCCGTCGCGGGCGACGATCGCCACGCCGTTGTAGGTCTTCTGGCCCGTGTAGACGCTATGGAAGCCGGCCGCCTCGAGTTCGGCCAGCGGGTACTTGTCGTCGGGCAGCTTGAGTTCCTGGAGGCAGAGCGCGTCGATGGGCGTGCCGGCGGCGTCCTGCGCGGCGAGCCATTGCAGCACCTGTGGCAGGCGCACCTTGAGGGAATTGACGTTCCAGCTGGCGATTCTCATCGTTGTTCGGTGTGGAGTGTTCTTATTAGAGGGAGAGGACTCAGCCACCCAGCAGGTCGCCCTGGTCGAGGATGGCGTAGGCGATTTCCGGATGGGCGTCCATGCTGCGGCGGATGGCGGCGGGAATATTCTGGCGGGTCTTGCGGCACAGGCCCGGGCGGTCGGCCAGTTCGATGCGGAAGCCGCGCGTCGTGCGGACTTCGTTCGTGCTCGGCGTGATGGTCACCTCGATGCCCAGCAATTCGGCCATCCGGGCTTCCATGCGCCGCAGTTCCTCTAGCGTGGCCACCTGCTCCAGCCGTGCCACGAGCTTCTTTTCTTCCTGTTGCGTCAACCGCAGGATGCGGTGGTCGGCCAGGGGGTCATCCAGCAAGACCTCCCGGTTGCAGACGCAAGCGCCCGGCGGACATTCCTGACGAATCGGGAAAGGAAGGTCCATGGCCGGGCGCCTGGTCAGCGAAGCGGGAAGGAGATGTGACGATTACGCCGCCATGCCTCCGTGGCGCAGCAGCGCGTCAATTTGCGGCGCGCGGCCACGGAAGGCCACGAACGATTCCATCGCCGGGCGGCTGCCGCCCACCGACAGGATCTCGCGCCGATACCGCTCACCAGTTGCCGAATCGAGCACGCTGCCGGACAGCTGCCCGGCTTCCTCGAACGCGGCGTAGACGTCGGCGGACAGCACCTCGGCCCACTTGTAGCTGTAGTAGCCGGCCGCGTAGCCGCCCGCGAAGATGTGGCTGAACGTGTTCGGCCAGCGCGACAGCAGCGACTGCGGCACCACGTGCTTGCTGTCGTTGATCTTGCGCGACAGCTCCAGTACCGAGGTCTGGCCCTGCGGGTCATAGTCGGTGTGCAGGTGCATGTCGAACGACGAGTAGACGATCTGGCGCAGCGTCATCATGCCGTTCTGGAAGTTCTTGGCCGCCAGCATCTTGTCGAACAGCGCGCGCGGCAGCGGGGCGCCGGTCTCAACGTGGGCGGTCATCTTCGACAGCACCTCGTATTCCCAGCAGAAGTTCTCCATGAACTGCGACGGCAGTTCCACCGCATCCCACTCCACGCCGTTGATGCCGGACACGCCGAGGTCGCCCACCTGCGTCAGCATGTGGTGCAGGCCGTGGCCGAACTCGTGGAACAGCGTGATGACCTCGTCGTGCGTGAACAGCGCCGGCTTGCCGCCCACGGGCGCCGTGAAATTGCAGGTCAGGTAGGCCACCGGGGTTTGCACGGTGCCGTTGTCGCGCTCCTTGCGGCCGCGCGCGTCGTCCATCCAGGCGCCGCCACGCTTGCCTTCGCGTGCGTAGAGGTCGATGTAGAACTGGGCGAGCAGCGCGCCCTGCGGCGACACCACGCGGAAGAAGCGCACGTCCTTGTGCCAGGTCTGGGCCTCGTCGGGGCGGATGCTGACCGAGAACAGCTTCTCGACCACGCCGAACAGCCCTTCGAGCACCTTCGGCTCCTGGAAATACTGCTTCACTTCGTCGTCCGAGAACGAATAGCGCTGCTGGCGCAGCTTCTCGGAGGCGTAGGCCACGTCCCACGGCTTCAGCTCGGCCAGCCCCAGCTCGGCTGCGGAGAACTGGCGCAGCTCGGCCCAGTCGCGCTCGGCGTAGGGGCGTGCCTTGACGGCCAGTTCGTCGAGGAACTTGAGCACATCGGCCGGCGACTCGGCCATCTTCGGCACGAGCGAGACCTCGCCGTAGTTGTTGTAGCCAAGCATCTGCGCTTCCTCGCGGCGCAGCGTCAGCTGCTCGCGCATGTTGGCGGTGTTGTCCCAGTCGGCCTGGCCGCTGCCGTACTGCGCACCCAGTTCGGAGGCGCGCGTCACGCTCGCTTCGTACATGGTCTGGCGCAGCGCGCGGTCATCGGCGTATTGCAGCACCGGGTAGTAGGACGGGAAGTGCAGGGTGAACTTCCAGCCGGCCTTTTCATCCTTCTGCGCGGCGATCGCGGCGGCTTCCTTCGCATCGGCGGGAATGCCGGCCAGGCGCGACTCGTCTTCTATATAGAGGGCGTAGGCGTTGGTGGCGTCGAGCACGTGGTCCGAGAAGGCCTTGGAAAGCTGGGCCTGCTGCTCCTGGATCTCGGCGAAGCGGGGCTTGCGGTCCTCGGGCAGCTCGGCGCCGCCGAGGCGGAAGCCGCGCAGTTCGTTTTCGAGCAGCTGCTTGCGCGCCGGCGTCAGGCCCGCGAACTCGGGGCCGGTGGCCACGGCCTTGTACTTTTCGAACAGTGCGAGGTTCTGGCCCAGCGACGACCAGAACTCGGTCATGCGCGGCAGGTTGTCGGTGTGGACCTTGCGCAGCTCGGGCGTGTCCGCCACGGCGCTCAGGTGGCCCACCACGCCCCAGGCGCGGCCGAGCGGCTCGGTGGCGGCCTCGAGGGCTTCCACTGCGCTGGTCCAGGTGGCCGGGGTGGCCGGGTCTTCGGCGCGGGCCACGCCGGCCCGTGCGTCGGCCAGCAGCACGTCCAGCGCCGGGCTGATGTGCTCGGGGCGAATCTCGGCAAAGCGGGGCAGGTCGGTAAAGTCGAGCAGGGGATTGGTAGCGCGGTCGTTGTTCACGGTCATGGCGGTTCTCGGTTGGCGAGCCTCGGTCTCTATACGTTCACACGTGCAAGATGAGGCGTCTGCGCGGAAATTTCCAGTTCGACTTTCCTATCGGGCCGATTGGGGGCCGATTAGGCCCCGGCGGCCGGCGGACTACAGGCCGGCTTCGCGCTCGGCGGCTTCGAGGGTGTTGATCAGCAGCATCGTGATCGTCATCGGCCCTACGCCGCCCGGCACCGGTGTGATGTGGCCGGCCACCTCGCGCACGCCGGCGAAGTCCACGTCGCCGCACAGCTTGCCGGCATCGTCACGGTTCATGCCGACGTCGATGACCACGGCGCCCGGCTTGACCATATCGGCGGTAATGATGTTGCGGCGGCCTACGGCAGCCACGATCACGTCGGCCTCGCGCGTATGGGCGGCCAGGTCACGCGTCTTGCTGTTGCAGATTGTCACGGTTGCGCCGGCCTGGAGCAGCAGCATGGCCATTGGCTTGCCGACGATGTTCGAGGCGCCCACCACCACGGCACGCGCGCCGCGCAGCGGGTACTGGATCGATTCCAGCATCTTCATGCACCCATAGGGCGTGCACGGGCGGAACAGCGGGGCGCCGGTCATCAGCGCGCCGGCGTTGGCCACGTGGAAGCCATCCACGTCCTTTTCCGGGGCGATGGCTTCGAGCACCTTGTGGCTGTCGATGTGCTTCGGCAGCGGCAGCTGCACCAGGATGCCGTGGATCTTGGGGTCGTTGTTCAGGGCGTCAATGCGGGCCAGCAGGTCGGCCTCGGACAGATCGGCCGGATAGCGGTCCAGCGACGAGTGGAAACCGTTGTCTTCGCAAGCCTTGACCTTGTTGCGCACATAGACCTGGCTGGCGGGGTCCTCGCCCACGAGCACCACGGCGAGGCCGGGCTGATGACCCTTTTCGGTCAGGCGGGCGGCGCGCTGGGCGGCTTCGGTACGGATTTGTTTGGCAAGGGCGTTGCCGTCGATCAGTTGGGCGGGCATGGGAATCTGCGGGAAAGGCTGGGAAGTCGGGGCCGGGCGGCGCGCGCGTGGCGGCGTCGCGGACAAAGCCGGATTATAAGGGTTTGGCGCCGATCGGCGGGCAGTTGACCGGATGCAGGCTGCGGGTCCGGGAGGATTTGCGGTGGGCATCACGTGCCGAAATTGTGATTTTTGCATTACTTTACCCGGCGACCTCCTGATCGAAGGTCAATAAAAAAACGGCGCCAGGGCGCCGTCTTTCCATTTTCACACCCAGCCGATCAGCTGTTGCGCGACAACGCCAGTCGCAGCAGATCCGCCACGGTGTTCACGTTGAGCTTTTCCATGATGTTGGCGCGGTGCGCCTCCACCGTCTTGATGGAAATGCCCAGGTCGTCGGCGATCTGCTTGTTCAGCCGGCCGGCCACGATGCGCTCCAGCACCTGCTGCTCGCGCGTGGTCAGCTTGCCCAGCAGGTCCTTGGCGGCGCGCTGCTCGCGGGCGGCGGAATGGTCGGTGCGGGCCTTCTGGAGCATGCGCTCCACCAGCGCGCGCAGCGCGGATTCGTCGAACGGCTTCTCGATGAAGTCGATCGCGCCGCGCTTCATCGTGGATACCGCCATCGGCACGTCGCCGTGGCCGGTGATGAACACGATGGGAATGTCGATGTGCTCGGCCAGCATGCGTTCCTGCAGTTCCGGGCCGCTCATGCCGGGCATGCGCACGTCCAGGATCAGGCACGATACCTGGCCGGCATCGTAAGCGGACAGGAACTGCTCGGCGCTGTTGAAGCTGCGCACCTGGTAGCCATTGCCCTCCAGCAGCCAGGTCAGCGAGTCGCGCATGGCTTCATCGTCATCAACGATGAACACGGTCTCGCCACGATGCGGAGTGGGGCTGGGCGTTACGGTCATGAAGTCTCCTGGGGCAAATTCGTTAACGACCAAGTCGTTTGCAACTAAGTGTAACCGCCTGGCGGCGTGCGCAACACTACCCGGTCGAGTGGCAGATCTGCGGCGACCCACCCAAGCCCCGCGGCGGAGGGTCTCATCGCGTCTGTCTCACCGGGGTGCCCGGGCTATTGCTCGGGGAGCGCAGGCTGCAGCGGCAACGTGATTTTAAACGTACAGCCGATCCCGTCCACATTGTTTTCCACCCAGAGCCGGCCCTGGTGGGATTCAATGATCGAGCGGCAGATGTTCAGGCCCATGCCCATGCCGTCGGACTTGGTGCTGAAGAATGGCTCGAACAGCCGTTCCTTGGTGGCTTCGTCCACGCCCGGGCCCTGGTCGATCACGTCGATGCAGACGCACTGGCCGAACTCCACCGGCTCGATGCGCGCATGCAGGCGCACCACGCCGGCGGCGCGCATGGCGGGCAGCCCGGCCATGGCCTCCACGGCATTCTTGAGCAGGTTCACCAGCACCTGCTCGATCAGCACCGGATCCACATATAGCAGCAGCGGCGGGGCGGGCAGGCGGGTGAGGATGGTCACGCGGCGGCGCGTGGCTTCCAGGTCGGCGAGGCCCACGGCGTCAGCCACGATGTCATGGAGGGACGCCTCGCGCCGCTGCGGCTGGCTGCGCTTCACGAACCCGCGGATGCGGCTGATGATGGTGCCCGCCCGCACGGCCTGCGCCGACGTCTTCTCGAGCACCGGAATCAGGTCTTCCGGCGTGCTGCGCCCCGAATGGAGCCGCGCCACGGCACCCATGCAGTAATTGTTGATGGCCGCCAGCGGCTGGTTCAACTCGTGCGCCAGCGACGACGCCATCTCGCCCATCGTGGTCAGCCGGCTGGTGAACTGGAGCCGTTCCTCGTGCTGGCGCGCCATTTCCTCGGCGGCCTTGCGCACCGTGATGTCGGTGGCGATCTGCATCTGCGCCAGGTGGCCGTCCACCCACTGGATATAGCGGCGGCGCACTTCGAACCACTTCTGCATGTCCGGCACGAAGACCTCGCGCGCGTCGGACGCGTACGGCATCAACTCCGAGGCCGGCAGGCCGGCGTAGGCATCGACATAGTCGGTGTTGTCGCTCGACATCTGCTCGCGGTCGAAGTCATCGCCGGCCAGCTTCAGGTGCCCCTCGGCCTCCCAGCCGAACAGCTGCCGGTAGTAGCGGTTGGCGAACAGCAGCTCGGCCTTGTCGGTGGCCAGTACGGACACGGCGGCGTCCAGGCTTTCCAGCACGGTCGTGAAGCGGTCGTGCGCGGCGGCCAGTTCCTCGCGGGCACGCTTGGGCTCGGTGATGTCCGTCATCGAACTCATCCAGCCCGTATGGCGGCCCCGGCTGTCCACCAGCGGCGAGACGTACATCCGTGCAAAGAAGCTGCTGCCGTCGCGGCGCATCACGCGCATCTCGTAGCCGGTGGCGGGGGACTTGCCCTGCAGCGTCAGGTCGATCTGCTTCTGCATCTCCTGCTGGTCGTTGGGCGGCCAGTAGGGGAACGGCGGCACGCGGCCGACCAGGGCGCCCTCGGTCCAGCCCGTCATGCGGCAGAAGGCGGGGTTTACATAGGTGATGCGGCCGTTCAGGTCGAGCGCGCGCAGGCCGATCAGCATCGAGTTTTCCATCGCCCGGCGGAACGAGGTCTCGGCCAGCAGGGCGCGCTGCGCCTCGGAGCGGCGGCTGGTGTGCCGCCACATGCTCCACAGGCTCCAGAGCAGGAAGCAGGACAGGCCCACCACCAGCCACAGCAGCATGTTGTTAGGCAGGTTCGACGGCGGCGGGTAGGCATCCGCGCGCAGCGAAAGCGAGTGCCCAGGTGGATCAAGCAGCACTTCGTAGGACAGCGCATTGCCCGGCACGGGCCGCAGCGACGTGCTCGCGCGCGTCTGGTTGTTCTTGTCGATCAGCGAGAAGCGGTAGCGCTCCGTCAGTTCGGGCGGCAGCAGGTGGGTCAGGATGCCGTTGATCGAATAGAGCGCGCCCAGGGTGCCGAGGAACTCGTTGTCCCGCACGATCGGCACTTCCATCAGCATGAAGCTGTCGCCGCGCTCGTTCATCAGCGGGCGGGAATAGACCACGCGCTGGGTCTCGCGGGCGGCGTCGAAGGTATCGAGGACTTCCGGCTCCAGCGGATGGTCGACGGTCTCGCGCAACCGGCCGGCGAACTCCGAGGTGGACGGCAGCGACCAGCGACCGCGCCGCGTGGCATCGAGCCAGTTCACAAAGACGATTTCCGGGTTCTCTCGCAAGATCTCCTGCGCGGCCGTGCGATAGGCTCCCTGGTCCAACTGCGCTGCGGCGATGTCGCGCGCCAGCGAGGCCAGTTGGTCCTGGTTGCTCAGCAGCGAGAGCCGCACGCGCTGCTGCGCCCAGGCGGCGTCGCGGTACAGCGCGTCGCGCTGTTGCTGGCGTTCCGTCTCATGCAGCGACCACAGGATGACGCCCATCGCCACGGTGAAGAGCACAATGGCCACGAGCGGGATGAACATGAACCAGCTCGTCGCCACAAGGTTGCGCCAGCGCAGCCACCAGAGCCGGCGCGGCGCGGCGGCGAACGGGCCGTCGGCCTCATGGGCGTCGGCGCCGTCGTGCGCTACGTCGTCATGGGGATCGCCGTCGCGTCCGGCGTGGGCCGCGTGCTGGGCGGCGTGGTGCGCGGCGTGGTGCGCGGCGGCAGACGCTTCCACCGTGGCCGGGGTCGCGGCCCCGGAGGGATTGGGGGGAAGCATGGCCGTGCGCAGGCCGGAGAGGAGTCGTTGGAGGAACTGCATAAGGGATTGACGGCTGACCGGCCAGTGTATAGCGATTATTGCGGTGCGTCGCTTGGGGAAAGCGCCTATGCGGCACCTGCTCAAGTTTGCGCGGATCGTGTCCCGGGCAGGGCTCGCGAGGAAGCGGCGTCCGCTCGACGCCCGGGCGCCGCAGGCCTGCGGCGTGCAGTCTCTGGTGCACCGCCGCAATATTTCACATTATAAGAAACGAATCCGTAATCTGAAAATTTCGCTTGTCAGCCTCTGCTGTGCTTCCATAGAATCGCTTCGACCAGACAATGCGGGCGGGTCTCGTGCGCTCGCCAGGAATTCACCAGGAGACAGTCTCATGTCAGCCGTACCAGAGCAGATTCTCGGCGCGAGCAGCGCCAACGACGCCGATCCCCAGGAAACGCATGAATGGCTGGATGCCCTGCAGGGCGTGCTGGCGGCCGAAGGTGCAGATCGCGCCGCTTTCCTGATCGAGAAGCAGATCGAATACGCACGCGTGAATGGCGTGACCCAGCCGTTCCACGCCGAGACGCAGTACATCAACACCATTCCGGTGGAGCAGCAGGCCCGCATTCCAGGCGACCAGGATATCGAGCACCGCATCCGCTCGTACACGCGCTGGAACGCGATGGCCATGGTGCTGCGCGCCAACAAGCACACCAACGTGGGCGGCCATATCTCGTCGTTCGCGTCGGCCGCCACGCTCTATGACGTGGGCTACAACCACTTCTGGCGCGCCCCGTCCGAGCAGAGCGGCGGCGATCTCGTCTTCGTGCAGGGCCACTCGGCGCCGGGTGTGTACTCGCGCGCGTTCCTGCTGGGCCGCCTGACCACCGAGCAGCTCGACAACTTCCGCCAGGAAGTGGACGGCAAGGGCATTTCGTCGTACCCCCACCCGTGGCTGATGCCGGACTTCTGGCAGTTCCCCACCGTGTCGATGGGCCTGGGCCCGATCATGGCGATCTACCAGGCGCGCTTCATGAAGTACCTGGACAGCCGCGGCCTGGCCAAGGCCGGCGACCGCAAGGTCTGGGCCTTCCTGGGCGACGGCGAGACCGACGAGCCGGAATCGCTCGGCGCGATCGGCATGGCCGGCCGCGAGAAGCTGGACAACCTCGTTTTCGTGATCAACTGCAACCTGCAGCGCCTGGACGGCCCGGTGCGCGGCAACGGCAAGATCATCCAGGAACTGGAATCGGAATTCCGCGGTTCGGGCTGGAACGTGATCAAGGTGGTCTGGGGCAGCCGCTGGGACCAGCTGCTGGCACGCGACACCAAGGGCCTGCTGATGAAACGCATGATGGAGTGCGTGGACGGCGAGTACCAGACCTTCAAGGCCAAGGACGGCGCCTACGTGCGCGAGTTCTTCTTCAACACGCCGGAGCTGAAGGCCATGGTGGCCGACTGGTCCGACGACGACATCTGGCGCCTGAACCGTGGCGGCCATGACCCGCACAAGATCTACGCCGCCTACAAGGCCGCCAGCGAGCACAAGGGCCAGCCGACGCTGATCCTGGCCAAGACCATCAAGGGCTATGGCATGGGCGATGCCGGCCAGGCCATGAACGTGGCCCACCAGCAGAAGAAGATGCCGGTGGACGCGATCCGCAAGTTCCGCGACCAGTTCAACATCCCGGTGTCGGACGACAAGATCGAGGAAGTGCCGTACCTGACCTTCGAGGATGGCTCGAAGGAACTGGAATACATGCGCGCGCGCCGCATGGAGCTGGGCGGCTACCTGCCCAGCCGCCGCCTGAAGGCGGAAGCGCTGCCGGTGCCCGAGCTGGCCGCGTTCGACGCGCTGCTCAAGGCCACGGGCGAAGGCCGCGAGGTCTCCACGACCATGGCCTTCGTGCGGATCCTGAACACGCTGCTCAAGGACAAGAAGATCGGCAAGCACGTGGTGCCCATCGTGCCCGACGAGTCGCGCACGTTCGGCATGGAAGGCCTGTTCCGCCAGGTCGGCATCTGGAACCAGGAAGGCCAGAAGTACGTGCCGCAGGATCACGACCAGCTGATGTTCTACAAGGAATCGCAGACTGGCCAGGTGCTGCAGGAAGGCATCAACGAAGCCGGCGCCATGTGCGACTGGATTGCCGCCGCCACGTCGTACTCGACGCACGGCGTGCAGATGATCCCGTTCTACATCTACTACTCGATGTTCGGCATCCAGCGTATCGGCGACCTGTGCTGGGCCGCTGCCGACATGCGCTCGCGCGGCTTCCTGCTGGGCGGCACCTCGGGCCGGACCACGCTGAACGGCGAGGGCCTGCAGCACGAGGACGGCCATTCGCACGTGTTCCATGCCGTGATCCCGAACTGCATCTCGTATGACCCGACGTTCCAGTACGAACTCGCCGTGATCATGCAGGACGGCATGCGCCGCATGTACGCCGAACAGGAAGATATCTATTACTACCTGACGGTGATGAACGAGAACTACGAGCATCCGGAAATGCCGGTTGGCGTGGAACGCGACATCGTCCAGGGCATGTACCAGTTCCGCAAGGGTGTGGAGAACAGCAACGCGCCGCGCGTGCAGCTGCTGGGTTCGGGCACGATCTTCCGCGAGGTGATCGCCGCCGCCGACCTGCTGAAGAAGGACTGGGGCGTGGAGTCGGACCTGTGGAGCTGCCCGAGCTTTACCGAGCTGGCCCGCGAAGGCAATGCCGCCGAGCGCCACAACCTGCTGCACCCCACCGAGACGCCGCGCGAGTCGTTCGTCGCCCAGAAGCTCAAGGGCGTGCGCGGCCCGGTGATTGCCTCCACCGACTACATCCGCGCGTTTGCCGAGCAGATCCGTCCGTTCGTGCCGCGCCGCTACGTGGTGCTGGGCACCGACGGCTTCGGCCGCTCGGATACCCGCGAGAAGCTGCGCCACTTCTTCGAGGTGGATCGCCACTGGGTCACGCTGGCCGCGCTGAAGGCGCTGGCCGACGAAGGTGCGATCGGTCGTGAAAAGGTCGCCGAGGCGATCAAGAAGTACAACCTCGACCCGAGCAAGCCGAACCCGATGTCGGTCTGATTCCCGGACTTACACGCCTGAACCCCCCGCAGTGCGGCACCCGCCGCGCCGCGGGCGCCCCCGGCTGGCCCGGCGGCGCCTTGCGGCGTGGCAACGTGACAGAAGCGTGAGGCGAGAGTAACCTCGCCGAGCGTTTGTCGTGTGTAGACGCGAGTGCCGGCTGCCCAGGAGAGACACTGAATGAGTCAAGCGATTGAAATCAAGGTGCCGGATATCGGCGACTACGACGCCGTACCCGTCATCGAAGTGCACGTGAAGCCGGGCGATACCATCAACGCGGAAGACGCGCTGGTGACGCTGGAGTCGGACAAGGCGACCATGGACGTGCCCAGCCCGCAGGCCGGCACCGTCAAGGAAGTCCGCATCAAGGTAGGCGACAACGTGGCCGAAGGCTCGGTGCTGGTGATGCTGGAACCGGCAGGTGCCGGCGCCGCCGCACCTGCCCCGGCCCCCGCTGCCGCGCCGGCCCCCGCTCCGGCGGCGGCTCCGGCCCCTGCACCCGCGCCCGCTCCCGCAGCGGCCCCGGCGCCCGCGCCGGCTGCTGGCGGAGGCGGTGGCGGTCTCGTGGAAGTCAAGGTGCCGGACATCGGCGACTACGACGCCGTGCCGGTGATCGACATCCACGTGAAGGTGGGCGACACGATCCACGCGGAAGACGCGCTGGTCACGCTGGAATCGGACAAGGCGACCATGGACGTGCCCAGCCCGCAGGCCGGCACCGTCAAGGAAATCAAGATCAAGGTTGGCGACAACGTGGCCGAAGGCACGCTGATCGTGGTGCTGGAAGCCGCTGGCGCAGCCGGCGCTGCTGCGGCCCCGGCCGCCGCCCCGGCACCGGCTCCGGCTGCTGCCGCGCCTGCTCCGGCGCCCGCCGCTGCTGCGGCGCCGGCTCCCGCTCCGGCAACCTCGGCACCCGCCCCGGCCGCCCAGGGCGTAACCGGCAAGGCCGCCCACGCCAGCCCGTCCGTGCGCAAGTTCGCGCGTGAACTGGGTGTGGACGTGTCGCGCGTACCCGGTACCGGTCCGAAGGGCCGTATCACGCAGGAAGACGTGCAGGGCTTCGTCAAGGGCGTGATGAGCGGCCAGACCGCCGCGCCGGCCGCAGCGGCCGCCGCCGGTGGCTCGGGCGTTGGCCTGGACCTGCTGCCGTGGCCGAAGGTGGACTTCACGCGCTTTGGTGAAGTGGAGAACAAGCCGCTTTCGCGCATCAAGAAGATCTCGGGCGCCAACCTGCATCGCAACTGGGTCATGATCCCGCACGTCACGAACTGCGACGAAGCGGATATCACCGACCTCGAAGCCTTCCGCGTGCAGCTGAACAAGGAAAACGAGAAGTCGGGCGTCAAGGTGACCATGCTGGCCTTCATGATCAAGGCCACCGTGGCGGCGCTGAAGAAGTTCCCGAACTTCAATGCCTCGCTGGACGGCGACAACCTGGTGCTGAAGAAGTACTTCAACATCGGCTTCGCGGCGGACACCCCCAACGGCCTGGTCGTGCCGGTCATCAAGAACGCTGACCGCAAGGGCGTGCTCGAGATCAGCCAGGAAATGGGCGAACTCGCCAAGCTGGCCCGCGAAGGCAAGCTGAAGCCGGACCAGATGCAGGGCGGCTGCTTCTCGATCTCGTCGCTGGGCGGCCTGGGCGGCACGTACTTCACGCCGATCATCAACGCGCCGGAAGTGGCCATCATGGGCGTGTGCAAGTCGTACATGAAGCCGGTCTGGGACGGCAAGCAGTTTGCGCCGCGCCTGACGCTGCCGCTGTCGTTGTCGTGGGACCACCGCGTCATCGACGGCGCCGAGGCGGCCCGCTTCAACACGTACTTCGCCCAGCTGCTGGCGGACTTCCGCCGGATTCTGCTGTAAGCACGGCCCACGCGCGCGCCGGCGGCCTCGGTTGCCGGCGCGTGCCTGTACGAACTGCAAGGGGCGAGCCATGACGACGTGCGTAGTCGTAAGGAAGGGCGCCGAAGTAGCCATCGCGGCGGACGCGCTGGTCACGTTCGGCGACACGCGGCTGTCGCGTGCCTACGAGCGGAACCAGAAGGTGTTCCCGGTGGGCGAGAGCTTCGTCGCGCTGGCCGGCACCACCGCGCACTTCCCGGTGATGCGGGCGCTGCTGACTGGCATGGGCGACGAATGCCGGCTGCTGACCCGCGACGACGTGTTCCGAACCTTCCTCAAGGTGCATGAAAAGCTCAAGACCGAGTACTTCATCAACACCAAGGAAGACGAGGACGATCCGTACGAGTCGTCGCAGATCGTCTGCCTGATCGCCAATCCGGGCGGCATCTTCGGCGTCTATTCCTACCGCGAGGTGTTCGCGTTCGACCGGTTCTGGGGCATTGGCTCGGGGCGCAACTATGCGCTCGGGGCCATGCACGCGGTCTACGACCGGCCCGGCATTGGCGCCGGGGAGATTGCGCGGATCGGCGTGGACGCAGGCGTGGAGTTCGACAAGAGTTC
Source organism: Cupriavidus sp. 2KB_3 (assembly GCF_052115685.1). Taxonomy (NCBI): domain Bacteria; kingdom Pseudomonadati; phylum Pseudomonadota; class Betaproteobacteria; order Burkholderiales; family Burkholderiaceae; genus Cupriavidus; species Cupriavidus sp. 2KB_3. The sequence continues at coordinate 285,898 of NZ_JBFRHD010000005.1, forward strand.
GGCAGGTCCCATCGACGTGCATACCGTGCGGCTGCAGGCGCAGCCGGCACCCGCGCCGGTACCGGATGGCCCTGGTGGTGCAAAGGGTGCAGAGGGTGCAGAGGGTGCGGATGGCGGGGCGGCAACCAACAACGACGGCGCGGCCTGAGCCCCAGGCGGGCAGGGCGCGCATCCCAGGAGGAAAAGCATGAGTGTGATCGAAGTCAAGGTGCCGGATATCGGCGATTTCGACGCGGTGGAAGTGATCGAAGTACTGGTCAAGGCCGGCGATACGGTCGAGGAAGAGCAGTCGCTGATCGTGCTGGAGTCCGACAAGGCCAGCATGGACGTGCCGTCGTCATCGGCCGGCAAGGTCGTGGACGTGAAGGTCAAGGTGGGCGACAAGGTGGCCAAGGGCACGGTGATCTGCACCGTGGAAGCCGGCGCCGCTGCCGCCGCTACCCCCGCCCCGGCCGCTGCCCCCGCCGCGGCTGCTGCGGCGGCCCCCGTTGCCGCCCCCGCACCGAAGGCCGCTCCGGCCCCGGTGCCGGCCGCCGCCACGCATGCCGGCAGCGCCGACATCCAGTGCGACATGCTCGTGCTGGGCGCCGGCCCCGGCGGCTACTCGGCCGCGTTCCGCTCGGCGGACCTCGGCATGAACACCGTGCTGGTGGAACGCTACGGCTCGCTCGGCGGCGTCTGCCTGAACGTGGGCTGCATCCCGTCGAAGGCGCTGCTGCACAACGCGGCCGTGATCGACGAGGCCAAGGCGCTGGCCGCGCACGGCATCCTGTTCGGCGAAGCCAAGATCGATCTGGACGGCCTGCGCCACTACAAGGAAACCGTGGTCGGCAAGCTGACCGGCGGTCTGGCCGGCATGGCCCGCGCGCGCAAGGTGCAGGTGGTGCGCGGCATCGGCACGTTCCTGGATCCGCATCACCTTGAGGTGCAGGAAACCGAAGGTGATGCCAAGGCCACAACGGGCAAGAAGACGGTGATCCGCTTCGAGAAGGCGATCATCGCCGCCGGCAGCCAGGCCGTGAAGCTGCCGTTCGTGCCCGAGGACCCGCGCATCGTCGATTCGACTGGCGCGCTGGAACTGCCGGACATCCCCAACAAGATGCTGGTGATCGGCGGCGGCATCATCGGGCTGGAAATGGCCACGGTGTACAGCACGCTCGGCGCGCGCATCGACGTGGTGGAAATGCTCGACGGCCTGATGCAGGGCGCGGACCGCGACCTGGTCAAGGTTTGGGACAAGATGAACAAGCATCGCTTCGACAGCGTGATGCTGAAGACCAAGACCGTGGGCGTGGAAGCCAAGCCGGACGGCATCTACGTGAAGTTCGAGGGCGAAGCCGCGCCGGCCGAGCCGCAGCGCTACGACCTGGTGCTGGTGTCGGTCGGCCGTGTGCCGAATGGCAAGAAGATCGGCGCCGAAAAGGCTGGTGTGACGGTGACCGACCGCGGCTTTATCGAGGTGGACAACCAGCTGCGCACGAACGTGCCACATATCTTCGCCATCGGCGACATCGTCGGCCAGCCGATGCTGGCGCACAAGGCGGTGCATGAGGCACACGTGGCAGCCGAGGCCGCGCACGGCGAGAAGGCTTACTTCGACGTCAAGCAGATCCCGTCGGTGGCCTACACCGATCCGGAAGTGGCCTGGGCCGGCCTGACCGAGGAGCAGTGCAAGGCGCAGGGCATCAAGTACAGCAAGGGCACGTTCCCGTGGGCCGCCTCGGGCCGCGCCATCGCCAATGGCCGCGACGAGGGCTTCACCAAGCTGATTTTCGACGAGGAAACGCACCGGATCATCGGCGGCGGCATCGTGGGCACCCATGCGGGCGACCTGATCAGCGAAGTGTGCCTGGCCATCGAGATGGGCGCCGATGCCGTCGATATCGGCAAGACGATCCACCCGCACCCGACGCTGGGCGAGTCGATCGGCATGGCTGCCGAGATCTACGAAGGGGTCTGCACCGACGTGCCGCCGCCGCGCAAGCGCTAAGCTTCGGCCGCAACGAGAAAGCCCGCCATCCTGAACTGACCCCCAGAAGTTGGACGGTTGATGGCTAGGCCGGAAAGGGCTGAGTCCTGTATTGCACGGGACTCAGCCCTTTTAGTTTGAGCTTGATGCGGTCATGATTGTAGTAGTGAATGTATTGGCGCAGTCCATCCTGCAGTTGC